>NZ_CP108352.1:5108854-5409375 GCF_036237275.1 Streptomyces sp. NBC_01353 | reverse complement strand
GAGGGTGAGGTGGGCGGTCGCGCCTATGTCTTCGGCGAGCGAGCGCAGCGCGGGCAGCGCGGCCTCACGGACCAGCGGATGGACCTGGCGGCCCAGCCGCAGCACACCGAGGCCGACCCGGGCGCGACCGCCCAGGTCGCGTCGTACGAGCGCGTGCTGTTCGAGTGTGGCGAGCAGACGGTAGACGACGGTCCTGTTCACTCCGAGTTTGTTGGACAACTCGGTGACGGTCAGGCCGTGGTCGGTGTCGGCGAGCAGTTTGAGGACCCTGAGGCCCCGGTCGAGCGTCTGGGAGGTTTCCGCGGTCACGACGCCCTCTCCTTCGGAGTGAGTGACGGCGGACCTTCAAACGAGAGCAGCGGCGCCGGTCCCGCGGCGACGCACGTCAGAGGCCGCCGGCAGGCCATGCGCACCGGCTGCGCTCCGCGGCGGCGCTGCCACGGGGCGTTTGCATTGCGGGGGACAGTAGCGAGCCACTCCGCTCAGCGGAAGACCTCGTCCAGAATCCGGGCGCGAGCGACCGGATACGGTCGGTTCGAGGCGGAAGTCAGCCGGTCAAGGAGATTCGCCGGACAAAATCGACGATACGAGCGACGCACACGGTGTCCGGACAACCCCGACGGACAGCCCATGAAACGCGAAAGGCCCGTACGCCCCCGCGTACGGGCCGACCCCACACCCCTCGACACTCACCGCATCCGGGCTCCACGCCCGTCCACCCTCACCGCATCCGGGTGGCCCACTCCTGCACCTTCTTGATCCGTTCGCGGATCTGGCCGGCCGTCGCCTCGGCGCTCGGCGGACCGCCGCACACCCGCCGCAGCTCGGTGTGGATGACGCCGTGCGGCTTGCCGCTCTGGTGGACGTACGCGCCGACCATCGTGTTGAGCTGCTTCCTCAGCTCGAGCAGCTCCTTGTGCGAAACGACGGGGCGCCGCTCGGCCGGAAGCTCCAACAGATCGGCCTCGGTGTCCGGCCTCTTGCGGCTGTGCGCGATCTGCCGGGCCTGCCGCTTCTGGAGGAGCAGCTGCACCTGGTCGGGTTCGAGGAGCCCGGGGATGCCGAGGTAGTCCTGCTCCTCCTCGCTGCCCGGGTGGGCCTGCATCCCGAACTCGGCGCCGTCGTAGAGGACCCGGTCGAAGACGGCGTCGGACTCCAGCGCCTCGAAGGGCAGCATGTCCTGCTCGCCGGTGTCCTCGTCCTGCTGCTTCTCGGCCTCCGCCATCTCCTTCTCGGACTCGGCGTACGGGTCGTCCTCGCCGTCCTTCTTCGGCTTGTCGAGCACGTGGTCGCGCTCGACCTCCATCTCGTTGGCGAAGCCGAGGAGGTTGGGGATGGTGGGAAGGAACACGGAGGCGGTCTCGCCGCGCCTGCGCGAACGTACGAAACGTCCGACGGCCTGGGCGAAGAACAGCGGGGTCGAGATGGTCGTCGCGTACACGCCGACCGCGAGACGGGGGACGTCGACGCCTTCGGACACCATGCGGACGGCGACCATCCAGCGGTCGTTGTTCTCGCTGAACTCGTCGATCCGCTTGGAGGCGGCGGCCTCGTCGGAGAGGACGATCGTGGCCTTGGTGCCGGTGATCTCGCGGATCAGCTTGGCGTAGGCGCGCGCGGAGTCCTGGTCGGAGGCGATGACGAGCCCGCCGGCGTCGGGGATGCCCTTCCTGACCTCGGTGAGGCGCTGGTCGGCGGCGCGCAGGACGTTCGGCATCCAGTCGCCGCGGGGGTCGAGGGCGGTGCGCCAGGCCTGGGAGATGGCGTCCTTGGTCATGGGCTCGCCGAGGCGGGCGGCGATCTCGTCACCGGCCTTGGTGCGCCAGCGCATGTTGCCGCTGTAGCTGAGGAAGATGACGGGCCGCACGACGCCGTCGCCGAGGGCGTTGCCGTAGCCGTACGTATAGTCCGCCGACGACCGCCGGATGCCGTCGTTCCCCTCCTCGTACGTGACGAAGGGGATGGGGTTGGTGTCGGAACGGAACGGCGTACCGGTCAGGGCGAGCCGGCGGGTCGCCGGGTCGAAGGCCTCGAGGCAGGCCTCGCCCCAGGACTTGGAGTCACCGGCGTGGTGGATCTCGTCGAGGATGACGAGGGTCTTGCGCTGCTCGCAGCGGTTGCGGTGGAGCATGGGGCGTACGCCGACACCGGCGTACGTGATGGCGACGCCCTGGTACTCCTTGCTGAGCGGCCCGGCGCTGTAGTCGGGGTCGAGCTTGATGCCTATCCGCGCGGCGGCGGCGGCCCACTGCTTCTTCAGGTGCTCGGTGGGCGCGACGACCGTCACCTGCTGCACGACGTGGTGGTGCAGCAGCCAGGACGCGAGCGTCAGCGCGAACGTGGTCTTTCCGGCGCCGGGCGTCGCGACCGCGAGGAAGTCACGGGGCTGCTCCTGGATGTACTTCTCCATGGCGCCCTGCTGCCAGGCTCGCAGCTTGTTGGCGGTACCCCAGGGGGCCCGGCCGGGGAAGGCGGGAGAGAGGTGATGGGAGGAGGTGGCGGTGGTAGTCACGGTCTCCGGTTCGACGCTCGTCCAGGTATGACAACCGGGCCACCCTACCGGCGACCCGGCCGGATCCTCGTGCGAACGCCCCGGGGGCGGCGGGGGTGCGACTCAGCTCACGTCGCCTCGTGCAGGCCGCGCAGTCGCCGCGCGATGAGCGTGACGTCCTCCAGATCGCCGGTGGCCACGTCGATGACCAGCTTGTACGACTCGTCCTGGTCGACGTCGAACTTCGCGGTGGCTTCGCCATCGCGACGGGGGCTGGGTGCGTAGGTGAGGGCTGTTCGGACGTGAAGCGCCCGAAATCGCGCGGAGCGCGGTGAGGACTCAGTCCGAACCCCCCGCACCGGAGGCACCGGCATCCGGACCCACCCACGGGTGGGACCAGTGCCCCAAGGGCCCAGGGCCACGAAGCCCAGGTCAGCCGCCCGCCCGAGGGCCCCGCACCCTCAACACCCGGTCAGCCGCCCGCCCCGAGGGCCCAGCCTCGTCGCCACCCACGCACCCGCCAGCGCCACCCCCGCCATCGGGAGGAAGACCGCCGCGAAGGCCACCGGGTGCGCGCCCGCGCCCGAGGCCACGCCGTGGCCCACCGCGCCTCCGCCCAGCGCCGCGAACGCCGCTCCTCCCGCCGCGAGCAGCAGCACGTTCGAGAGGCCGTCCGAGATCTGCAGGGCCGCCGAGTTCGCGCCCGCCTCCTCCGGCGCCGAGAGCTTCAGGAGCAGCACGCTCGTCGAGGCGATGACCATGCCCATGCCGAGGCAGCCGAACCCCCACGCCACCGCGACCACCCACACCGGCACCGACGCGATCAGCACGCTCGGCGCCGTGGCGATCGCCGCCGCGACCAGCACCATGCCGAAGACCACGAGCCGCTCCCGGTACGGCTCCGTCCACGGCCGGGACTGGATCCAGGAGCCGAGCGCCCACGTCGCGCCGCCGACCGCGAGTGACAGGCCCGCGAGAGTGGGGCTCAGGCCCCGCTGGGTGACCAGCATGAGCGGCACGAAGGACTCGGCCGCGATGAACGATCCGGCCGCGATCCCCCGCAGCAGCACCACGGACGGCAGCCCGCGCGCCGCGCGGTACGTCCCGCGCGGCAGCAGCCCGCGCGCGGCCGGGACCAGCAGTGCCGCGCCCACCGCAGCAGGCAGCAGCGAGAGCCAGCGCAGCTCCTGGCCCGCGTACTGCAGCAGCCCCGCCCCGGCCGAGATCCCGAGCGCGAGCCGGATCCGCCGCCGGTCGTACGGCGGGAGCGGCGCGGCCGGGTCGGCGGGCCCGGAGGCGGTACGGCGGATGGCGGGGAGAGCGAGGGCGAGCGGCAGGAAGACCAGCACGGGGATCCCGACGAAGACCCACCGCCAGCCCAGATGCTCGGTGATCGTCCCGGCGGCGAGCGGCCCGACGACGGACGGGACGACCCAACTGGCCGCGAAGGCCGCCATGATCGCGGGCCGCAGCGTCTCGGAGTACGCCCGGCTGACGACCACGTACAGCGCCACGATCACCAGCCCGCCACCCAGCCCCTGCACGGCCCGCCCGAGGATGAACAGCCACATCGTGCCGGCGGTCCCGGAGAGCAGCAGCCCGGCCGCGAAGGCGGAGATGCCGGCGGTGAGCGGGGCGAGCGGCCCGGCGCGGTCGGACCACTGCCCGGAGAGGACCATGGCGAAGAGGCTGGTGGTGAAGTACGCGGAGAAGGCGAAGGCGTACAGCGGGATCCCGTTCAGCTCGCGCGCCGCGACCGGCATCGCGGTCCCGACGGCGGTCGCCTCGAAGGCGATGAGCAGGACGACGGAGACGATGCCGATGCTGAGCGCCCGGTGGTCCCGGTCGAGCACGGATCCGCCGCCCGGGGAGGGGACGGCGGTGGTGGGCGCGACGTCGGCGTCGCGGGGTTCGAGGGCGCTCATGGCCCCAGGGTAAGGGGCATAACACTGAATGGACCCTGTCGGGAGTCGGGTCCGACCTGGTCCCTTGGTCGTACGCCGAGGGACCGACGGACGCACCGCCCGACCCACGGACAACCCCACAGGCAACCCCACAGACAGGCCGACCATGAACGCCACATGGCAGTCGTGTTGCACGCCGCCCGGAACCCTTGAGCCCCTTCCCCACCCCGCCCTACGGTCGTACTCGTGCACAACACGACCGTGTGCCCGAGTGGTTGAGGGGCTCGCCTGCAAAGCGAGTTACGTCGGTTCGATTCCGATCACGGTCTCTGGCTGGACCCCGGATCCTCCTGATCCGGTGGCTGCTCCTCCTGGCTGGGCGGTGAGATCGCGGCGTTCCAGGTGGAGGGGTTCGGCACGATCCTGCTCGCCGGGCTCATCACGCGCGCCTCGTTCCTCGCGCTGTCCCTGATCGGCGCGAAGCGTCCGGCCGACGACCCGGTGGCGGACTGACGGGGGTCACCGCCCCCACACCCCCTCCCCCCACTTGAGTAGGCTCCTGTTGCTCCAGCAACCGCTGGGGCGGCATGGGCGTACGACAGGGGGGTTCGCACGTGGAACGGCCGCGCCCGAACGAGGAGTCCGCGCGACGGATCGGCCCGTACCGTCTGATCACCCGCCTGGACCCATCCCCCGAACTCGTCCCCTGCCGCCGTTTCGTCGCCCGCAGCGCGGAAGGCGACCGTACGGTGTTGCTCTCCGCGCCCCTGCCCGGCGCCGACCCCACGCGCTTCCTGACGGAGGCCCAGGCGGCGCAGCGGCTCCTGGGCCCGTGGATCGCCCCGGTGACGGAGGTGGCGGATCCGGCCATGTCTCCGTTCCACGCGACCCCGTACGTTCCCGCGCTCCCGCTCCCCGTCGCCCTCGCCGTGCACGGCGGCCCGTTGCCGGAGGAAACGGTTCGGACGATCGGCGTCGCCCTCGCCGAGACGCTGGCCGCCGCACACGCACAGGGCGTCACGCACGCGGGCGTGTCGCCCGCCGCCGTCCTGCTCACCTCCGACGGCCCGCGCCTGACGTGCTTCGGCGCGGTACGGGCGGCGGCACCGGACGGGGAGCAGCGAAACACCCTCCCGGGCCTCGACCCCGGCGCGCTGGCGCCCGAGCAGGCGTCGGGCGGACGGCCGCGCCCGCCGGGTGACGTGTACGCGCTCGGCGCCGTCCTCGCGTACGCGTCCACCGGGCACACCGTCCCGGAACGCTCCGAACTCCCGTCGGCCCTGCGCCCGTCGACAGCTTCCTGCCTCACCCGCGACCCCGCGAACCGCCCCACCGCGGCCGATGTCCTGGCCGCGCTCGCGCCGCCGACCCCGAACGAGACGGTGCTGAGCTCGGCGGGTTCGCTGCTGACCCCCGGCTGGCTGCCCGGCCGGGTCGTCGCGGCGCTGGCCCGCCAGTCGTCCGAGATCCTCGCCGCCGAACTGCCCTGGAACTGACGCGATGCTGTCACCCCTCACCCACACCGACCCGACGGCCATCGCCACGTACCGTCTGCTCGCCCGCCTGGGCTCGGGCGGCATGGGCACGGTCTATCTGGCCCGTACGCCCGGCGGCCGTACGGTCGCCCTGAAGACGATGCACGCCAGGCTCGCCTCCGAGGCCGACTTCCGTACCCGCTTCCGGCTGGAGACGGACGCGGCGCGGATCATCGGCGGCCGGCACGGAGCGGCCGTCGTGGACGCGGACCCGCTGGCCGAAACCCCGTGGCTGGCCACGGAGTACGTCCTCGGCCCGCCGCTCGACGACGCGGTGTCGCTGTGCGGCGGGCTTCCCGAGCCGACGGTCCGCGCACTCGGCGCGGCCCTCGCGGGGGCCCTGGCCCAACTCCACTCCTCGGACGTCGTCCACCGCGACCTCAAGCCCTCCAACGTGCTGGTCACCGCCTACGGACCGAAGATCATCGACTTCGGCATCGCCCGCGCGGCCGGCGACGACCGCCTGACGAGCACGGGCGCGGCGGCGGGCACCCCGGCGTTCATGTCCCCCGAACAGGCCGGCGGCCAGGAACACACCCCGCCCGGCGACGTCTTCGCCCTCGCGGGCGTCCTCGTCTTCGCGGCCACGGGCCACGGCCCCTTCGGCACGGGCGCCCCGGCGGACCTCCTCTACCGCGTCCGCTACGCCACCCCCGACCTGACGGGCGTCCCGGAGTCCCTGCTCCCCCTCCTGACGGCCTGCCTCGCGAAGGACCCGAAGTCCCGCCCGACGACAGCGGACGTGGCGACCCACCTCCACGACGGCCAGGGCGAGTTCGCGGACCACCTCCCGCCCCTCCTCCTCGCGGACATCGCCCGCCGCGCCACGGACGTCTGGCTCCCCCACCCCCACCGGCTCCCGGCCCCGGCGGACGACCCGTACGCGGAGACGATGTCGGCCGGCTCTCCACGCGCGGCTTCCCGCCTGCTGTCGCGGCGCGCTCTGCTGGCACTCGGCGGGGGCGCGCTGCTCGCCGCCGGTGGCGGAGCCTGGGTGTGGCAGAGCGGGAGGACGGCGGAGAACGAGAAGCTGCCCACCGCTCCCCTGCTCGGTGACGGCCCGCCGTCCCTGTGGAGCCTCGAGATGGCTGTGGGCGGAGAGGACGAACGAGGCTTCCCTCTGGTCATCGAGGACGCAGTGGCCGTGGTGGCCGGCACGGGGATTGCCGCCCAGGACCAGGAGACGGGTGACAGCGCATGGTTCTGCACGGTGGAGACGTCCGCACAAGCGGTCACCACCGACGGAAAGCAGATCTACGTCGTGCCGCAGAAACGGGAGGACGTGCACAAGGAGTTCGCGATCCATACCGTCGACCTGGACAGCGGTGATCTAGGACCGGCTGTGGCGCGGATCAGGGACCTCAACGCCAACATGTACTCCACACAGTTGCTCTGCGCCGACGACGGTGTCGTGTTTCTGGCCGGGGCCAGCGGCACGCGGGCCACGCTGGACAAGTCGTTCCTCCTCGCCGTCGACGTCTCCACGGGCAAGGAGCTGTGGCGGGAGGAGGTCGTCAACCCGGAGCGGGACACCACGTTCGTGGGAGGCGCGTCCATGCGGGGCGGCGTGCTCGTCTCCGCCGAGTTCGGCAAGGAGAAATCCACCTCGCGCCTCGTCACCCGGGATGTGCGTACCGGTGCCACACGGTGGCAGCTGACGTCCCAGTACGGGCCTGGACGCCTCCCGCCCTGTGTGGACGACCAGCACGTGTATGTCGGAGGTGACTCCCTCGTGGCCCTTCGTCTCTCCGACGGAAGTCGCGCCTGGTCGTTCGCAGCCGGAGAGCGTAGGGCCTTCGGCCCCTCAGCGGTCCGGGACGGCGTGGTGTACACCGCCGGGTTCTCAGGCATCGTCGCCGTCGGCGCCGCCGACGGGAAGATCCGCTGGCACGAGCAGCGACCCGGCGCGCAGCAGGACGCCGACACATACGAGAGTGTGGCCCCGGTCGTGGGCGAACGACACGTCTACAACAAGGTTGCGTCGGGGCTCAGCGCCATCGATCTCAAGACCCACCACAGCAGTTGGGTCTACCAGACCGACGTCGACCACCTCGTCGCGCAGGAGCGGGACGGACGGATCTTCGCCGTGGGCGAGGATTTCCTGATCGCCCTCCCTCTCCGGTGACCCGCACAGACAGACAGGACGTACCCCACCCATGAACCCCCTCGATGTCGGCGATCCGCTGCGGCTCGGCCCGTACCGTCTCATCGGCGTACTGGGTGAAGGCGGCATGGGCAAGGTCTACCTGGCAGTCGACCAGGGCGGCCGCCCCGCCGCGCTCAAGGTGCTCCGACCGGACCTCGCGCACGACCAGCACCTGGGCCGGCGCTTCGTTCGCGAGGCGCAGACCGCGCAGGCTGTGACAGGCAAGGGAGTCGCGCGCGTTCTCGGTGCCCAGATGGAGGGCGGCAGGCCGTGGATCGCCACCGAGTTCCTCGCCGGTCCGACTCTGGAGGAGGCAGTATCCGCGCACGGAGCTCTCGATGAGCAGAGTGTCCGGGTGCTGGCCTCCTCGCTTGCACGGACACTGGGTGACATTCACGCGGCCGGGCTGATCCACCGCGACATCAAGCCGGCCAATATCGTGCTGACCTCCGACGGGCCCCGCGTCGTCGACTTCGGCATCGCCCGCCCCGAGCACGGGCTGACGCTGACCACGACGGGCCAGATCCCTGTCACCCCCGGGTACGGCGCGCCGGAGCAAGTGCTCGGACGACGCGTCACCGGCGCTGCGGATGTGTTCTCGCTCGGCGCCGTTCTCGTGTACGCGGCCACCGGCAGGCGCGCGTACACGGGGCCGCATGTCGCGGCCGTCCAGTACGCGGTCGTCCACGAGCAGCCCGATCTCGCCTCACTGTCACCACAGCTCCGGGGGCTCGTGGAACCCTGTCTCGCCAAGGACGCGGTTCTTCGCCCGACACCGGAACAGATCGCCCGCGTCTTCTCCGTGTCCCGGAACACCCGGCCCCTCTGGCGCCACGGGCCCGTCTCCCAGGAGATCAAACTGCGGGAGACGACGGTCCGCCGGCAGACCACCGCGGCCCGCACCGCGGTGCGGTCGGCGCCCAACAGGCGCCGTTTCCTCGCGACGTGGGGTGTCGGCGGTGGCGTCGTGCTGGCCGCCGGCGGCGGATCCACCTGGTGGCTCTGGGATCGTGCCGCGAACGCACTGCCACCGGCGGGAGACGCTCCGGACGCCCCGCTCCTCAAGGCGGAGAACGAGGGAATCAGGCCGAAGCCCCTGTGGGGGCCCATCGAAGCCGCCGCCCGGGGTCCGCTTCCCACCCCGGTCGTGTTGCGGGACGTGGTGATCTTCGCGGCCAGGGACGGCGGCCTCACCGCCCTCGCCGTCACCGATGGGAAGCGGAAGTGGACGCTGCCTCATCTGTCCGCCCGCGCCCGGCAACTCGCCGTCGACGAGGACCATGTAGCCGTGGCGGACGATTCCGGCAGGCTCGTGGTCCTCGAGGCATCGACCAGCGCGGAGAGGTGGTCGGTGGCGGACGCCGACGTGGCAGTCCTGTTGGCGTCGGATTCCGGTGCCATCTACTTCATCACCAGGAAGGGGACACTGCGCGCCGTCGACATCACCGGCCGGAAGGTGCGCTGGACCGGTCCCTCCGTCAAGACTCCGGAGGGCGACACAGGCCCACTCGCCGCGGCGGGCGGCAATCGCCTCGTCGTGTCCCTGGCGAGCGGCAACGTCTCGGCCGTGGACACCACGACGGGCCGCGAACTGTGGGAGATCCGCGGCCAGGGCACGACCGCCCTGCAGCCTCTGATCGACGACGACACCATCTACCTCGGCGGCCGGACGCTGACCGCCGTGACTCTCGACGGACGCCGGTTGTGGGCGGTGGATGCCCACTGGCCGCCGAGCGGCACCCAAGGCGGCTGGGGGCCTCCCGTCCTGGACGGCGAGGGGATCATCGCGGTCGACGGCGCCTTCGCCTACCGCTACGACAAGTCCGGGAAGTCGGACAGTGACCTGTTCGCCGACCTGAAGGGCGGACGGTCACCTCTGACTCCTCCCGTGATCCAGGGGAGCTGCATCTGGGTGATCGAGGGGGAACCGGACCACGGTGTGTCCGGCCTCTCCAAGCCGAGCAGCAAGCGCGTGTGGACGTATGAGCGGGGCAACCGCGGCCCATGGAGCATGACGGGGGCCGGCAATCGCGTCTTCCTGATCAGCCAGGGCCAGGTGGTCGCCATGCCGGTCTTCTGACCGGCATGGCGGGTTCGATCACCGGCTGGGTCCGGCGTCGATCCGTCAGCTGCTCGGCGTCGCCGACGCCCCCGGCGCGGGAGCCTTCACGGACCAGAAGTCGGAAGTGACGTTCGGAGCCGTGGGCGGCTGCTTGCTGTAGTCGTGGCCGTTCGGCGGCGCGGTGGGGGCCGCCACGTCGGACGGATCCACGCACGGGGTGGTCACCTCGAGGTGGGCCTGGCCCTTCCACCCGATCTGTACGTTCACCTGGAACCCGTCAGGAGTCCAGTAGTACGCCGAAAGCTTGTCCTTGCTCGTCGCGCGAAACGTGAAGCCCTTGCTCCGCCAATGGCGGTCGACCACGCCGAGGAAGGCGGACCGGCGTTCCTCGGAGATGATGGTCATGACCGTGCGCTTGCGGTCGGTGGAGCAATTGCCTGCCATCGTCTGCCGGTGTGTCCACTGCACGGGAGGCGTGATCGCCGCGAAGGTGTCGTCGAGGATCTTGTCGGCCCTGTCCGCAGCCTCTTGCATGTCCATCTTCGGAACAACCCTCTCCTTGCCGCTCTGTTCCTTCTCCTCGCCCGTCGGCGAGCAGGCGGCGACAAGGACCATGAGGCCCAGCGCCGCCAGTGCCCTGCGCTTCATCGTCGGGCCTCCGGGATCAACTGTCCGGGCTGCCCGGCGACGATGGCGGCGATGTTGTCGGCAGACATCTGGTCCTTCTCGGGTGTGAAGTAGTTCGAGTGGGCTCCGAGGTCGCCCACCTCACTGTTCCAGACGTCGGGGAACTTCGGGTCCACGACAGGGGGGCCGGGGTCGACCCTGAACCTGGTGGCGCCGAATGCCTCGCTCGCCGGGTCCTTGCCGAAGTAGACGTCGTCGTCGCCGGGGTCTCCCGCGTCGGCACCGATGGCACCGCCGATCAACGCCCCGCCCGGGCCGAACCAGGAGCCGATCGCGGCGCCGGTGGCTCCGCCCTTGATCGAGCCTTCCGACGGCAGCTTGGTCACGATGTCGTTGTCCGCCGCGCCGACGAAGACATGTCCCTTGTCGACACCGAGGTCCGTGGCCTTGTCCACCCCGACGCCGGGGCTGCCGACCAGGATGATGTCGTCGACCCCGGGGATACCGCCGGGCTGCTGCTGGGTCGCCTGCCCCACGGTGAGCGAACCGTAGGAGTGGCCGATCGCGGTGATGTGGGCGTCGTCGCCGAAACCGTTCGTGGCGGATATACCGGACATGAAGGAGTTGTACGCCGGGGCGCCACGCTGGGCGTCGTCCTTGGACATCACGTCGACGTCCTGCGGGGCGTCGTAACCCAGCCAGACGATGGAAGCGCTGGAGGGATCGATGTCCCGGGCGCCGGATGCGGTGTCGAAGGCGCGCTTCACCGTGCCACCCGCGAACTCCCCGTCGAGCTTGGTGCCGAGGCCCGGTACGTAGGCGGAGACGTTCCTCGAGGTGTCCGGATTTCCGTAGGCCACGATGGCGCGACCGTTGCCCTGGTCCCCGATGCCGAGCAGGAACATGGGCGGTTCGGTGGCCGTGTTCAGCTTGTCCTGGATGCCCCGCAGGCCGGCGAGCTTGGTCATCGACGCCTCGTCGCCCTGGTCGGCGAGTTTGCCCATGAGCTGGGGCATGTAGTTGCGGTTCGCCTCGTCGCGTGCCACCGACGGGATACCGTCGAGGTTGCCGACGGTCTCCGGGTAGGCGGCCATGTACGCGATCTTGTCTTCCTCGCTGAGCCCGTCCCACCACGCCTTGCGCTCGGCCGGGCTCTTGTCGGTGGGGATGTCGTCCTTGAAGACGTCGTCCGCCGCACCGTGCACCGCCTGCGAGTCCTTCTGGACGTCGGCCCAGGTGTTCTCGGTGACGTCGAGGCCCTGCTCCGCCTTGAGCTTGCGTACGGCGGTGGCGTACTCCCCGTCGATCCTCTGGGCCTCGGCGAGCGCGTCACCGATCGTGTCGGCGATGTCCTGCGCCTTGGCCGCGTTCGGATTGAGGTTGGTCATGGCGGCGACGTCCGCCATCACTCCACTGAAGAACCCGCTCGTGCCCTGGACCGTGTCACCCTGCGGCTTCTGGCCTGAGACCTCGGGGCCGGCGGCGGGGTAACTGACCGATCCGTCGGGGTGGACCGTGAACCCGAGGTGCTTGGCGTCCTCCAGCGCGTTGACCAACTTCCGCTGGGGAGCGGCCAGTTCCTGGGCGAGCCCATTGAGCGCGAACTGCAGCAGCCCGCACTCGGTGTGGATGTACTGGTAGTTGCGGCTGAGCCGACCGAGTCGGGCCGCTGCGGCCATCGTGGACATGCCCTTGGTGACGTCGGTCAGCTTGGGCACCACACCGCTGTCGATCTGTCGGCGGGACTCGTACGCCTGCTTGCTGACGTCACCCCATCCCCGGCCGGCTTCCGTGAGTTCGTTGAGCTTGAGGTCCTTGAGTTCCTGTATCGACATCATCGCGATTACCGCCCGCCCTTGTCCGGCTTGGGCGCGATCTGCGAGAACTTCGCCTGCTGGGCGGCCTCGAGCTCACCGTGGTCCACGGCGACCTGCCTCAGCGGCGCCTCCAGGTTCCCTGCCTCGTCCCGCACGGTCTTCAGACGCTCCTGCCAGGAGAACAGCACGGCGCTGAGCGCGGCGGTGGCCTCGAGCCCCTCGGTGTTCGCCTGTACGCCCTCGTGCGAGGTCCCCAGCTTCGTCAGCGCGGAACTGGTGTCGGACTGCAGCGTCACGACGGCACCCGCGGCATGGGTCCACGGCCCCTCGGTCTGCTTGAGGTCCGCCGCCCCACCGGAGGCGCCACCGCCACCACCGGACTCGGGGGCGAGCTGGGCCAGGTTCATCCCCTGCTCCCCCGAAGAACTGCCGCCTTCGACCTGCAGCAGTTGCTGCAGGCTTTGCGGTTGCGTCTCACCAGCCATGAACTCTCCCCCGCTGTCCGGAACTCCGTGCGTCAATATTGCGTGCGAGCGGTAACGCTACCGGGTGAACCCCTCCCGTACGCAAGTGCAATGCGGAATCTCCGTACCCCGGACTCCGCGGCATGGCCGAACCTTCGGCTGAGACCTTCCAGTACGTCTGCAATCCGCGCCTCGGCCGGTTCCGGTCAACCACTCGCACACGAGCGGACGGCGGGAGGACTCGGCCAATCTCTGGACAGGCCTACGATTCGACTGGCACACCCTCCACCAGCCGCGGGTCCTGGCAGCCCAATTCGGCAGCTACATGGCGCGCGGCAGCGTTCGCGATCGTGATCAAGTGCGCCCGGGCATCCTTCTGCGGGGTCCCGCTGCCGTCCGGGCCTTCCAGCTTCGTCGCGATGACGATCTCGTGAGCGGGTGCCTTTATGCGGCATGTGAAGAACACCGAGGCAAGACTGTCGGACGCGTAGGCCCTCCCCCCGGTGGAAAAGTACGTGACGGAGTCACCAAATCGGGCATCTCGATCAGGAACACCCGACTCCTCGCGAAGCGCGACACGAAGAGCACGCTCCCCGTCCTCTGCCGATAGCAGCCAGCAGAAGGGAATGCCTTGCATTCGAGGCTTGCCCGACTTCGAACTCTGGTCGATGAGGGCGGCCTCGCGCAGAGCGTCGAGGGCCTTGTCCGGTTCCGACAGATCGCTGGTGAAGCGCTCGGCGCCCATGACGACCTCGAGGGCGGCACCCGAGGGCACCCCCTTCGCGAATCCGCCGCAGACCTCCGACGCCACCACCCCCTTGTCCCCGCCTTCGTCGCTGCCGGAGGAACAAGCCGCTGCCGATAGGGACAGGAACGCCAACGCGGCCACGGTACGCCGACCGAACACCGCTATCACGCCACCTTCCCGTGCTTCTTCTCGTCGTACGGGTCGGGCAGCGAGTTGACACGGGACTGCACGCGGGCGCCCCGGACGTAGTTGACCAGTTCCTCGTCCAGGTAGTTGCTGTCCCACTCGCTCCAGCCGGGGGCGTTCGCGTAGGCAATGCCCTGCCTGAGCGAATTTTCCTTGCCCCTGGCCAGCGCCTCGTTCTTCAGGTCGTCCGACTTCTTCTTGAGAAGCTCGTCCCCCTCGTACTTCTCCGCGATGGCGTCGGCCTCCCTGCCGATGATGGTCACCACAGCACCGCCCACGGTCTCCGCTGCCAGCGGTACGAGGACACCGCCGGCGCCACCGGTCAGCGCAACGACGCCTCCTGCGACGACCGCTCCCACTCCGAACTTGACCCACTCCGCCGACGGTGCGGGCGGCGAGCCGGACGGGGTAGTCAACGCGATCCGGGGCCTGCCGGCGTCGTACCCGATAACCGACAGCTCGTGTACTGCTGGTCCGAGCTGCATCCGCGTCAGCCGGGCTGCCCGGGCCCGGGCGGCGGGCCGTACTGGGTGCTCTGCTGCTGGTACGGGTTGGGCTGCTGCTGCGGGGGGCCGTAGGGCGGGTACGGCGGTGCGGCAGGCGCCATGGCCGGAACCGGAGGCGTCGCACTGCGTCGCCGGGACCGCACGACAACGGCTGCGACGGCCCCACCGATCAGGACAGCCGCGCCGACCCCCAAGGCGATCCACAGACCGGAGTTGCTGTCGCCCTCCGACGCGGCGGGCGCGGGCGCGGCCGTGGCCGGCTTCTCGCTGGGCGCGGCCGACGGCGCGGACGAGGCACTCGCCGAAGGCGACGCGGACTCGGCGGCGGCGAGGTCGGGCAGCGGGTAGACGTCGGCGGGGCCGGGGTCACCGGGGTTGGTCAGGGCGATTCGGGGCCGGACACCTCCGTACCCGATGTAATCGCTGCGCTCTTCGCCGGTCGTGGGCTTGCCCGCCGTGTTGAGCATGACCCGAAGGACCTGGTTGTTGGTCCAGTCCGGGTGCTTGGACCAGATGAGGGCGGCGGAGGCGGAGGCGAGGGCGGTGGCGTTACTCGTTCCGTCACCCCCACACAGCTGCGTACCGCCGGCGCAGGCACTGACGATGTCTTCGGCAGGGGCTGCCAGGTCAACCTGCGGGCCGGTCTGCGACTTCGACCACCAAGCCGCCTTCCTGTTCAGCCCGCCCACACCGACGACACCGGGAGTCCCGGCCGGGTACTGGATAGCGTTCCCCTCGTCAGCGCTGTTGCCCACTCCCGCAAAGATCAGCTTGTTCTTTGACAGTGCGTACCGGACCGCTTCGGCGAGTACAGGTTGGGGTGTCACAGGGCTGGCCGCAGAGATGTTGATGATCTTCGCATCGGAGTCGGCCGCGAACCGAATGGCCGTCGCCATCCCTTGCGCGTACGTCGCCGTGACCTTGCCCTGCAGGCGCTCTGTGTTGCTAGCAACGCGAATGGGCAGAATCTTCGCCTTCGGCGCCAGTCCGTACGAGCCCGCAGCCGCGCCCCGTGCCCCTGTAGCGGCAATCAAGGCAGCCATGCTCGTGCCGTGATTGTCGATGTCTTTGTTCTCGTCACCGGCACGGGACGAATAGTCCTTGCCAGGGAGCACCTGGCCTCGAAGGTCGGCGACGGAGTCGTCAACGCCGGAGTCGATGACCGCGACGGTGACGCCGGCGCCCTTGGTGATCTTCCACATCTCGTCGGCCTTCATGGCATCCAAATGCCATTGCTGCTGACGGACGGTTTCCGCGTGAGCCGGCGTCGCGCCGATACCCAGCAGTGTCAGGGCCATGGTCGCCGCCACAAGGGAGCCTGAACCGATGGCCCGTCCACTGCTGGTCCGCATGCGCTTCTCCGTGTCCTTTGTTACGAGATCAGTCGACGACCGGGGGGACGATGCGACGGGCGTCCTGCTGCCACGTCTCCTCGTCCTCGGTCAGGTAGTCCGGGCGCTCACCGTTCCGCTCGTCGGAACGAGAGTCTCCGGTCCGGGCGCCCGCACCGTGGAGCGGCGCTCCCACCGCACGGCCCTGCGCCGCACCCGCGCCCGTACCCGGCTGGCCACCCCGGACGAGGCCGGAGCCGCCCGGAGTGAAGGGACGCGCACTGGCCTGGCCCGACTGCTGAGCCCGACCACCGACCACGCCGCCCGACTCCGTCGCCAGTCGACGCCCGCCCGAGTAGCCGTTGCCCTGTCCAGGGCCGTGGCCCATCTGCGGACCGGTGCCCATGGGACCGCGGCCGTGGGTGTTCTCCTGACCGATCACCGTGCTCCGCGGAAGCCCGGTCTGCGAACGTCCGCTCTGCGGCACCTGTCGGCCACCGGAAATGCCGTCCCGCGGCATACGGGAGGTGGGGTTCGTGGGACCGGCGGTCCCAGGGCCCGGCAGGCCTCGCGTGATCGGCGAGACCTTGCCGCCCCCAGGTCCCGACGGATACGTGTTGCCCGAGCCGCCGGTGAGTGACGGCGGAACCATGGTCCTGCCGTCGGGGTAGGTGATGGGGGTGTCCGGCCGGTGCGGCGTCGTGGTGCCGGGAGGCCCGGAGGGAATGGTCGGGTCGGGGAGCACCAGACCGCCGTCGATCTCCATGTCCACGTTACGGTCGGGGACGACCGTGCCGGGCTTCGTCGGAGTCGGATCACCGGGACGAACAACGCCGCCGTCGGTCTCGCCTACAACGGAGCCGTCACTGCTACCTGTTGACTTCGTCCGCCCGGCAGTCTCGTAACCACCGGTGGTCGAGGACACTCGGCCGCTCGACGAGCTACCGGGGACCTGCATGTAGCCCTTCGGAGCGATCCACTCATCGTTCATGCTGGAGGGCGCCGGGAACTCCGGCCTCGGCGCGCTGTTCACCCGCTGGCCGTTGTGGGTGTACGTCTGCCCCAGCGACCGAAGCTTCATCATCGCTTCGATGCGCGCCCGCTCACGAGCGGTCGCCGCCGCGTTCATGTTGTCGGTCGCGGTCTTCACCTCGGTCTTGGGCGCGCCGGGGTCGTGGATGGCCGCGTACTTCACGCGCTCAGCGCTCGCGTAGTTCGCCTTCGCGTCCGCGCTCGTCTTGGCGAGGTCTTCCACGCCGCTCTTCGCCTCGACCATGGCCTGGGCCGACTCGGCCAGGCACTTGCTGGCCAGCTCGGTGTACCCCGCGAGGTAGAACGTGGCGCTTGCCGTGGCGCTCGTCCACTCGACGAACGACTCCGACGCCGCGCCCTTCCAGTTGAGGCCCCCGGAGGCGCGAGCGCGCAGGTACTCGGCGATCTTCGTGATCTCCGTCGCCGCTGTTGCGAGCTTGATCGAAAGCGCCTCGGCCCGCTCCTTCTGGATCGGAGTGAGCATGGCCAGCAGCTGCTCGTTGGTCAGCCCATCGAGTGGCGTCGATGCGGCCTGTGGCGTCTTGGGCGTGTCACCCATGCGACTCTTCCCCCGTTTCCGTCGTGTAGTTCACTAGAGGCCGCCCTGCGTACCGTCGCCGCCGTCCGTGGGTGCGGCCGTCTGCGGGACCTCCGTCTGCGACGCACCACCCATGGCACGCCGATCCCCGCCGTCGTCGCCCTCGCGCTTCTGCAGGTCCGTGATCTGCGTGTTGAGCGACCTCATGCGCGCGCGGATGTCGTCGTCGATGTTCTCGTACCCGGTCTTCGAGAAATCGATCGCGATCTTCATGCTCTCCATCTGAAGTCCGAGGACCTTGGAGAACTTGAGCAGCTCCTCGCGCACGACGTCGTACGAGGAGAAGAGGAACTCGGCCTCCTTGAACCCCTCACCCGCGAGCGCGCCCTTGTCCAACCAATCGGCGGCGATCTTGCCCGGGCCCGCGTGGGAGCCCTGGAAGTCCTTGAGCAGCTGGTCCACGCGGTTCTTGAGGTTGGCCAACTCGTTTACCTCGACGGCCAGACTGGCCGCCGCCGCAGCCGCCCCCACGACTCCACCGAACATCGACATCGTCGACAGGGGGCTGATCGCTCCCCCGCCGCCATCCATCGCCTCCGCCATCGACGCCTCCCCGTTTAACAAGTCAAGGAGTTCACTGTACCGAGGAGGACTGACAACGCGCACCTCTGGGTTGCACGCGCAACGCAGATCCCGTGGTTACGAATTGGGCACGGAGGCCCGCGGCCGGCTGGGCCAAGAGCCGTACTGCCAGGCCCTGGAGGGCAGGATCCCTACCTCCGTGGAAGACCGGACCCGGACGACCCGGCCCTGTGATGCTTTTCATGGTGCGAACGGAACCGCAGCTCCGCAGGGAGGCGAGGCCCCCGCCTATGCCGCCGTCATGCCGATCACACGGTTACGAATTGGGCACCCCGACCGCCGCCTGCGCCCTGATCGGCAGTCGGTTGACGGGTCGTCCGGTCGCTGCGCGTACCGCTGACGCCACTGCCGCCGGGGCCGTGACCACCGGGACCGCGCTTGCCGGCTTGGCGCCGAACGGGGCCACCACGTCGCGTTCTTCGACGAGTTTCACGATGCGAATGTCCGGGGCGTCCAGGGATGTCGGGAGGGCGTAGCCCGTCAGGTCCGGGTGGCGGATCAGGCCTCGGGCCGTGCGGAGGTTCTCCGTGAGGGCCGCGCCGACGCCCTGGGTGATGCCGGCCTCGATGCGGGTTGCGAGCTGGGCCGGGTTGAGGATGCGGCCGACGTCCTGGGCCACGGCCATCTCCACCACGCGGATCGCGCCCAGTTCGATGTCCACGTCCACCACCGCGCGGATCGCGCAGAACGCCAGGCCCACGAAGGCGTCGCCCTGGCCCGACTCGTCCAGGGGCTCCGTGGGGTGGGGGCGGCACTGGGCCGTGGCCCAGAGTTCCTTGCCGTCCATGGCCTCGGTGACCGTGGTCGACAGGACGCCGTCGTACGACGTGATCTTGCCGTCCGTGATCTGCAGCAGCTCCGTCGACATCCCGAACTTGTGGGCCAGGGGCTGCAGTAGTTGCGTACGGACCATCTTCGCCGCGCGCTCCACCGCACCGCCCGACACCCACGTGTGGCGGCCGTGCGTCGCCGGACCCGCCGGGGGCTGGTCCGTGTCGACCGAGGCGACATGGACCTCCTCCAGGCCCAAGGTCTCCTGGACGATCTGGCGCGCCAGCGTGCTGAAGCCCGAACCCGTGTCCACGGCCGAGCAGATGACCGTCGCCACGCCGTCCTGGACCCGTACCGTCGCCGTCGAGACCTCGTCCGCGCCCTCGGCGCCGAGCATGTGCACCATGCCGAGCGCGTAGCCGACGCCCCGCCGCACCGCGCCCGGCTCGCCCGCGCCCTCCAGGCCGCCCGGGAGCAGCCAGTCCTCCTCCGGGGAGTCCAGGGGGAGAGCGGGGAGGGGGAAGTCGCGTACGGCGGCGAGGAGTTCGGCCACCGGTGCCGGGCAGGTCACCGTCTGGCCCGTCGGCAGGATGTCGCCCGTCGCGAGGACGTTGCGCAGGCGCAGCTCCGCCGGGTCCATGCCCAACTTCAGAGCCAGCTTGTCCATCTGCGCCTCGTACGCCGCGCACACCTGCATCGCGCCCTCGCCCCGCACATGGCCGGAGGGCGGGTTGTTCGTACGGACCGCCCAGCCCTCGATGAAGGCGTGCGGGACGACGTACGGGCCGCAGGCGAAGGCCACGGCCGCGGCCAGCGACTCCGACGAGGCGTCCGCGTAGGCGCCGGCGTCGAGGAGGATCTGGGCCTCCACCTTCACCAGCCGGCCCTCCGCGTCCGCGTGGTGGCGGTAGCGCAGCAGGGTCGGGTGGCGGTGGGCGTGGCCGAGGAAGGACTCCTCGCGCGTAGCTGCCAGTTTGACCGGGCAGCCGGTACGGAGTGCGAGGAGGCCCAGGGGAATCTGGAAGCCCGGGTCCTCGCGGTCGCCCGTCGCACCCGGGACGCCCGTCACCACGACCTTCACCTGGTCCGGCGACAGGCCGAAGCAGGCCGCCGCCAGGTCCCGGTCCGTGTGCGGGTCGGTCGAGGCCGTGTAGATCTCGACCCCGCCGTCCGGGCGGGGCACGGCCAGGCCGGCCTCCGCACCGATGGGGGCCGGGTCCTGCCGGCCGATCCGGTACAGGCCCTCGGCCACGATCTCGCCCGCCGCCTCCGCGTCGCCGAAGCGCAGCGGGATGTGGCGGATCAGGTTGCCGTCCGGGTGCAGCGGCTCGGCCGCGAAGGCCTTCTCCGGGTCCGTGACCGGTTCCAGGATCTCGTACTCGACGGCGATCGCCGCCGCCGCGAGCCGGGCCGTGTCCGGGTGGTCGGCGGCCACGGCCGCGATCGCCTCGCCGTGGTGGCGGACCAGCTCGGAGGCGAAGACCGGACGGTCGGCGACGGTACGGCCGTACGTCGCCTCCCCCGGCACGTCGGCGTGCGTCACCACGGCCCGTACGCCGGGCATGTCCGCCGCGGCCGTCGTGTCGATGGAGACGATCCGGGCGTGCGGGTGCGGCGAGCGCAGCAGGGCGGCCCACAGCAGGCCCTCGGCCCACAGGTCGGAGGCGTACGGGAACGTGCCCTCGGTCTTGGCCCGCGCGTCGGCCGGCGGGAGGGACGAGCCCAGGCCGTGGGCGACTGCCTCCTCCTCGACGCCGTCGAGCTCCGGCGATGCCGGATGGGTGGTGGCGGTGGTCGCGTCGCTGCTCACGCCATGCCTCCGTCGTGCGGGTGGGGGATCTGGTGCGGGATGCGCGCCTCGTCGGCGCGGTCCGACGCCGCGCTCGCCTCGCGCTCGGCGACGACCTCCCGTACGGCGTCGAGGACGCCCCGGTAGCCCGAGCACCGGCACAGGTTGCCGCAGAGCGCCTGGCGGGTCTCCAGCTCGGTCGGTGCGTGGTTGCCCTCGAGCAGGTCGTGCACGGTCATGGCCATGCCCGGGACGCAGAAGCCGCACTGAACGGCTCCGCAGCGGGCGAGGGCGCGCTGGACGTCCGAGGGTTCGCCGTCGGTCGCGAGGCCCTCGACCGTACGCACCTCGCTCCCGGCGGCCGTCGCCGCGGGCACCAGGCAGGAGGCGACGAGCCGGCCGTCGACCTGGACGTTGCATGCGCCGCATTCGCCCTGCGAGCAGCCGTCCTTGGCGCCGGCGAGGCCGAGCCGCTCGCGCAGCACGTAGAGCAGCGACTCGCCGATCCAGGAGTCCGTGACGGGTCGGTCGGCGCCGTTCACACGAAGGACGTACGAGGTGTGCGGGTGCTCGTCGCTGTCCGCGCTGTTGCCCGTGGAGAGCGCCGGCGGGGGCTCCGGGTCGTCCGCCAGGGGGGACGACAGGTCCGAGGCCCCGTCGACAGGTGCCTCTGTGGCCACCTCGGTGGGCTCGGTGGCGTCCGAAGCGGCCTCGTCGACGACCTCCCCCGCCTCAGCAGCCTCGACGGCCTCCACCGCCTGGACGGCCTCCGGCTCCTGTACCGCCCACGGCGCCGGCGCGCCGCCCGGCAGCGTCGCCGGCGCGCTGCTCGCGTACTGCGCCAGCATCGACGTCGTGAACTCGCCCGATTCATCCGACGAGTCCGCACCGTCCGACACGACCGGAATCGTCCACTGGCCCGTGGCGGCCGGGTCCGGGTCCGACGCCGCCTCGAAGCTCCACTGGCCCGTCGCATGGGGATCCGGCTCCGACAGGAACTCCGGCTCCACGACCTCCGCCGCCGCCGGCGTCTGCACCACCCACGAACCGGTCGCCGCCGGATCCGTCGCCGCCTCGGGCGTCATCGGGGCCAGCGGGGTGAGCGGAGTGATCATCGGCGGTACGTAGCCGTGCCCCGGTGCCTCCAGCGGGACGCCGTCCAGCATGAACTCGGGCGGCAGCTGTACGAAGGCGGTGGCATCGCCGTCGTAGCCCTCGCTCTGTGGGATCGGCTCCCAGCCGCCCCCCTGCCCGTGACCATGGTTCTCGTTGCTCACGACAGCGCCCTCCCCAGTGCCCGTCGGGCCAGCGCGGCGACCGTGCGCCGCAGGTGCAGTACGGCCGGTGGCAGCTGCTCGTCGCCCGGCGGGTCCGGGATACAGGCGGCGGCCACGTACTCGCCGAACGCCGTCAGCGCCTCCGGTGCGAGGCCCCGCTCCCCGTCCCAGTCCACCAGGGAGGCGATCCAGTGCTCCGCCTCCAGCGGGCGCAGCGGCATCGGCGCGATGGCGCCCACCGCACAGCGCACACCGCGCCTGGCCGGGTCGAGGACGACGGCGACGGAGGCCGAGGCGCGGGCCGGGCCCGTCCGGCCCGTGGCCTTGAGGAAGACCTGGGGGGCGTGCAGGAGGGGGACCCGGACGAACGCGACCAGCTCGCCGGGCGCCAGCAGGTCGCGACCCGCCAGCAGGTGGGAGACGGGGATCTCGCGGGTGCCGAGCGGGCTCATGACGACCAGGTCGGCCTCCAGGGCCGCCAGGACGGGCAGGGAGTCACCCGTGGGCGCCGCGGTGACGATGTTGCCGCCGAGCGTGCCCGCGTTACGGATCTGGGGCGGTCCGGCTGCGCGGGCGGCGGCGGCGAGGGCGGGGATGAGGGCCGCGAAGTCGGGGCGGCCCATCCGGGAGTGGGTGAGGCCGGCGCCGAGGAGCGCGTGGCCGTCCTGGTACTGCCAGCCGCGGATCTCGTTGATCCGGCCGAGGCCGACGAGCGCGGCGGGCCTGAGCTGGCCCTTGTTGACGGCGGCCATGAGATCGGTGCCGCCCGCGACGGGCACGGCGGCGGGCATGGCGGTGAGCGCCGCCACGGCCTCGTCGAGCGAGGCGGGCAGCGTCACGGACTGCGCCGTCTGTGGTGCGTGCGTGGTCAACCCGCTGCCCCTTCCCGGTGTCCCCGGCGGTCCCCGACTGTCCCCGGCTGTGACGCCTGTGTGGCCGTACCGTACGTGCTCACAGCCCGGACGTGGCAACTCTGGCACATCTTCCGAGCCGTCCGACGCGAGGGTCCGCGAAGGACGGTTCCGTCCAGGACATCCCACCGGTGACGGTAACTTCCGGTTTGCCGCTCTTGGGTGACACGGGGGCGCGAGGTTACTCACACGTTCGGGGGCAGCCCCTCGACGGGCCTTCCCAGGACGCCCGGGCGCTGCTGCCACGGCAGCGGTCCGGTCGGCGGCCGGTAGCCGACGCCGAGGGCGTCCAGACGCCGGTAGTGGGCCGCCATCCGGCGCTCGAACTCCGCGAAGTCCCGCTCCGCGGGCGCGGGGAGTGCCGACCAGGCGACCTCCGCGAAGGCGGCGAGGCGCGGGAAGACCTGGTAGTCGACCCGGGCGCGGTTCTCCATGACCTCGGTCCAGACGTTGGCCTGCGTGCCGATGACATGGGCGGCGGCTTCCGGGGGCAGGCCCGGCGGCACGGGTTCGAAGCGGTAGACGTCCTCCAGGGTCCGTACGTAGCCGATGGGCACCGGTTCGTCCTCGCCCGGCGCCTGACGGTGGTCCAGATACACCTGCTGCTCGGGGCACATGACGACGTCGTGGCCGGCCTCGGCCGCGGTGATCCCGCCCGCGTACCCCCGCCAGGAGGAGACGGCGGCGCCGGGCGCGAGGCCCAACTCCGTCGTCTCGCCTCCGGCTCGACTCCCACCCTCCAGGATCTCGTCCCAGCCGATCAGCCGGCGTCCGCGGTCGGCGAGCCAGCGGTCGAAGTGCCGGATGAACCAGGACTGCAGCTCGTTCTCGTCGGCGAGCCCCAGCTCCTTGATGCGGGCCTGGGCCGTCGCGGACTCCTTCCACTGGCCCTTGGGACACTCGTCGCCGCCGACGTGCACGAAGGTGGACGGGAAGAGGTCCAGGACCTCCTCGAAGACCCCCTCGTAGAAGCGGAGGGTGGCGTCGGTGGGGGCGAGGACGTTCGGGTTGACGCCCCAGGTGTCCCAGACGGTGAGGGCGGCGGTGTCGACGACGTCGGTGTTGCCGAGCTCGGGGTACGCGGCGATGGCGGCCTGCGAGTGGCCCGGGATGTCGATCTCGGGGACGACGGTGATGTGCCGTTCGGCGGCGTACGCGACGATCTCGCGGATGTCGTCCTGGGTGTAGAACCCGCCGTGCGGCGTCTCGTTCCAGAGCGGCGAGGCCCGGTGCCCCCATTTGGTACGGGCGCGCCAGGCGCCGACCTCGGTGAGCCGGGGATGGCGCTCGATCTCGATGCGCCAGCCCTGGTCGTCGGTGAGGTGGAAGTGGAAGACGTTGAGTTTGTGAGCGGCCATCAGGTCCAGCTGACGCAGGACGTCGTCCTTGGGCATGAAGTGCCGTGAGACGTCGAGCATGAGCCCGCGCCAGCGGAAGCGGGGGCTGTCGGTGACGGTGAGCAGGGGGAGGTCCCCACCACGGTCGACCCGACCGACCGGCGCCTTCCGGTACGCATCGGGGCCCAGCAGCTGACGGAGCGTCTGGGCGCCCCAGAAGACGCCCGCCGCGCTGCCGCCCTCGACGAGGACGGCGACGTCGTCGACGGAGCCGTCGGTCGAGAGACGGTAGCCCTCAGGGCCGTACGCCTCCTCGATCGCGGGGCTGATACGCAGCCGGATCCCGCGCGGATCGCCGGCCCTCGGGGCCGGATCGCCGCCTGCCGGCGCGAACGGCAGCCCGGTGGCGGCGCCGAGCGCGGCCCGCAACCAGCCCGCCACGCCCTCGGTGCCGGGCCCGGCGTCGAGGGTGGTGTCCGCGTCCAGCGAGATGTGGCCGGGAGCGTCCCCTCGCGCCTCGACCCTGCCGGGCGCGGGGATCAGCGACTCGTGACGGTCGAGGTCGTCATGCATGGCATCGGCCTTTCGAAGCGGAGGTCGTCGCACACAGGCGTGCAACGGCCTCGGGGGCACGGGGGCGGGCACGGGCACACGCGGGCGCGCGAGGGCAGCCCCCTTCAGTCCTTCACCGCCCCGCCCAGTCCCGAGACCAGGCGGCGCTGTACGAGTACGAAGAAGACGAGCACCGGGATCGTCATCACGGTCGACCCCGCCATGATTCCTCCCCAGTCGTTCTCGTCCGGCTTGAAGAAGACCAGCAGCGCCATCGGGAGCGTCGACTGCGAGGTGTCGCTGATGAGGAAGGACTTCGCGAAGAGGAAGTCGTTCCAGGTCGAGATGAACGAGAAGACGCTGGTCGCCACGAGCCCGGGGAAGACCAGCGGGAAAAGGATCTGCCACAGGAATCGCGTACGGCTCGCGCCGTCGATCTGGGCCTGTTCCTCCAGCGCCTCCGGGACCGCCTTCACGAATCCGCGCAGCATCCAGATCGCGAACGGGAGCGAGAAGGCGATGTGCGGCAGGATCAGCGAGCCCAGCGTGTTGAGCTGGCCGAAGTCCCGCATCAGGAAGAAGAGCGGGATCGTCAGCGCCTCGATCGGCACCATCTGGGCGACCAGGAACATGATGAGCAGCGTCGTCCGGAAGCGGAACCGGAACCGGGTCACCGCTGTCGCCGCGAGGAACGCGATCAGCGCGGAGGCGAGGACGACCGTACCGGCCACGATCAGCGAGTTGAGGAAGTACCGGCCGAACTCCTGCTGTTCGAAGACACGCCGGAACGAGTCGAGGGACGGGGACAGCGTCCACGGCCGCGGGTCGGTCGACTGGATCTCGCCGGCCGGTTTGAAGGCGGAGAGGACCATCCAGTACAGCGGGAAGGCGACGACGGCCGCGACGAGCAGGGCGGCGGCCTCCGCCGCGAGGCGCCCGGGGCGCCGGATGCGGAACGCGCTCACAGTTCTTCTCCCTGGCGGCGCAGCAGACGGAGGTACACCAGCGTGACCGCCAGCAGGATCAGCAGCATGACGACACCGATCGCCGAGCCCAGGCTGTACTCGGACGAGGCGAACGCCTTCTGGTAGGCGTACACGTTGAGGACGAGGTTCTGGCCGGCGATGCCGCCGCCGTTCGTCATCACATAGATCTGGGTGAAGACCTTGAAGTCCCAGATGATCGACTGGATCGTGACGACGACCAGGATGGGCCGCAGCATCGGCGCCGTGACCGAGCGCCAGATCCGCCACTGCGAGGCGCCGTCGAGGGACGCGGCCTCCAGGACCTCCGACGGGATGGCCTTGATGCCCGCGTACACCGTCACCATCACGAACGGGAACGAGCACCAGACGACCTCGAAGAGGACGAGCGCGAAGGCGCTGAGGCGGCCGTACGTCCACGAGTAGTCACCGAGGCCCAGCAGCCGGTTCACCGGACCGAAGTCGGGGTCGAAGAGGAAGACCCAGACGGTGGAACCGGTGACGGCGGGGGTGGCCCAGGCGCCGAGCGCGGCGAGCATGAGCGCGAGGCGCGGCAGGGCCCGTATGCGAGTCAGCAGGACCGCGAGCGCGCAGCCCACCGCGAGGGTGGTGACGACGCAGGCGGCGGCGAACAGGACCGTGGCGAGGAGAACCTGCCAGAACTGCGGGTCGGAGAAGAGCGCGGTGTAGTTGCCGAAGCCCCGGAAGGAGGTCGGCTCGCCGCCGCTGACCTGGGCCTGGGTGTACTCCAGGAAGGAGATGAGCCCGAGCTGGTAGATGGGGTAGAGCAGGAGCCCGCCGAGGACGACGAGCGCGGGCAGGAGGTAGAGCCAGGGCGTCCACCCGGAGCGGCCGGGCCCCTTACGGGGCCGGGCCGCCGGGCCACCGGGGGCCTTCCGGGGACCGGGCACGCGGCCCCCGGCGGCGGGGGCGCCCGCGACGGTGTGCGTGCCGTCCGTCTTCGTACCGGCCGTACCGTCCGTCTTCGTACCGCTGGAATTCGTACGGGCCGTCATCGTCATCGGCCCGCGGACGCGAAGGCCTCGTCCATCTTCTCGGCGGCATCGTCCGAGGCGGCGTTCACGTCCTTACGGCCGCTGACGACCTCCTGGAACATCGTCGGCAGCACCAGCGAGGAGTCGATCTTGCCCCAGCCCGGGGACGCGGGCACGAACTTGGCGCCGGCGCCGAGGGAGTCGATGAAGGGCTTCACGAAGGGCTCCTTCCGCGCCGCCTCGGCCCGTACGTCGGTGTAGGTCGGCAGGAAGCCCATCGCGTCGAAGAGCTTGCCCTGCGTCTCCTTCCCGGCCAGGGACTTCATCAGGTCGACGGCGAGGGTGCGGTGCGAACTGCTCTTCATCACGCCGATGTTGTTGCCGCCGGCGAAGGCGGGCGCGATCGAGCCGGCGGTGACGCCCGGGAGCGGTACGACGGCGTACTTGCCCTTCACCGAGCCCGCCTCGACGGCCGCGTGGCTGAAGTCGCCGCCGATGGCCATGGCGGCCTTGCCGGAGGCGAAGGCGGTGACGGTCGCGTTGCCGCCCATCTGCGCGCACTTGGCGGCGGGGCAGTTGTCGTCGCCGAAGAGGGAGGTGTAGGAGGCGATGCCCTTGCGCGCGGCCCCGCTGTTGACGGCGGCCTTGTGCGACCCGCCTTCCTCCGTGGCGAGTTCGCCGCCGTTGGCCCAGATGAACGGCATCGCGCCGTAGGTGTAGGCGCCTCCGACGGCGATGCCGTAGAGGTCCGGCTTGGCCTTGTGGATCTTCTTGGCGGTGGAGACGAGCTCGTCCTGCGTCTTGGGCGCGGAGAGGCCGAGGTCCTTGAAGACGTCGGTGCGGTAGTAGAGCGCGCGTACGCCGACGAAGAGCGGGGCGCCGTAGATCTTGCCGTCCACGGTGACGGAGGCCTTGGCGGTGGGGTCGGTGTCCTTGGCGTCCGCCCAGGCGCCGAACTCGGCGCTGATGTCGGCGAGTCCGCCGTCCTTCACGTAGCCGGCGGTGTCGGTGTTGCCGTACTCGATGAGGTCGGGCGCGGACTTGGGGTCGTTGAAGGCGGCCTTGATGCGCTGGGCACGGGTGTCGACGGGGATGTACTCGACCTCGACCTTCGCCCCCTTGTGCTGCTGCTCGAAGGCGGCGACGGCCGCGTCGACGACCTGCTTCTTGGGCGCGTTGCTGACCTCCTGGAAGAGCCAGACGCGCAGGGTGCCGCTCTTCTCGTCCGTCGCGGCCTTGCCGTCGGAGGTCTGCGGGGCACAGGCGGTGGCGGTGAGGCCGGCGAGCACAAGTGCGGTGACCGGGGCGGCGATACGGGCAGAAAGCTTCATACGGGGGCTCCCACCAATCGGCGTTGCAGCATACGCAACGGGCGTTTCGTGCTGCACAACACGCGAGAGGTTAGGGCCGGACCAACTCCCCGACAAGTGGTCTCAACCACTCTGTGACCGGCGGAAGCACCCTCTGCAACGCGAGACGGCCCCCGGTGTGCGTACCGAAGTACGCACACCGGGGGCCGTCCCCGCGGCGAGAGAGCGGGCTACTTCTTGTCGCCGCCCTTGCCGTCCTTGCCCTTGTCCCCACCGGGACCCATGGACTCGTAGATCTCCTTGCACATCGGACAGACGGGGTACTTCTTGGGATCGCGCCCCGGTACCCAGACCTTGCCGCACAGTGCCACCACGGGAGTGCCGTCGAGGGCACTCGCCATGATCTTGTCCTTCTGGACGTAGTGGGCGTAGCGCTCGTGGTCGCCGTCACCGTGGGACACCTGCGGCGTCGGCTCCACGAGGGTTCCCGTACCTGCCCCGCGCTCGGGCTCGAGAGTGCTCATGGGACCCAAGGGTACTGAAAAGCCCGGGTTCAGTTGAGCGTGGGATCGTCCGGGTACGTCGCCACCATCGCGAGGTCGCTCCGCTGGCGGCGCAGGACCTCTCGCCACAGGGTTTCCGGGCGGGGGGAGGACACGTCGCCCGGTTCGGATTCGACCACGTACCACGCGCCCTCGCCGAGCTCCGACTCCAGTTGGCCCGGGCCCCAGCCCGCGTAGCCGGCGAAGATCCGGAGGGAGCCCAGCGCCGGGCCGAGGAGTTCCGGCGGGGTCTCGAGGTCGACCAGGCCGATCGCTCCGAACACCCGGCGCCAGCCCAGCGGGCCCTCGTCGCCTGGAATCACCGCGACGCCGAGCGCCGCGTCCAGGGAGACCGGGCCGCCCTGGAAGACCACGCCCGGCTCGCCGGCGAGGTCGGCCCAGGGCGCGAGGATGTCGCCGACCGTCACGGGCGTCGGCCGGTTGAGAACCACGCCGAGCGAGCCCTCGTCGTCGTGGTCGAGGAGCAGTACCACCGCGCGGTCGAAATTGGGGTCGGCCAGGGCGGGGGTGGCGACGAGCAGCCGTCCTGTGAGCGAGGACACCTCGGTCATGCGACACATGATCCCGCATCTTCGGCGATTAGGAAGGTCGTCCGGTGGAGTGGACACACGCGGGACGCATACGCAGTTCAGGGCGGATCCGCGCGGCACTCTCCGGACACAAACGGACCGTGACGCTCCGCAAGATTGGGTGAACAGAGAGTGTTGTGCCGAATTCATTACATCTGACAGGCCCCCCAAGGCTTCCTAGGGGGGTGCCCCCGCCCCTTACCCTTTTCCCTGGCCCCCTGCCCGACCCCCACCGGAACGCGAGATTCATGACCGGCACAGACGATGTACTGCTTGTCCACGGCGGAACCCCGCTGGAGGGCGAGATCCGTGTCCGCGGCGCGAAGAACCTCGTGCCCAAGGCGATGGTCGCCGCTCTCCTCGGCAGCGGGCCGAGCCGACTGCGCAACGTGCCCGACATCCGTGACGTCCGTGTGGTCCGCGGGCTGCTGCAGCTGCACGGAGTGACGGTCCGCCCCGGTGAGGAGCCGGGCGAGCTGGTTCTCGACCCGACGCACGTCGAATCCGCCAACGTGGCCGACATCGATGCCCACGCCGGTTCGTCGCGCATTCCGATCCTCTTCTGCGGGCCGCTGCTGCACCGCCTCGGTCACGCCTTCATCCCGGGTCTGGGCGGCTGCGACATCGGTGGCCGGCCGATCGACTTCCACTTCGACGTGCTGCGTCAGTTCGGCGCGACGATCGAGAAGCGGGCGGACGGCCAGTACCTGGAGGCCCCGCAGCGACTGCGCGGCACCAAGATCCGGCTGCCGTACCCCTCGGTCGGGTCGACCGAGCAGGTGCTGCTCACGGCCGTGCTGGCGGAGGGCGTCACCGAGCTCTCCAACGCCGCCGTGGAGCCGGAGATCGAGGACCTGATCTGCGTCCTGCAGAAAATGGGCGCGATCATCTCCATGGACACCGACCGCACCATCCGCATCACCGGTGTCGACAAGCTCGACGGTTACACGCACCGCGCGCTCCCGGACCGCCTGGAGGCGGCTTCGTGGGCGTCGGCGGCGCTGGCGACCGAGGGCAACATCTACGTCCGCGGCGCGCAGCAGCGCTCGATGATGACGTTCCTCAACACCTACCGGAAGGTGGGTGGCGCCTTCGAGATCGACGACGAGGGCATCCGCTTCTGGCACCCGGGCGGCTCGCTCAACGCGATCGCCCTGGAGACGGACGTGCACCCCGGTTTCCAGACCGACTGGCAGCAGCCGCTGGTGGTGGCCCTGACGCAGGCGGCGGGCCTCTCCATCGTCCACGAGACGGTGTACGAGTCGCGGCTCGGTTTCACCTCCGCGCTGAACCAGATGGGTGCCCACATCCAGCTGTACGGCGAGTGCCTGGGCGGTTCGGACTGCCGCTTCGGTCAGCGGAACTTCCTCCACTCGGCGGTCGTGTCCGGCCCCACGAAGCTCCAGGGCGCCGACCTGGTCATCCCGGACCTCCGGGGCGGCTTCTCGTACCTGATCGCGGCGCTGGCGGCGCAGGGCACGTCCCGCGTCCACGGCATCGACCTGATCAACCGCGGCTACGAGAACTTCATGGACAAGCTCGTGGAGCTGGGCGCGAAGGTCGAGCTCCCGGGCAGCGCGCTCGTATAAGGCGCCACAAGGCGACCGCCCGGGGCACGACAGCCTCAGGCGCCCGCCCGGGCCCCTCGGGCCTCAGGCACCCGCCTGAGGCCCGAGGGGCCCTCTTGGCGGGCGAACGAAAGGGCGGCCACCCCCTGACAGGGTGGCCGCCCTTTCGTTCGCCTGGAGGCCCATGTGGGCGCCTTCGGCGGTGTGCCTACAGGCTTACTTGCCCTTGGCGGCTTCCTTGAGCTTGGAGCCCGCGGAGACCTTCACGCTGTAGCCGGCCGGGATGTTGATCGGGTCGCCGGTCTGCGGGTTACGAGCGGTGCGAGCGGCACGGTGGGTGCGCTCGAAGGTCAGGAAGCCGGGGATGGTGACCTTCTCGTCGCCCTTGGCGACGATCTCGCCGACGGTCTCGGCGAGAGCGGCCAGCACGGCGTCGGCGTCCTTGCGGGTCACCTCGGCGCGGTCGGCCAGGGCGGCCACCAGCTCACTGCGGTTCATGTTGTTACTCCCGTGTTCTTCTTGCCTGTGAGGCGTGCCACGCGGCGGAGCCGCATGTATGGGCACAGCGAAGCCGATGCTGCCAGGGCCCTCGGACAGTCCCCGGACCCGGGTCTGGTGACAGACCCTCGCGCCCGAATAGGCATCCTGCCCCCACCAGCGGCGGGAACGCCAATCCGGCACCCTCTGGGGTCACACGAAAAGCGCCACGGGCTCTGGCGTGGTGACGTTCCGTCGACTCCGCCGAAACTCTTTGGAGCCGAAGCGCCACCCTACGGCGGATCTACGGCGCGGCGCCCGGCGACGCGCCGTTCCGACGGCGGGCCCGGGGCCTTTCACAGCCCCGTTCCGGCCCGCCGTACGTCATGGACGAACTCTCTCAGAGCCCGTTCGTCCCGTTGTCGGCACCCGCGCCCGCCGCCTTCGCGGCGGTGCGGACGGCGCCCGCGACGGCGCCGGCGACCTTGTCGTTGAAGACCGACGGGATGATGTAGTTCGGGTTCAGCTCGTCCTCGGTGACGACGTCGGCGAGGGCCGAGGCGGCCGCCAGCATCATCTCCGTGTTGACCGTGCGGGACTGAGCGTCCAGCAGACCGCGGAAGACACCCGGGAAGACCAGCACGTTGTTGATCTGGTTCGGGAAGTCCGAGCGGCCGGTGGCCACAACGGCCGCGGTCTGGCGGGCGATCGCCGGGTCGACCTCGGGGTCCGGGTTCGCGAGCGCGAACACGATCGCGCCGTCCGCCATCGCGGCGACGTCGTCCGCGCCGAGCAGGTTCGGGGCCGAGACGCCGATGAAGACGTCCGCGCCGGCGACGGCCTGCTTGAGGGTGCCGGTGACGCCCTCGGGGTTGGTGTTGTCGGCGATCCAGCGCAGCGGCGAGTCCTTCTCGGCCTCGACGAGGTCCTCGCGGCCGGCGTGCACGACACCGTGGATGTCGGCGACGACGGCGTGCTTGACGCCCGCCGCGATGAGCAGCTTGAGGATGGCCGTACCGGCCGCGCCCGCGCCGGACATGACGACCCGTACGTCGCCGATTCCCTTGCCCACCACGCGCAGTGCGTTGGTGAGGGCGGCGAGGACGACGATGGCGGTGCCGTGCTGGTCGTCGTGGAAGACGGGGATGTCGAGGGCCTCGCGCAGGCGGGCCTCGATCTCGAAGCAGCGGGGGGCGGAGATGTCCTCGAGGTTGATGCCCGCGAAGCCGGGGGCGATCGCCTTGACGATCGCGACGATCTCGTCGGTGTCCTGGGTGTCCAGGCAGAGCGGCCAGGCATCGATGTCGGCGAAGCGCTTGAACAGCGCCGCCTTGCCCTCCATGACCGGCATCGCGGCCATCGGGCCGATGTTGCCGAGGCCGAGGACGGCGGAACCGTCCGTCACGACTGCGACGGTGTTGCGCTTGATGGTGAGGCGGCGGGCGTCCTCGGGGTTCTCGGCGATCGCCATGCACACCCGGGCCACGCCCGGGGTGTAGATCATGGAGAGGTCGTCACGGTTGCGGATGGGGTGCTTGGACGCCATCTCGATCTTGCCGCCGAGGTGCATCAGGAACGTACGGTCGGAGACCTTGCCGAGGACGACACCCTCGATGGTGCGCAGCTGCTCGACGATCTCGTCGGCGTGTGCGGTCGAGGTGGCCGCGATGGTCACGTCGATCCGCAGCTTCTCGTGACCGGAGGCGGTCACGTCGAGGCCGGTGACGGAACCGCCGTGGGACTCCACCGCCGTGGTGAGCTGGGAGACCGCGGTTCCGCTGGCGGGAACCTCCAGCCTGACCGTCATCGAGTACGAGACGCTGGGCGCCGTTGCCATGGCCGGGTTCCTCTGCTTTCCCTGAGCTTCGTTGCTACGCCGCCTTGGCTGGTTGCCCGGCGGCGCCCTCCGATCGTCGCACCTACCTGCCGGTAGCAGGTAATGCGGTCATTTTGTTTTCGGAAAGCAGTTTCCACCATACGAGAACCCTTGGGGAAACAGAAGAGGTCCCTGTCACCAGGGGTGACAGGGACCTCAACTTCGTAGCTATGCACTAAGTGGCACCGACCCGCCATGCTCGCCTCGCGGCAAGAGGTCCCTCTGAGGGACGAAGGTTGGGCCCGGGGGCTTGGATCGAGCCGGTGCCATAGACAGGCTAACAAACCACTCTGGTAAGTGATTCCTGCGACGCAGGTTGACCGGAAATCAGTCCCTGAGCAGGTCGGGGACTCCCTCCGCGTCCGGCACGTCCCGGGCGCCCGAGACCACGGTGAGCTGCTGCGTCGCGCGCGTCAGCGCCACGTACAGCACCCGCAGACCGGCCGGGGACTCGTCCGCGATCTCCGCGGGCGAGACCACCACCGTGGCGTCGTACTCCAGGCCCTTGGCCTCCAGGGAGCCCAGCGCCACCACCCGGTCGCCGAGGTCGGCCAGCCAGCGCGCGGCCTGCTCGCGCCGGTTCATGGCGACCACCACGCCGACGGTGCCGTCCACCCGCTCCAGGAGACGGCGCGCCTCGCTCCGTACGATTTCGGCCAACCGCTCCGTCCCCGCCTTCTCCCCCGCCGCGGGCTCCCCCACGGCCACGAAGCGCGGTTCCACACCCGTGGAGCGCACCGCGCGCGGTGAGGTGCTGCCGGGCATGGCGAGGGCGAGCACCTTGGCGGCCAGCTCGGCGATCTCGGCGGGGTTGCGGTAGTTCACGGTCAGCTCGAAGCGGCGGCGCGGGCGGCTGCCGAGCGCCTCGTCGCGGGCCTCGGCGGCCTCGTCCGGGGTCGACCAGGACGACTGCGCCGGGTCGCCGACGACGGTCCAGGTCGCGTGCCGGCCGCGCCGCCCGACCATCCGCCATTGCATGGGCGTGAGGTCCTGGGCCTCGTCGACGATGACGTGGGCGTACTCGACACGCTCGGCGGCGAGCCGTTCGGCCCGCTCCCGCTGCGTCTCCTCCCGTACGGGCATCAGCTCCTCCAGCCCCGTCAGCTGGTCCAGCGGGTCGTACTCCCGCTTCCTGCGGGGCCGGGCCGGGGCGCCGAGGAGGGTGTTCAGCTCGTCGAGGAGTGCCACGTCGTGCACGGAGAGCCCGTCACGGCGCAGGGAGCGGGCGAGGCGGCGGACCTCGCCCGGGTTGAGGATGCGCCGGGCCCAGCGGCCGAGGCGCCTCTCGTCGGCCATCGCGTCGAGGACCTGGCGGGGGGTGAGCTCGGGCCACCAGGCGTCGAGGAAGTGGAGGAAGGAGTCCTCGGTGGAGACGTCCTCGTCGAAGGAGGAGCGCAGCTCGGCGGCGAGTTCGGGGTCGCTGTGCCGGCCGACGGCGCCGGACTTGGCGTACAGCGCGTCGAGCAGCAGCCTGCGGGCGCGGGGGCGCAGCAGGTTGACGGGCGCGGAGCCGCCCAGGACGTTGTGCCGGATGCGCTGGAGGTCGTCGGCCTCCAGCTCGAGACGGCGGCCGAAGGCGACGACCCGCAGGCGCGTGGGCGTGCCGGCGGGGGCAGGCGCGACGTCCTCCTCTCCGAAGGAGAGCTGGTCGCCGGGGGCGGATCTCGGAGCCGGGGTCTCCAGGGCGCCGCGGGCCGCCTTGCGCAGGACGGCGAGCATCCGGGAGGAGCCCTTGACCCGGGCCACGGCCGGCTCGTCGTACGTGGTGGCCTCCACGCCGTCCACGAGCGAGCCGAGAGCGCGGATGGCGACCTGGCCCTCCTCGCCGAGCGAGGGCAGCACTCCCTCGGTGTACGAGACGAGCAGCGGGGTCGGGGAGACGATCAGGATGCCGCCCGCGTACCGCCGACGGTCCTGGTACAGCAGATAGGCCGCCCGGTGCAGGGCCACCGCCGTCTTCCCGGTGCCCGGGCCGCCCTCGACGTACGTGACGGAGGCGGCGGGCGCGCGGATGACCAGGTCCTGCTCGGCCTGGATGGAGGAGACGATGTCGCGCATGGTGTGGCTGCGGGCCTGGCCGAGCGCGGCCATCAGGGCGCCGTCGCCGATCACCGGCAGCTCGCGCCCCTCCAGGGTCGCCGTCAGCTCGGGGCGCATCAGGTCGTCCTCGACGCCGAGGACCTTGCGGCCCTTGGAGCGGATGACGCGGCGCCGCACCACGCGGCCGGGGTCGACCGGGGTGGAGCGGTAGAAGGGGGCGGCGGCGGGTGCGCGCCAGTCGATGACGAGCGGCGCGTAGTCGGAGTCGAGGACGCCGATCCGGCCGATGTGGAGGGTCTCGCCGATGTCGGCCGTGTTGTCGGCGCGTACGGCGTCCTCGGCGGGCTCGACGGAGGTGTACGCGCCGTCGGGGCCCTTCTTGCCGTCCTTGCCGTAGAGCAGGTCGATCCGGCCGAAGAGGAAGTCCTCGAACTCGTTGTTGAGCCGGTTGAGGTGGATACCGGCCCGGAACACCTGGGCGTCTCGCTCGGCGAGCGCGCCGGGCGTGCCGACCTGACCCCGCTTGGCGGCGTCGTTCATCAGGAACTCCGCCTCGCGGATCTTCTCCTCGAGGCGGCGGTAGACCTGATCCAGATGTTCTTGCTCGACACCGATCTCACGGTCCCGGACCGTGTCCACGGTGTCCACGGCTTCCTGCGCGGCCACTAAGGCCCCCTTCTGACGTGCACTGGGCAGCCGTCGAGCGTACGCCACAGGGGGCCAAAATGTCAGGCCTCTACCTCCACGAGGCGTTCGCCGTCGAAGGTCCGGACCTCGAAGTGGTCGATGTCGTTGCGGTCCATGGCCGCCCCGCCGTGCACGTACAGCGGGTTCTTGGCGCTCTCCTGGGTGGCTCCGGGGATGCCGTATCCCCATTTCGGCACGGCCCAGGAAGTGACGACCTCCTCCTCGCCGCTCTTGGAGACGGCGACGAGCCGGCACTTGAGCGGGCCCTTGACGTTCTTGAGTTCGAGGACGGTGTGGGTGCCCCAGCCCTTCTTCTCCATGCCGACGGTGGCGCTGATCTTGGTCGTCGGGTCGGTGGCCTGGATCTTCTCCTCCATGTGGTGGAAGAAGGCGTCCTCGGCGGGACTGGTGGGGTGGGGTTCGATCGCCCGGTTCTCCTTGCCTCCCTCGGAGGTGGCGACCACGGCGACGGCGGGGCCGCCGATGACGAGGATCGCGGCGGCCGCGACGAGGTAGAAGGTGCGGCGCCGGGAGCGGGCCCGCTTGGCGCCCACCTCGTCCATGAGCCGGCCGAGGAGCTGCGGCCCGGGCGTGGCGTCGAGGGAGACGGCAGCGGAGGGGATGCGCCGAGGACCGGGCGGGGCCGGCGGCCGGGGCGCGAAGTCGTCGAAGGCCGCGTCGGCGTACGGATCGGCGGCGCGACCCACCGGCCCCATGGAGCCGACCGGGCCGGTGTACGGGTCGGGGGCGGCGTACAGGCCGGTGTACGGGTCCGTGGCGGCGGGGGCGGTGTCGCCGTCCGCCAGCATGGCCAGCATCGGCTCCATCCCGGCGAACTCCTCCACGTGCGCGGCGCAGAGGTCGCAGTCCACCAGGTGCGCCTCGAAGGCGGCGGCGTCGACGTCGTCCAGGATGCCGAGTACGTACGCACCCGCGGCGTCGTGCGGCGGTGTCATGCCGATACCCCCCTCTCCTCCAGCGCGAGCTTCATCGAACGGAGTGCGTAGAACACCCGGGAACGCACGGTCCCGGCGGGTATGCCGAGGGTCTCGGCCGCCTCGTTGACCGTACGCCCCTTGAAGTAGGTCTCGACCAACACTTCCCGGTGGGCGGGCGTCAAATCTTCGAGCGCATCAGAGAGCGTCATCAGCCACAGCGCCTTGTCGATCTCGTCCTCCGCGGGCAGGACCTCGAGCGGTGACGGATCGACCTCCTGAGGCCGGGCCTGCCGGCTGCGGTGGCCGTCGATGACGATGCGCCGGGCAACCGTCACCAGCCAAGGTCTGACGGAGCCGGTAGCCCTGTTGAGCTGGCCGGCGTTCTTCCAGGCACGGATGAGCGTCTCCTGCACGACGTCCTCGGCACGCTGGCGATCGCCGGCGACGAGGCGTAGTACATAGGCGAGCAGGGGCCCGGCATGTTCGCGGTAGAGAGCACGCATCAACTCCTCGTCAGGGACGTCGGGTCGAGAGCGTGGGACCTCACTGCGATGCCGGGCCCGATGCGGACGGTCATCGGCCACGGCCGCATCCTTGCGCACCTGAACCTCCCGGTCGAGACCCTGTTGTCGTCGAGAGGTACGGAGCCGGAGCGGGTTCGACTCAACGTCGCTCGAGATTTTTTCACACGGGCACGATTCCCCTTCGGGCTGCCCGATGCCGGGCAACTCGCTCGCGGTTACCGCAGGTCTCACTGGAGCACCAGCGCCGGCGGCGTCCTCGCGAAGTATCGAGGTAGCAGCGGCGGCAGTTGTCGCCCTCGCACCGTCGGAGCAGGGCGCGGGCGGCCGGGTCGGTGAGCAGATCGACGGCGTCCCGGGCGACGGCGGCGAGCAGGGCGCGGCAGTCGGGTTCGTCGCTCAACGCCCGTACGAGCCCGCCGGCTTCCGTGCGGACGGCGCGGGGCGCGGGTGGGGCGGAGGCGGCGGCGAACTCGTTGAGCCGCTCCAGTGCGGGATCGGCGCGCCGCCCGTCGAGCTGGGCGCCCACCAGTTCACGGACACAGTCGCGCAGTTCGCGAAAGCGTACGACCCAGTGGGCGTCGAGCGCGCTCAGCGGGGTGGCGGCCGGGACGAGTTCGGTGGCGCGGAGGAACTCGTCGAGCGCGTCGGCGCGGTCGAGCGCCTGGGCGGCCAGATCCAGGCAGATCCGCCCGGAGTCGAACCGTACGGTCATGACCCTGTCACCACCTCGCGGTCGTGGGGCCGGCGGGGAACCGGCGGGGCGCTGCGACCAGAGTGCCCACCCCGGGCGGCCCCCGCTAGGGGGCACGTCGCGGTTCGTGCCCGGAGGGTGTCGCGGCGCGCCTGTGCCTGCCTCTCCTCGCAAGGGGGCGGATGGGGATCATCCCGCCACCGTGGACGCCCGCGTATGGAACGTGGACGCACACCCATGGTTCCGCCCGCCCCCGGCGGGCTTGACTGGGGCCATGACGAACAACAGGGGTGGGACGGCGGCCGGCGCGGTACTGGGCGCGGCGACGGTGGCGACGGGACTGATCGCCGGAGTGTGGTTCGCGTACGTGTGCTCGGCGATGCCGGCGCTGGCACGCAGCGACGACCGGGTCTTCGTCGAGGTGATGCGGAACATCAACGACGTGATCCAGAACCCGGTCTTCTTCACGCCCTTCTTCGGGGCGCTGATCCTGACGGCGGTCGCCGCATGGCAGCTGCGGGGCACACCGGCGAAGGTCTGGGCGCTCGCGGCGCTGGCCTTGTACGTGGCCGTCTTCGTGGTCACCTCGGCGGTGAACGTCCCGCTCAACGACGCCCTCGCGGCGGCGACGGACCCGGTACGGGCCCGCGCGGACTTCGAGACCCCGTGGGTGGCCTGGAACGTCGTCCGTGCGGTCCTGACGACAGTGGGCTTCGCCTGCCTCCTGCGGGCGCTGTCGGTACGCCGAGGGCGGTGACGGCGTCGGGGGTACGGGCGAGAGCCCGTACCCCCTACTCGTCGTACTTGGTCTCCGCCACCGGGTCGAGCGCAAGCCGGTACCCCCGCTTGACCACCGTCTGGATGAGCTTCGGCGCCCCCAGCGCCGTCCGCAGCCGGGCCATCGCCGTCTCCACGGCGTGCTCGTCGCGCCCCGCTCCCGGCAGGGCGCGCAGCAGGTCGGCGCGGGAGACGACCCAGCCGGGTCGCCGGGCCAGCGTGTCGAGCAGCGCCATCCCGGCCGGCGGCACCGGGCGCAGACAGCCGTCGACGAGGACCGCGTGCCCCCGGATCTCGATGCGGCGGCCCGCCACCGGGAGCGTGCGGGCCCGGGAGGGCAGTTCCTGGCCGAGCAGCTGCACCAGCGGCCCGAGCCGGAAGCGCTCCGGCTGGAGCGTCTCGACGCCGTGGGCCTGCAGCGGCAGCGCCGTCACCGGCCCCACGCACACCGCGAGCACCTCGTTCCGCAGCGCCGCGAGGAACTCCGGCAGCACGCCCCGGTCCTCCGCCCGCGTCAGCAGCGAGGCGGCGGCCGGCGCGCTGGTGAAGGTGACGGCGTCCAGGGAGCCGCTCAGCACCCCGTCCAGAAGCCGGTCCAGCGGGCCGATGTCCTCCGGCGGCATCCACCGGTACACCGGTACGCCGACAACCTCGGCGCCGCCCGCCTTCAGCGATTCCACGAACCCGGGCAGAGGCTCCCCGTGCAGCTGCAGCGCGATCCTCCGCCCGTCCACCCCCTCGGTGAGGAGCCGGTCGAGCACCTCGGCCATGGATTCGGACGACGGCGACCACGACTCCGTGAGCCCCGCCGCCCGTACCGCTCCCTTGACCTTGGGTCCGCGGGCGAGGAGTTCGACGCCCCGCAGGCAGTCGAGAAGTTCCTCGCCGTAGCCCCAGCCGTCCGCCGCCTCGACCCAGCCCCGGAAGCCGATCGCCGTGGTGGCGACGACGACGTCCGGGGCGTGGTCGATGAGTTCCTTGGTGGCGGCGAGCAGTTCCGTGTCGTCCGCGAGCGGCACGATCCTCAGCGCCGGGCCGTGGACCACGGCCGCGCCCCGGCGGCGAAGGAGCGCGCCCAGCTCGTCCGCGCGCCGTGCCGCCGTGACGCCGACGGTGAACCCCGCGAGGGGACCATGCTCTTGCTCGTACATACCGACCGAGCCTGACGGCGATTCGTCACAGACTCGGTTCGCCGGTATTTCCTGGCCGTTACGGACCACTCCGGATCACACCTCGGCGTAACCGCGCTGCGGCGACGTCTCGCCCGAGGCACCTGCCGCGCCCTCCGCCGTGTCCGGCACGGCGGCCGGGCGGCGAAGGTATACCGCCCAGGTCACGACCATGCACGCGGCGTAGAAGACGAGGAAGGCGACGAAGGCCGAGGTGCCGGTGCCGGCCGTCTGGAAGGACTGCCGGAAGGCGAGGTTGATGCCGAGCCCGCCGAGCGCGCCCACCGCGCCGATCAGCCCCATGGAGGCTCCGGAGAGCCTGCGGCCGTACGACTCCGCCTCCTCGCCGGACAGGCCCTTGCGGTGGCCCTGTGCGAGGAAGATCGCGGGGATCATCTTGTAGGTGGAGCCGTTGCCGAGGCCGCTGAGGACGAAGAGTCCGATGAAGCCGACGAGGAAGACGGCGAGGGACTCGATGACGGAGGCGTAGACGACGACTGCCGTCGCGAGCCCCATGGCCGCGAAGGTCCACAGGGTGATGCGGGCGCCGCCGTACTTGTCGGCGAGCGAGCCGCCGACGGGCCGAATCAGCGAGCCGAGCAGCGGGCCGATGAAGGTGAGCGAGGCGGCCTGGAGCGGGGTGCGGCCGAACTGGGTCTGGAGGACCAGGCCGAAGGCGAAGCTGTAGCCGATGAAGGAACCGAAGGTGCCGATGTAGAGGAAGGCCATGATCCAGGTGTGCTTGGCCCCCACGGCCTCCTTGACGGCGCCGGTGTCGTTCTTCACCGGCGCGAGGTTGTCCATGAAGAGCGCGGAGCACACCGTCGCGATCAGGATGAGCGGGATGTAGACGCCGAGGACGATCCGCGGGTGCATGGCGCCGGCGGTGCCGATGACGAGCAGTCCGATGAGCTGGACCACGGGGACGCCGATGTTGCCGCCGCCCGCGTTCAGGCCGAGCGCCCAGCCCTTCTTCCGCAGTGGGAAGAAGGCGTTGATGTTGGTCATGGAGGAGGCGAAGTTGCCGCCGCCGACGCCGGTCAGCGCCGCCACCAGGAGGAAGGTGTTGTACGAGGTGCCCGGCTCCATCACCGCGTAGGCGACGCCCGTCGGCACGAGGAGCAGCAGCGCGCTGAAGATGGTCCAGTTCCGGCCGCCGAAGCGGGCGACGGCGAAGGTGTACGGGATCCGGATCAGAGCGCCGACGAAGGTCGCCGTCGCGATCAGGAAGAACTTCCCCGCCGGGTCGATGCCGTACTGCGGTCCCATGAAAAGGACCATGACCGACCACAGGCTCCAAATGGAGAATCCGATGTGCTCGGAGAGCACGGAGAAGGCCAGATTGCGCCGGGCGATCCGCTCTCCTTGTTCACGCCAGAAGGTCTCGTCCTCCGGCTCCCACCGTTCGATCCATCGGCCGCCCATCACGTACCTCCACGGTGTCGGGTCCCGAGCGTCCAGACGCCCTGGTTCTCTTGAGTCAGACGTTAGGGAGGCCGCGTTTCAGCCCGGTGGCAGGAAGTGACGGGTACGGAACCTTGCTCTCACCCGGAGCGGGGGCGGGGTGTGAGTACGTGTTCGGGGACGTCGCTCCCCCGGGGCCCGCCACACGCCGCGCCGGCCGCTCCCCCGGGATCCCGGGCTCCCCGTCCGGGATCCAGGAGTCCGCGGGGCGGTCCAGCCAGCCCTCCCGCCGGCCGATCTCGGCCGCGGCGGTGCGCAGCGCGTCCAGGCCGGGGTGACGCAACCCCTTGCGCCACACCAGGCTCACCGGGGAGAGCGGTACGGGGTCGACGAGCGGCCGCAGCACGCAGCCCGGCATCGGCGGGAAGTCGACGACCGCGAGGACGGGTGTGCGGAGTTTGGCCATGATCCGCTGGAACTCCTCCTTCCCCACCGCCATCGGCGCGGGCGGCGCGACGGCGATGCCGCGCCCCGCGAAGAGCCGGGCGGCCAGGTCGGTCCACTCCGGGGTGCGGTCGTTCCCGGCGCCCGCGTAGACGCTCTCGCCCTCCAGCGCGGCCAGCGGTACCTCCGCCAGGTCCGCGAGCCGGTGGTCGTCGGGGAGCACCACCGCCATCGGCTCGTACCGGACGAACTGCGAGGCGAGCCGCCCGCGCGTGGCCGCGTCGAGCCCGCCGTACCGTCCGAAGGAGGCGTCGAGGCGCCCGGCGAGGATCTCGGCGGCGGCCCCGGCCAGTCCGTTCTCGTAGCGGGCCATGAGCTCCTGCTCCGGGGCGAGTTCGCGGGCCCGCTCCAGGACACGGCCCTGGGCGGGGAGACCGGTGCTGTTGAGGTCGACGAGCAGGGGCCTGGCGGCTGCCCTGAAGGCGTCGGCGAGTTCGTCGCAGGCGGCCAGCACCCTGCGGGCATACGGCAGGAGTCGCACACCGTCCGGGGTGAGCGTCACCTGACGGGTGGTCCGGACGAACAGATCCGTGCCCAGGTCCCGTTCCAGCCGCCGGATGTCGCGGCTGAGGGCCTGCTGAGCGACGTACAGGCGGGCGGCGGCACGGGTGAAGTGCAGCTCGTCGGCGACGGCGGTGAAGGCTCGCAGGAGCCGCGGTTCGATGTCGTACGAAGTGGCCACCCGGCATTTAACAACACGGGCGCGTGAATGGCCACGGATCAGGTGTTGGACCGCGACCGAGGGCTCCCCGGAGGCTTGGCCCATGCCGCACCACGATCTCACGCTCACCCCGGCGGGCCCGGCGCTCGCTCCCCGCTACCGCGAACCGCACACCCACTCCCACTCCCGCACCCGCACCCGCACCCGCACCCGCACCACTGTCCCCACCAACCCCTACCGGCGGCTCTTGGCCACCCCCGGCGCCCGCGCCTTCGCCTTCGGCAATCTGATCGCCCGGCTGCCCATGGGCATGTTCGGCGTCAGCGCGGTGATCATGATCGCCGGGGCGTACGGCTCGTACGCGCTCGCCGGCGCCGTCACGGCGACGGGTATGGCCGCCACCGCCGTGGTCGCGCCCTGGACCGCGCGGCTCGTCGACCGGCACGGGCAGGCCCGGGTCGCCGTCCCGGCCACGGCGCTGGCCGCGCTCGGCTCGCTGGCCCTGCTGCTGTGCGTGCACCACCGGGCGCCGGTCTGGACACTGTTCGCCGCGTACGCCGCGACGGCGACCTGCCCCAACACCGGCGGCATGTCCCGCGCCCGCTGGGCCCATCTGTACCGGGGCGACCCTGCGGCGTTGCACACGGCCAACGCCTTCGAGCAGGCCGTCGACGAGCTGTGCTTCATGCTGGGCCCGGTCCTGGCGGCGTTCCTGTGCGCGGCGCTGTTCCCGGAGGCGGGCACGCTGATCGGCGCGATCCTGCTGCTCACCGGCGTCCTGGTCTTCGCGGCCCAGCGCTCCACCGAACCCCCGGTCACACCCCGCTCCGCCACTGCGCCCGGCTCTCTCCTGCGCGTGCCGGGCACGGCACCTCTGCTCGGCGTCTTCCTGGCGACGGGCGCGGTCTTCGGCGCGATGGAGGTCGTGACGCTGGCGCACGTGGACGGCCCGCTCGCCGGTCCGATCCTCGCCCTGCAGGCCGCGGGCTCCTGCGTGGCCGGTCTGGTTTACGGCCGTACGGGCCGCGCGGTCCGGCTGCGCACCTGCCTCGTCGCGATGACCTGCCTGATGACGCTGCCGTTCCTGGGCGCCTCGACCGGCTCCCTGCTCGCCCTGGCGGCCGGTCTGCTGGTGGCCGGCATGGCGACCGCGCCGACGATGGTCACGGGCATGGCCCTGATCCAGCGCCTGACCCCGCAGGGCCGGCTCAACGAGGGCATGACCCTCGCCGTGACCGCCCTCCTCGCCGGCATCGCGGTCGGCTCCGCCACCGGCGGCTGGACGGCCGAGAACGCCCCGTCGACGGTGTACGCCTTCCTGGTCCCGGCGGCCGCGGCGGCTCTGGCCCTCGTTCGGGAGACGACCCGGACGACGACCCGGAAGACGACGACACGGAAGACGGGGACCCGGAAGACGACGCCGGCGCCGACCCGGCAGACGGCTCGGGAAATGACACAGGCCCGGCGGTCGTCGTGACGACTGCCGGGCCTGTGCCCACATGGGATGAGTGGAGATGGCGGGAATCGAACCCGCGTCCAACGGTGCAGAATCAGGGCTTCTCCGTGTGCAGTCCGCTAGGAGTTTCTCAGCCCCGGAGATCACGCGGACAAGTCTCCGACGGGCTCAGTCACTGTTTGATTTCCCTCAGGCCCCCGTGACCGGGGCTAGAGGTTTAGATCCCTAAATGACGCCAGGATCCGGGTCGGGACCATCCCCGGGCTGACGCTCCTCACAGAGGCTTCTAGTCGTTACCTAAAATTAGGCAGCGAGGGCGAAGCGGGAGTTATCGCTCTTGGAGTTGGCGATTATTGGTTGCGACATATGGTTTACGAGATCATTGCCGCTTCCTCGACACGCTTCCCCTGCTTCGACAATCCGCTGTCGAAACCGATCATCCCCATGTTGATTTTTCAAAGCGTGCACCCGCTGTGAGGTGCAGGCCCCATCGTACGTGACGACCGCGCACGGTTGCCAGCGCATTAAGGCGAGGCGGCCGCAGGGAGCCTAGACGGCCGCGGCCCGCTGGCGACGCTTCGCCGCCGCGATCGCGCGGTTCGTCTCGCGCGTGTCCTGCTTCTCCCGCAGCGTCTGCCGCTTGTCGTACTCCTTCTTGCCCTTGGCGAGCGCGATCTCGACCTTGACGCGGCCCTTCACGAAGTACAGGGCGAGGGGCACGATCGTGTGACCCGTCTCCTGGGACTTCGCCTCCAGCTTGTCGATCTCGGCGCGGTGCAGGAGCAGCTTGCGCTTCCGCTTCGCCGAGTGGTTGGTCCAGCTGCCCTGCGTGTACTCGGGCACATGGATGTTGTGCAGCCACGCCTCGTGCCCGTCGATCTGCACGAAGCCGTCGGCCAGCGACGCCCGGCCCATCCGGAGCGACTTCACCTCGGTGCCCATGAGCACCACACCGCACTCGTAGGTGTCGATGATGTGGTAGTCGTGGCGCGCCTTCTTGTTCTGCGCGATGATCTTGCGCTCAGGACCCTTCTCCGGGTCCTTCTTCTTGGCAGGCTTGCCCTGCACGTTCACGAGTCCCTTTGCCATAGTGCGGCCATTTTCGCACTACGAGCCCCCTCCGAGGCCACTCAATACTGTTCTGGCCCGCTCCTCGGCCCTCTTGCCGGTGGCATCGCCGACGATCAGGTCGGGGATGATGCCCTGACCGTCGACGCCGTGCCCTGCGGGGGTGCGGTAGTGGCCGACGGTGAGCTCGGCGACGGAGCCGTCGGGCAGGGTGCTCGGCATCTGCACCGAGCCCTTGCCGAAGGTGCGCGCGCCGACGGTGATCGCCCGGCCGCGGTCCTGCAGGGCGCCGGTGAGGAGCTCGGCGGCGCTCATGGTGCCGCCGTCGACCAGCGCCACCACGGGCCGGGCGGTGTCCCCGCCGCTCTGGGCGTACAGCGCGCGCTGTACGCCGTCGACGTCGTACGTGGCGACCAGACCGCCGTCGAGGAAGGCGGAGGCGGCGACGGCGGCCTCGGCGACCAGGCCGCCCGCGTTGCCGCGCAGGTCCAGGAGGACTCCGGCGCCGGCCGGGGCGTCCCGTACCGCGTCCCGTACCCGCTCGCCCGCGCCCTTGGTGAAGGCGACCACCTTGATCAGCACCGCGCCGTCGTCCAGGCGGCGCACGGTGACGTCCTCGGTGGCCAGCCGGGCCCGGCGCAGGGTCTCGGTCCAGGCCGAGCCGCCGCGCTCGACGCGGAGGGCGACCGTGGAGCCCGCGACGCCGGCGCCACGCAGCAGGGCGACGACCTCGGAGACGGAGAGGGCACCGATGTCGCGCCCGTCGACGGCGACGAGGCGGTCGCCGGCCCGGAGCCCGGCCTTGGCGGCGGGCCCGCCGGCCTGGACGCGGGAGATCTCGATACGGCCCTGCGCCGCCTTCCGCGCGGAGATGCCGACGCCGGTGTACGAGCCGTCCAGGGCCTGCTCGAACTCCTCGAACTCCGCCCGGTCGTACACCGCGCCCCAGCGGTCGCCGCTGCGGCTGACGAACTCCTCGGCGGCCTTCTTGCCCGACTTGCCGTCGGCCATGGCGTCGGCGGCGGCGCGGGCGAGGGCGGTCCGGTCGACGGTGTCGCGCGGCGGCGCCGACTGCTCGCGCTTCACGGAGGCGGTCTCCTGCCGGGGCAGGGCGCCGGTGGCCGCGGCGGTGGCGAGGACCCCGGCGAAGACCAACGTCAAAGCGGCCCCACGGAGGACTCCGCGGGGCCGGAGACAGAGGTCGGGTCGGGACCCGGGGCCCACCGGCATGGCGCCCACTCTAGGACAAGCGAAAGGCGCCGTACGGTGGTTGACCGTACGGCGCCCGGGGTGCCCAAGGGGCGCTTCTCACACCTTGAGGTACTTGCGCAGCGCCACGAAGGCGGCCAGGGCCGGCATCAGCAGGCCGATGGCGATGACGAGCGGCAGCTTGGCGAGGACGGCGTCCCAGCCGATGAAGTTGACGAGCTGCATCTTCTCGGCGAGCGCGATGCCGTGGTCGATCAGGAAGTACCGGCCGACCAGGAGCATGATGCAGGCGACGGCGCCGCCGAGGAGGCCGGCGAAGGCCGCTTCCATGATGAACGGCATCTGGATGTAGAAGCTGGATGCGCCGACCAGCCGCATGATGCCGGTCTCACGCCGTCGGCTGAAGGCGGAGACGCGCACCGTGTTGACGATCAGCATCAGCGCGATGATCAGCATCAGACCCATGATGCCGAGAGCGGCGATGTTCATGCCGTTCATCAGGTCGAAGAGGTTCTGCAGGATGTTGCGCTGGTCCTGGATGGACTCCACCCCGTCCCGCCCCGCGAAGGCGGTGGCGACGACCTTGTACTTCTCCGGGTCATGCAGCTTGACCCGGAACGACTCCTGCATCTGGTCGGGCGTGATGACCGACGCGATGGCGGTGTCGCTGTACTGCTCCTTGTAGTGCTTGTAGGCGTCGTCGGTCGACTCGTGGTGCACGGTCTCGACGATGTCCATCTTCTGCAGATCGGCCTCGATCTGCTCCTTCTGCTCGGTGGTCACCGCACCCTTGGCGCACTTGGGAGAGGTGGCCGCGTCGTTCTTGTTGCAGAGGAAGATGGAGACGTTGACCTTGTCGTACCAGTAGTCCTTCATCGTGCTGACCTGCTCGCGCATGAGCAGCGCGCCGCCGAACAGGGCGAGCGAGAGGGCCACGGAGACGATGACGGCGAAGGTCATCGTGAGATTGCGCCGGAGACCGACGCCGATCTCGGAGAGCACGAACTGAGCGCGCATGGTGATCTATCCCCTACCTGCTCAGTGCTGGTATCCGTAGACGCCGCGCGCCTGGTCGCGGACGAGGCGGCCCTTTTCGAGCTCGATGACGCGCTTGCGCATCTGGTCGACGATGTTCTGGTCGTGGGTCGCCATGACGACGGTGGTCCCTGTCCTGTTGATGCGGTCGAGCAGCTTCATGATGCCGACGGAGGTCTGCGGGTCGAGGTTGCCCGTGGGCTCGTCGGCGATCAGCAGCATGGGCCGGTTGACGAAGGCCCGGGCGATGGCGACGCGCTGCTGCTCACCACCGGAGAGCTCGCCGGGCATCCGGTCCTCCTTGCCGCCGAGGCCGACGAGGTCGAGGACCTGGGGCACGGCCTTGCGGATCTCGCCGCGCGGCTTGCCGATGACCTCCTGGGCGAAGGCGACGTTCTCGGCGACGGTCTTGTTGGGCAGCAGCCGGAAGTCCTGGAAGACGGTTCCGAGCTGGCGCCGCATCTGGGGCACCTTCCAGTTGGACAGCCGGGCGAGGTCCTTGCCGAGGACGTGCACCTGGCCGTGGCTGCAGCGCTCCTCGCGCAGGATCAGCCGGAGGAAAGTCGACTTTCCGGAGCCGGAGGAACCGACGAGGAAGACGAACTCCCCCTTCTCGATCTCCAGGGATACATCCCGGAGCGCGGGGCGGTTCTGCTTCGGATAGGACTTGGAGACGTTGTCGAATCGGATCACGGATGCACCACGGTCGGCCGGGAGTAGGTGTGCGCGACCTTACGCGACCGGCGATGGCCTGCGCAGTCGCGGTCCCGGCTTGCGTGCTTTATCCTTTTCGCCCTTCGGGGCGGAAGCGATGCGATCCGGGTGTAATCCGACGGGGCGCGCCGAAACGCCGTGGAGCTGGCACAGTGGTAGGAGGAACGCTCGGGTACCGCCGAGCGTTGTGCTGGGTGTGGACCCCGTGTGGACCCCTGTGCGGGAGGAGGAGAGCGCATGACCTACGACCGACTGGTGTGCGCCAACTGCGCGGCCCCCGTCGCAGAGGGCCGCTGCCCCGTCTGCCGCGCGAACCGGGAGCGTCTGGACCCGTCGACGGGCCTGACCCCGGCGATGCTGCTGACACTGGTGATCGCCCTGGTGGCGATGGTGGCGCTGCTCGCGGCGCTGCAGACCGCGTAGCACTTCCGCATACGAGCCGGACACGAGAGAGGGCCGGGGGTACTCCCCCGGCCCTCTTCGTCATGCCTGTGGCCTCACGGCCTCACTGCTTCGGCGATCCGCTCAGACGGCGGCGCGCCCACCGCCGACCAGACGCGGGAGCATCCGGAAGCCGATGCCACCGGCGATCATGGTGGCCGCACCGATGATCAGGAACGAGGTCTCGGCGGCGCCGGTCTCGGCCAGCTCCTCCTTGGCCTTGCCCTGCTCGACGGGCTGCGAGCCGGCGTTGTTGGTGCCGGGGTTGTTCTCGACGCACTCGGCGCCGTCGAGGTCTACGGTGCAGGTGTTGCCGCCACCGTTGGTGGAGGAACCACCGTCGGTGGAGCCACCGGTCGCGGTGGAGCCGCCGGTGGCGTTGCCACCGTTGCTGCTACCGCCGGTGGCGTTGCCACCGTTCCCGTTGCCGCCGTTGCCGTTCCCACCGTTGCCGTTGCCGCCGTTGCCGTTTCCACCGTTGCCGTTGTTGCCCTCGGTGGTGCCCTCCGTCGTGCCCTCGGTGGTCCCCTCCGTGGTGCCCTCGGTGGTCCCCTCCGTGGTGCCCTCGGTGGTCCCCTCCGTGGTGCCCTCGGTGGTCCCCTCCGTCGTGCCCTCGGTGGTCCCCTCCGTCGTGCCCTCGGTGGTCCCCTCCGTCGTGCCTTCGGTGGTGCCCTCCGTGGTGCCCTCGGTGGTCCCCTCCGTCGTGCCCTCGGTGGTGCCCTCGGTGGTGCCCTCCGTGGTCCCTTCGGTGGTGCCCTCGGTGGTCCCCTCCGTCGTGCCCTCGGTGGTACCGATGGTGGTGTTGCCTTCGGTGTCATTGGCGCCGACAGCGACCTCGATACCCTTGTCGTTCACCTCAGCGGACGCGCTGAGGCCCGCGACCTCGATACCGACCGCCTGCGCCGCACCGGCCGCGGTCAGGGACGCACCGGCGATGATCACCGTGCCGGCGGCTATACGTGCAACGCGGACCCGCGTCTTCTTCGTCATCTGGCTGCTACCCCCAGTAGCTAATCTCGTCAGTGGAGCAGCGCTCGGGGCCTCGGGCACGGAGGGCTCTCTCACAACGCCGAGCCTGCCCCCGTTTCACACGCGCCCCAGAGATACGCATGCCATCGGCCACCCTCCCGAGTTTCCGCATACGCGTCAAGGACGTTGCGCGTGCGATGCCCGAAAGATCACCAGTTGCCCGCCATGCGGGGATGCAACTGTGACGTAAACGCTGAACTTCGGGCCCCGCCACGCCAGTTCCCTTGTCGACAAAGCGGCCCGCTCACGCCCGTTCCGCTTGCGCAAGCGAACGACCCGGGCCCCTTCGAGCCCATCGGGTCGCCGGCTGCCTCCGGGCTGTTGTTCGCGTGGTCGTGGCCGTTCAGAGACTGATGCTGATCCGTCGTCAGCAGGGGCTCCACACCGAGAAACTGGCCGTCCCTCAGGTCGCTCTCCCGCGCCCCGATGTGAGTCGGCCCGGTTCCGGAGTCCGCCGGCTTCCCGGGCAACCTCGGCCGCGGGGGTACAGCGAACGGCGCCGGGCCCCGCACGCTTGTGTGCGGGGCCCGGCGCCGTGGAGTCGTGAGGCGATCGGCTGCCTGCTTACTTCTCCTGCTGCTTCCGCCAGCGGATGCCCGCCTCCAGGAAGCCGTCGATCTCGCCGTCCAGGACCGACTGGGGGTTGCCGACCTCGAAGTCCGTCCGGAGGTCCTTGACCATCTGGTACGGGTGGAGGACGTACGAGCGCATCTGGTTGCCCCAGGAGCTGCCGCCGTCGCCCTTCAGGGCGTCCATCTTGGCGCGCTCCTCCTGGCGCTGGCGCTCGAGGAGCTTGGCCTGGAGGACGTTCATGGCGCTCGCCTTGTTCTGGATCTGGGAGCGCTCGTTCTGGCAGGAGACCACGATGCCGGTCGGGATGTGCGTGATGCGCACCGCCGAGTCGGTCGTGTTGACACCCTGGCCGCCCGGGCCCGACGCGCGGTAGACGTCCACGCGCAGCTCGGACTCGTCGATCTCCACATGGTCGGACGACTCCACGACCGGGAGGATCTCGACGCCCGCGAACGACGTCTGGCGGCGACCCTGGTTGTCGAAGGGCGAGATACGGACCAGACGGTGCGTGCCCTGCTCGACCGAGAGCGTGCCATAGGCGTACGGCGTCTTGACCACGAAGGTGGTCGACTTGATGCCGGCCTCTTCCGCGTACGAGGTCTCGTAGACCTCCGTGCCGTAGCCGTGGCGCTCGGCCCAGCGCAGGTACATGCGCTGGAGCTGCTCCGCGAAGTCGGCGGCGTCGACGCCGCCCGCCTCGGCGCGGATGTTGACCAGCGCCTCGCGCTCGTCGTACTCGCCGGAGAGCAGGGTGCGGACTTCCATCTCGTCCAGCGCCTTGCGGACGGAGACGAGCTCCGTCTCGGCCTCGACGCGGGTGTCCGGGTCGTCCATCTCCTCGGCGAGCTCGAAGAGCACCGCGAGGTCGTCGATCCGGCCGCGCAGGGCCTCGGCCTTGCGGACCTCGGCCTGGAGGTGCGAAAGCTTGCTGGTGATCTTCTGCGCCGCCTCCGGGTCGTCCCAGAGGGACGGGGCCGCGGCCTGCTCTTCGAGCACGGCGATGTCGGCCCTCAGCTTTTCGAGGTCCAGGACGGCCTCGATCGACCCCATGGTCGAGGAGAGGGACTTCAGCTCTTCGGATACATCGACGACTGCCACGCGTCCAGCGTAACGGCTCGTGGCAAGCGACCGGACCCGCCCGCCCGCACCCTGGCGCTGCGGGAGGTCGCCCTACGGCTGCGTGGAGGTCTTGGAGTCCTGCGGCGGTACGTCGGAGTCCTCGGCGGTCGCCAGGTAGCCGCCGGCCCCCACGGCGCCCAGGAGCACGACTGCCACGATCGAGAGGGTGATGCGGCGCTTGCGGACCGCCTCCGCCTTGTGGCGGGCCGAGCCGGGTCTCCTGGCGCCGGACGGGCGGGGGGCCCGGGCGGTGCCCAGGGGGCCGCCGGCCAGCTCGTCGGGGGCGGGGACGCGCATGGAGGTGTGGGTGTCCCGGTTGGAGTCGGGCGAGGCGCCGGGGACCAGCGGGACGGCGGCCCGGCGCGGCGCACCCTCACCCGGACCCGAGCCGGGCCCGGAGCCCGCGCCCTGGCCGGAACGGGTCGCGTACGACTCGTCCTCGTACCCCTCCGTCGTCTGTTCCGCGTCGTCCGGCTCGTCGACGTCCAGCGGCGGCAGCCCGGCGAGGAGCGGCAGGCACTCCCGGAGCCGGCTGGCCAGCTCCGAGGCGCGCAGCCGCGAGGCCGGGGCCTTGGCCAGACACTGGACGATCAGCTGCCACAGCTCCTCGGGGATGCCCGGCAGCGGGACGACCGTCTCCGTGACGTGGCGGCGCAGCACGGCGCCCGGGTGGCCGCCGCCGAAGGGCGTGAAGCCGGCCAGGAGCTCGTACAGGACGGTCGCGAGGGCGTAGATGTCGACGGCTGCTCGCGGCGGCAGGCCCTCGACGATCTCGGGGGCCAGGTAGTCCGGCGTGCCGATGATCCGGGTGGCCTTGGTGCGGCCCGGGGTGTCGATGAGCTTGGCGACACCGAAGTCGGTGAGGAGCGCCGGGTGGGCCCCGCCGGGGCCGAGCGGGCCCTCCATGTCGAGCAGGATGTTCTCCGGCTTGACGTCGCGGTGGACGACTCCGGCGGCGTGCGCGGCGGCGAGCCCGTCCGCGACGTCGGCGATGATCGCGACGGCCGCCTCGGGGGCGAGCCTGCGCTCCCGGTCGAGGCGGGTGCGCAGGTCGGTGCCGCGGACCAGGTCCATGACGAGCGCGAGGTCGTTGCCGTCGACGACGAGATCGCGGACGGCGACCACGCGGGGGTGGTCGAGACCGAGCAGCGCGGTGCGCTCCTGGACGAAGCGTCCGACGAGCTCCTGGTCCGAGGCCAGGTCCTCGCGCAGCAGCTTGATGGCGACGGGGCCCTCGGGGCCCTCGCCGAGCCACACCGTGCCGGCGCTGCCCCGCCCGAGGATCTGGTGGGCCGTGTAGCGGCTGCCGATATTCCGTGCCAAGACTGCTCCCTCAGCGGCTGGCGGTCGCGACAAAGTTACGCGTCCACAGCCGCTGGTCGTCACTTCCGAGGGGAAATCACCCCTCGGAAGTCGATAAATCGGCAGTACTACTGCCCCGTACCGCCGGTAGTAGTACCACCCTCCGTGCCGCCGAGCTCGGAGACCCACGTGGAGACGGACGAGATCATGTCGCCGATGGCCTCCCAGTAGCCCTTGCCCTGGGCCACCCAGTCCTGGAGCGGGGTCAGCTCCCAGATGAGCCAGCCCGCGACGACGAAGAGCACGATCGTGAAGAGGCAGCCCTTCAGACAGCCCAGACCCGGGATCCGCATCGGGTTGGAGCTGCGCTGACGCGGCGGACGCGGCTCACGCGGGGCCGGAGGCTGGGACTGGGGCGGCGGCTGCGGGGGCGCGTACTGCTGCTGGGGCTGCGGCGCGTACTGCTGCGGCTGCGGGGCGTACTGCTGGCGCTGCGGGGGCCGCGGGGGCTGCTGCTGGTACGGCTGAGGTTGCTGAGGCTGCTGCCCGTACGGCTGCTGACGCTGCGGCTGGTGCTGCGGCGGCTGCGGCTGGCGCTGCGGACGGCGGCGCAGCGGGTCCTGGCTCGGGTCCAGGTACTGCACCTGCGTCTGCTCGTTGCGGTCACGGGCCGCGCGCAGCTGGTTCTGCCAGGGGTGCGGCTCCTCGCCGGTGCCGCCCTGCGGCGGCTGCGGCGGTACGGGCGGCATGACCGCGGTCGGGTCGGCGCCGGCGCCCGCCGGGCCGCTGGTCGGCATGACGCTGGTCGCCGCGGCGGGGTCGAAGCGGTCGCCCGCCCCGCTGGGCAGCACCTGGGTCGGGTCGGCGGCCCCCGGGGTCTCCGGGACCGGCGCCGGCGCCGGGTCGGGGGCGAGCAGCGCTCCGACGCCGTCGGCCGCCTCGATCTGGGCGGGGGTGGAGTGCACGCCGATGCCCGCGGCGACCGCGCGCAGTCCGCGGGCCAGGTTCTCGGCGCTGGGCCGGTAGTCCGGGTTCTTGCTGAGGCAGCGCTCTATGACCGTCCACAGCGGGCCGGGCACGGTCGAGGGACGGCGCGGCTCCTCGCTGAGGTGCCGGTGCAGGACCTCCAGGGCCGAGCCGCCGGCGAACGGCGGCCGGCCGGTGACCAGCTCGTAGAGCAGGATGCCCGCGCCGTAGATGTCGACGGCGGAGGTCTGGGGGCGGCCTTCGGCGGACTCCGGCGCGACGTACGCGGGCGTGCCGACGAATTCGTGCGTACGGGTCAGGCCCGGGGAGTCCGCGAGGCGCGCGATGCCGAAGTCCGTGAGCATCGGGTGCATCTGGCCACCCTGCTCGGCGAGGAGCACGTTGGCGGGCTTGAGGTCGCGGTGGACGACGCCGTCGGCGTGGCTGGCGGCGAGCGCGTCGGCGATCTGCGCGGTGAGCAGGGCGGCGGCGACCGGGGTGAGCGGGCCGTTGTCGCGGATGTAGCGGTGCAGGTCCGGGCCCTCGACGAGGTCCATGACCAGGGCGAGGACATCGCCCTCGACGACCAGGTCGCGGGTGCGCACGATGTTCGGGTGGGTGAGCCGCAGGAGCACGGACCGCTCGCGCAGGAAGCGCATCACGATGTCCGCGTCGTTGGCCAGCTCCTCCTTGAGGACCTTGATCGCCACGGTCTCGCCGGGCTGGCCCTGCACGGCCGCCTCGGCGCCCGCCGCCTCACGCTGGCGGGCTCGCCAGACGGTGCCCGTGGCGCCGCGTCCGAGCGGCTCCTCGAGCAGGTACTTGCTGCCGATTGGCCGCACGTCACGCGCTCCCTGCTGATCGTGGTCCTGGGCCCCTGGGTCCCTGTCATCTGTTGTGACATCTGTTGTGACCCGTCCGGGTGTCCGACCCACTTTAGTGCCGTCGAACGGGTCAACGGTCGACCCCGAGGCGGCTGATTCCGGGTGCCGACTTGTCCGAAAAGAAGACGCGTTTGTCGCACCGCTGGTTGCCGGGGCCGTCGTAAGGCGTACCCAACCAGGCACTTTTACGTCCACAGTCGACCATTCAAGATCACTTGGAGGCGACCCGCGGGCGGGTTGTCAGTGGCAGGTGCGAGGATGCACACAGCACGTCGCATCGAGGGGTCGGGAGCCCCTGCGCCGTGCCGACCTGTACCGGACGACGCGTCCGTGCCGGGTGGGGGGAGACACAGGGCGTTCCCCTGCCGGGCATCACGCGGAAGGGACCGCTGACGGCGATGCAGATCCGGCTGACCGTCCTCGCGCCGCACGCCGGCCACGGCGCGGGGCGCGCGTGCGACGTGCTCGTCACGGCCCCGGCGGGGACGGCGCTGGCCGCCGTGGCCTCCGGTCTGGCCGCGGCCCTCTCCGGCCCGGACACCTCCACCTCGGGCACGACCGTGCTCTACGCGGGCGGCGAGCGGCTCGACGCCCGGCGCTGCGCGCTCGGCGAGCCCCCGCTCGTCGACGGCGCGGTCCTCACACTCCAGGTCCCCGGCGAGGACGACCGCCTCGGCGAAGGCGCCGCGGCCCGGCTCCACGTGGTCGCGGGGCCGGACGCGGGTGGGGTTCATCTGCTGCACGGCGGCCCGATCAGGATCGGCCGCTCCCTGGACGCGGACGTCCCGCTCGACGACCCAGACGTCTCCCGGGTGCACTGCACGGTGACCGTCGGGGCCGACGGCCGGGTCACGGTCGCGGACCTCGGCTCCACGAACGGCACGACGCTGGACGGCACGGCGGTCGGCGACCGCCCCGTCCGCCTGCTGCCCGGGGCCCTGCTGCGCCTCGGCGAGTCCGCCCTGCGGCTTGCGGGACCGGGCGGCTGCGGTACGGACTCCCTGCCGACGACCCCGGACGGCGAGGGGCACCTGCGGGTCGACCCGTACGGCTCGGGACGGTACGGGACGGGTGCGGGCTCGGTCACGGAAAGCGGTGCGGCCCTCGGCGGCTCCGCACTGCCCGGCGCGGGCCAGGAGGGCGGCGTGTACGGGCACTCGCAGGCGCGTGACACCTGGCCGTACGCCTCCGTGTCCCAGGACGCGACCCATGGCGGCGCCCCTTCCTCCACGTCCTCCCCCACGCACGCGCGCGCCGAGGAGCCCGGGGACGGCGAGGGCTCGGGCGAGGGGCACAGCAGGACCCGGCAGACCCCGCGCCAGGCGACGCCCCCGCGCGGCAAGCGCGGCATCGGGGCCTGGGCCCGACGGTTCAGCGGCCCCCGCGAGGACCTGCCTGTCCCCGGGGCCGAGGCCGGCGCGAACGACGGCGCCCCGTCCGGTACGGACCGGGCCGGGGATCACCCGCAGGCCGCCGAGACCTGGCCCGACCCGGCCGCCGTGCTGCTCACCGCGCTCGGCCCCGGCCCGCGGCTCTGGGAGCGGGGCCCGGATCATCCGGAGTCCCTCGTCGTCCGGCTCGGCACGACCGACCGGGCCGAGCTGTCCGGGGTGCCCGTCACCGTCGGGCTCCGCGAGGCCGGATCGCTCGGGCTCGCCGGCCCGGGCAAGCGGCTGGCCGGGCTCGCCCGCTCAGTGGTGGCCCAGCTGACCGCCCTGCACTCCCCCTCCGACCTGGAGATCGTGCTGATCAGCGCGGACCGGAGCCGTCCCCTGGAGGAGCGGCGCCGTGCCTGGGGCTGGCTCGGTTGGCTCCCGCATCTGCGCCCGGCGCACGGCCAGGACTGCCGGCTCCTCCTCGCGTACGACCGCGATCAGGCTCATGCCCGTACCGCCGAGCTCACCCGCAGGCTGGACGACGGACCTCTCGGGCCGGGATGGCCGAGCGCCGACCGGGCGACCGTCGCCGAGGCCGCGGCCCGTTACGAAGGTCCGGCCACGGTCGTGATCGTGGACGGCGACCCCGGTTCGGCGGCGCTGCGCGAGACCACGGCCCGGCTCGCCGGGGCGGGGGCGGCGGCGGGGATCCATCTGCTCTGCCTGGCCGAGGCGCCGGCCGCCTCGCCGGTCTCCCCGGTCGCCGCGACGTACGAGACCGCCTGCGCGGCCTCGCTCGCCTTCCGCGAGTGCGGGGCCGTGGCGCTGCTGAGCGGCGATGTGGCGACGGCGCTGCGGCTGCTGCGTACGGCGGGGGGCCGGGCCGCGGGCCACGGGACCGTCGGCGTGGTGGACGCGGTCTCGGTCGCCTGGGCCGAGCGCTTCGGGCGGGCGGTGGCTCCGCTGCGCACCGACGCCCCCGCCGCACACGGGCGGACGGCCGCGGCCGCGCTGCCCCGGTCCGCCCGGCTGCTCGACGAGCTCGGTCTCGCCCGGGCCACGCCCGCCTCGCTGATGGCCCGCTGGGCCGCCGCCGGGGAGGGCACGGCCGTCCTGGGCGCCGGACCGCGCGGGCCGGTGTCGGTGGACCTGACCGAGGAAGGCCCGCACCTGCTGATCGAAGGGCCCGCGGGCAGCGGACGCACGGAGCTGCTGCGCTCGATCGCCGCCTCGCTGGCGGCCGGCGGGCGGCCCGACCGGCTGGGCCTGCTCCTTGTCGACGGCGCGGGAGGTGAGCGCGGCGAGGGCCTGGCGGCGTGTACGGAGCTGCCGCACGTCACCGAGCACCTGGTCGCCTCGGACCCGGTCCGGATGCGGGAGTTCGCCCAGGCGCTGGGCGCCGAGCTGAAGCGCCGCGCTGAGATCCTGGGCGACCTTCACTTCTCCGACCGCCGGACGACGGGGCGCCTGATCGGCCAGCGCTCCCCGAGTGCGGCGGAATCGGTGTCCCCGGCCGCTCGGGCCACGGCCCCCGTGGAGGACGCAGCGAGCGGCCGCACACTCCGCACGGGAGAAGGCCCCGTAGGCGCCCGCCCCAGCCCGGGCGCGAACGACCTCACGTACCACCCGAGCGGGCGGACGGCCCGAGCCGGTGACGGCAGGATCGACGACCGGCCGAGCGGGCGGACGGCCCAATCCGGCGACGGCAGGATCGACGACCGGCCCAGCGGACGGACCACCCGAACCGGCGCCGAGGACCTCACGTACCACCCCAGCGGGCGGACGCCGCGCAGCGGTGACCACCCAGGCGTGCCCGACCCGCGCACCAGTGGCGACGATCTCGGTGACCGTCCGAGCGGCAGGCTGCCGCGTCGCGGCGACGGCGACATCGCCGACCGCCCCAGCGGACGGGTGCCCGGCCCCGGGACCGGGGCCGAGGACCTCACCTACCACCCCAGCGGCCGCACGACCCGCACCGGCGACGGTGCGATCGGCGACCGGCCCAGCGGACGGACCACCCACCCCGCCGCCGACCCCGACCTCGTGGACCGGGCGTCCGCCCGCGTCCCCCGGCCCGGCGGGGAGCCGGACCCGTACGGCGGCGCGGCCCCGCGCGTGCGGGCCGAGGCAGCCGGAAGCACCGCCCACCGGCCCGCGGCCGCCGACACGGCCGGCCACCCCGCCGGCACCACCCCCCTCCCCCGTCTCGTCGTCCTCGTCGACGACTTCGACGCGCTCGTGGCGCCCGCGCTCGGGTCGCCCGGGCGGCCTGCCGCCGGGTCCGTCGTGCGGGCGCTCGAGGCCGTGGCGCGGTCCGGGGAGCGGCTCGGGGTGCATCTGGTCGTGACCTCGGCGCGGCCGGACCGTACGGCGGACACCGAGCTGGCCCACGGCGCCCGGCTGCGGGTCGTGCTCGACCCGGCCCCCGTCGCCGCCGGTCCCGACGAGCCCGCGCCCGGTCGGGGGCGGCTCGGGCACCCGGACGGCCGAGTGACCCCGTTCCAGTCCGGCCGGGTCACCGGCCGCATCCCCCGCACGGCGACCCTCCGGCCGACCGTCGTCCCGCTGGAGTGGGAGCGGATGGGCGACCCGCCCACCCGCCGACCGGTCCGCGAGCTGGGCAACGGCCCCACCGATCTGGCGCTTCTCGCGAGCGCGCTCGACCGCGCCGCCCGCTCGGTCGACGCCTCGCCCGTACCACCCCTCACGCCCGCGACGCGCGCCTGACAAGACGTCACGAGCCCATCACGATCCCCTGGTTGGCACGGAAGGCGGTATTGCGGGCCCCGAGCCCCCGGCGTAGACCTGAGCGAACGGGACGAGCACGCGCACAGGAGAGACGGGGCATTCATGCGCACAACTCTTCGTACACGCAGGGCCGCAAGGACCGTCGCCACGGTCACCGCACTCACCCTCGCCCTCGCCGGCTGCGGCGGCGACGGTGACAGCGGCGGTGGCGGCAAGAAGGACCCCGGGCAACCGGCACCCTCCGGAAGCTCCGTGACCCTGCCCTCCCTCAAGGGCGAGAAGATCGAGGTCGCGGCCGTCTGGACCGGCCCCGAGCAGGAGAACTTCACCAAGGTCCTGAAGGAGTTCGAGAAGCGCACCGGCGCCACCGTCACCTTCGTGCCCGCGCAGGACCCGATCGTGAACTTCCTCGGTACGAAGATCGCCGGCGGTTCCCCGCCCGACGTGGCGATGCTCCCGCAGGTCGGCGCGATCCAGCAGGCCGCCGCCCAGAAGTGGCTCAAGCCGGTCGGCCCCGAGACCGAGGCGCAGCTCGCCAAGAACTACTCACAGGGCTGGCGGGACCTCGGCGCCGTCGACGGCAAGCAGTACGGCGTGTACTTCAAGGCCGCCAACAAGTCCCTGATCTGGTACAACAACGCCGCCTTCGAGAACGCGGGCGCCACCGAGCCCAAGACCTGGAAGGAGTTCCTCGCCACCGCCGAGACCATCTCGGCCTCCGGCGTCACCCCGGTCTCCGTCGGCGGCGCGGACGGCTGGACCCTGACCGACTGGTTCGAGAACATCTACCTCTCCCAGGCGGGCCCGACGAAGTACGACCAGCTGGCCAAGCACGAGATCAAGTGGACGGACGCGTCCGTCACGCAGGCGCTCACGACCCTCGCGGAGCTGTTCGGCAAGCCGAACCTGATCGTGGGCGGCGCGGACGGCGCGCTGCAGACGGAGTTCCCCGTCTCGGTCACCCAGACCTTCACGGGCGGCGACCAGCCCAAGGGCGCGATGGTCTTCGAGGGCGACTTCTCCGCCGTCAACATCGCGCAGACCAGCGCGAAGATCGGGACGGACGCGAAGGTCTTCCCGTTCCCCGCGGTGGGTGCGGCCTCCCCGGTCGTCACCGGCGGAGACGCGGCGGTGGCCCTGAAGGACACGAAGGGCGCCCAGGCGCTGCTGACCTTCCTCGCCTCCCCGGACGCGGCTGCGATCTGGGCGGGCGCCGGCGGCTTCCTCTCCCCCAACAAGAACCTGAACCTGACCGCGTACCCGAACGACGTCCAGCGCGAGATCGCCAAGGCGATGCTGGAGGCGGGCGACGATTTCCGCTTCGACATGTCGGACCAGATGCCGCAGTCCTTCGGCGGCACGCCGGGCAAGGGCGAGTGGAAGGCGCTCCAGGACTTCCTGAAGAACCCGAAGGACATCGCGGGGACCCAGGCGAGGCTGGAGGCCGACGCGGCCAAGGCGTACAAGGGCTGACGCCGTGGCGTCCGCCTCCAAGGTCACCGGCACGCGCAGGTCCGTCGCTGTGGGGTTCCTCCTCCCCGCGCTGGTCCTGCTCGGTGCGCTCGTGGTCTACCCGATCGGGTACTCGGTCTACCGCTCCTTCTTCGACTCGTCCGGGGACTCCTTCGCCGGACTCGACAACTACGTCGAGCTCTTCACGGACGACACGATCCTCACCGCCGTCAAGAACAACGCGATCTGGGTGGTCCTCGCCCCGACCGTCGCCACCGCGCTCGGCCTGATCTTCGCCGTGCTGACCGAACGGGTCCGCTGGGGCACGGCGTTCAAGCTGATCGTCTTCATGCCGATGGCGATCTCGATGCTGGCCGCCGGGATCATCTTCCGGCTCGTCTACGAGCAGGATCCGGACCGAGGGGTCGCGAACGCCGTCTGGGTCGGCGTCCACGACACGTTCGCCGAGTCGTCCGTCTTCCCGCGGGCGCGCCCGCTGCCCGTCCACCCGCTCGAGGCGGCGGGTGGCGGCGCGTACATCACCAAGAGCCCGGTCCGTACGGGTGAGATCGCGCGGCTTCCGCTGATCGGCGTCGCGCCGGCACAGATGCCGAAGGACGCCCGTCCGGCGCTCGAACCGAACCGGACGGAGGGCCGGATCACCGGCACCGCCTGGCTGGACTTCACCCGGGGCGGCGGCGGGAAGCCGAACGTCGTCGACGCGAAGGAGCTCGGCCTGAAGGGGCTGCGCGTGGAGGCCGTGAAGGACGGGAAGGTCGTCGCGTCCACGACGGTCGCCGCCGACGGCACGTTCGGCCTCCCGGCCGCCGCCGACGGATCCCTGCTGCGGCTGCCCGCGAGCAACTTCCGCGAGCAGTACAACGGGGTGGAGTGGCTGGGACCCTCGCTCGTCACACCCGCCGTCATCGGCAGCTACGTGTGGATGTGGGCCGGGTTCGCGATGGTCCTGATCGCGGCCGGTCTGGCGAGCGTGCCCCGTGAACTCCTGGAAGCGGCCCGGGTCGACGGTGCGAACGAATGGCAGGTGTTCCGCCGGATCACAGTCCCGCTCCTCGCCCCGGTCCTGGCCGTCGTCCTGGTCACCCTGATGATCAACGTACTGAAGGTCTTCGACCTGGTGTTCATCATCGCGCCGGGTTCGGCCCAGGACGACGCGAACGTGCTGGCGCTCCAGCTGTACCGGTCGTCCTTCGGTACGGACGCGGATCTCGGGGTCGGCTCGGCCATCGCCGTCCTGCTGCTGCTTCTGGTGATCCCGGTGATGGCGTTCAACATCCGCCGGATGCGAAGGGAGGCCCGCCGATGAGCAGTCCCGCCGCACGGAAGAGTCCGGCCGCACAGAAGGTTCCGGCTGCGCGGAAAGGGTCGGCCGCAGGGAAGGGTACGGCCGCGGGGGGAGGTCCGGCTGCCCGGAGGAGTCCGGCCGCGCGGCTCGCCGCGCGTGCCGCCGGCGGGGGAATGCGGATCTTCCTCATCCTCGTCGGCCTGTTCTGGCTGATGCCGGCGGTCGGGCTGCTGCTGTCCTCGCTCCGCTCGCCCTCCGACATCAGCGAGAGCGGCTGGTGGCAGGTCTTCGCCTCCCCCGCCCAGCTGACGGTGGAGAACTACTCCGCGCTCCTCGCCAACGACACGATCACGGGTTCGCTCGTGTCCACGGTCCTGATCACCGTCCCGGCGACCGTCCTGGTCGTCGTCATCGGTTCGCTCGCCGGGTACGCCTTCGCCTGGCTGGACTTCCCCGGCCGCGACTGGTGGTTCCTGGTGGTCGTGGTGCTTCTGGTGGTCCCGGTGCAGGTGGCGCTCGTCCCCGTGTCGAAGCTCTTCGGCACGATCGGGATCTTCGAGACGACGCTCGGGGTCGTCCTCTTCCACACGGCCTTCGGGCTGCCCTTCGCGATCTTCCTGCTGCGGAACTTCTTCGCGGAGATCCCCAGGGAACTGCTGGAGGCGGCGCGCCTCGACGGGGCGGGCGAGATCCGGCTCTTCACCCGGGTCGTCATGCCGCTGGGCGGCCCGGCGATCGCCTCGCTCGGCATCTTCCAGTTCCTGTGGGTCTGGAACGACATGCTGGTCGCGCTGATCTTCGCGGACTCCGAGTCCCCGCCGATCACGGTGGCGCTGCAGCAGCAGGTCCGGCAGTTCGGGAACAACATCGACGTGCTGGCGCCGGGCGCGTTCGTGTCGATGGTGATTCCGCTGGCGGTGTTCTTCGCGTTCCAACGGCAGTTCGTCTCGGGCGTGATGGCGGGCGCGGTGAAGTAGTCCCGGACCGGACGTTACGGGTACGGGGCCCGCCCCCGCCCTCGTACCCGTAACGCCCTACGCCCACGCCCCACGCCCTACGCCTTCACATCAGGCGCGCACCGTCCGCGCTCACGCCTTGAGCGCCGCCACCGCCGAGCGGGCGAGGTCGTCCAGGTACCCCTTCGGCAGTTCACCGCGGACCACCACGAGCCGCCAGTAGAGCGGCCCCACGACCACGTCGAGGGCCCGGTCCGGGTCCGCCCCCTCGGGCAGTTCGCCGCGCCCCACCGCCTCGCGCACGATCTGTGCGACGACCCCCTGCTGGCTGTCGAGCAGGGCCGCCTTGATCGCCTGGGCGATCTCCGGCTGCCGGGCGGCCTCCACCAGCAGGTCCGGGATGACCTGCGAGGCCACGGGGTGGCGCAGGGCGTGCGAGGCGACTTCGAGGAGCGCGCGCACGTCGCCGATGAGCGAGCCGGTCGACGGCGCCGGCAGCCCCTGCGTGGCGAAGACGCCGACGAGGTCCAGGACGAGGGAGAGCTTGGACTTCCAGCGGCGGTAGACGGCGGTCTTGCCGACGCCCGCGCGGCGCGCGATGCCCTCGATGGACATGCGGGCGAATCCGACGGCGGCCAGCTCTTCGAAGACGGCCGTGCGAATGGCCTCCGTGACGTCCTCACGGAGCACGGCGGCTCCCGCGGGGGCGCGGCGAGGGGTTCCGGAGGGTGTCGTCATGAACGGGATCCTAACCAACGGCGAACGGCCACGTCACGACGATACGGTTGCGTTGCGACGCCAGACCGTCCTACTCTCCCCGTAGCGACGATACGGACCCGTTCCATCGCCTGCGATGCCCTGTACCCGCGCCGAAAGCGAGCTCGTGACCACCGGGACGCTCACGAAACCCAGCCCCCACGCCCCGCAGGACCTGCGCGCGCTGGCCCAGCACCACGGCCTGTCCGTCAGCGGAGCCCGCCCCACCCTTCCCGCGTACGTCCGGCAGCTCTGGTCGCGGCGCGACTTCATCGGGGCGTTCGCGACCGCCCGGCTCACCGCGCAGTACAGCCAGGCGAAGCTCGGCCAGGTCTGGCAGGTGGTGACCCCACTGCTCAACGCGGCGGTGTACTACCTGATCTTCGGTGTCCTGATGAACGTCCAGGAGGGCATCCCGGACTACGTCCCGTTCCTGATCACGGGCATCTTCGTCTGGACCTTCACCTCTCAGTCGATCATGACCGGCACCCGGGCGATCAGCGGGAACCTCGGCCTCGTCCGCGCCCTGCACTTCCCCCGCGCGAGCCTCCCGCTCGCCCTCGCGCTCCAGCAGCTCCAGCAGCTGCTCCTCTCGCTCGGCGTGCTGGTCGCGATCCTGTTCTGCTTCGGCGAGTTCCCCCGCTGGAGCTGGCTCCTGGCCGTCCCCGCGCTGCTCCTCCAGGCGCTCTTCAACTCCGGGGTCGCGCTCGTCATGGCCCGCCTGGCCGCCCGTACCCCTGACATCGCCCAGCTGATGCCGTTCCTGCTGCGGACATGGATGTACGTCTCCGGCGCCATGTGGTCCATCCAGCATCTGGCGGCGAGCGGCCGGCTCCCGGACGCGGCGATCGCGGTCCTCCAGGGCAATCCGGCGGCGGTCTACATCGACCTGATGCGCTTCGCGCTCATCGAGAGCTTCACCGCCGACCAGCTTCCGCCGCACGTCTGGGCGCTCGCCGCCGGCTGGGCGCTGGTGGCCTTCGTCGGCGGATTCATCTACTTCTGGAAGGCAGAGGAGACCTACGGCCGTGGCTGAGCAGACCCTGACGCAGACCCCGACACCAACCCCCATCCCGGCACCGACCCCGACCCCGGAACCGGAACCGGCCTCGGCCCCGGAACCGGCCTCGGAGCGCACCCCCACCGTCGTCGCCGACGGCGTCCACATCACCTACACCGTCAACGGCGCCCGTACCGGCAAGGGAAGCGCGACCGCCGCCCTCAGCCGGGTCCTCTCCAGGCGCGGCACCCCCGGCGCCCGCAAGGTGCACGCGGTCAAGGGCGTCAGCTTCGTCGCGTACCGGGGCGAGGCAATTGGCCTGATCGGTTCGAACGGATCGGGCAAATCCACCCTCCTCAAGGCCGTGGCCGGTCTGCTGCCCGTCAACGAGGGCAGGATCTACACCCGCGGCCAGCCCTCCCTCCTCGGTGTCAACGCAGCCCTGATGAACGATCTGACCGGCGAGCGCAACGTGATCCTCGGCGGACTCGCCATGGGCATGACCCGCGCGGAGGTCGACGCCCGCTACGACGACATCGTGGACTTCTCCGGGATCAACGAGAAGGGCGACTTCATCTCGCTGCCCATGCGGACGTACTCCTCCGGCATGGGCGCCCGCCTCCGCTTCTCCATCGCGGCGGCGAAGAGCCACGACGTGCTGCTCATCGACGAGGCGCTCTCCACCGGCGACGCGAAGTTCCGCCGCCGCAGCCAGCAGCGCATCGACGAGCTGCGCGCCGAGGCGGGCACCGTCTTCCTCGTCTCCCACTCCAACTCCACCATCACCGAGACCTGCGACCGCGCGCTGTGGCTGGAGGCGGGCACTCTGCGGATGGACGGACCGGCCGAGGAGGTCGTGGCGGCGTACGAGGCGTTCACCAAGAAGGGCTGACAAAACACGAGCAAACCACCCAAACCCCAATAGAGTGCGGTTCGATGACGACGGATCGCAACCACACTCCCGAGCCGGAGCCCGAACCGGGCGACACACACACGTGTGCCGCCGCGCCGCCCGGCCTCACCGGCTCCCCCTTCGACTCGGACACCTTCACCTCGGCGACGTTCGTCAACGTCGGCCGGGGCCCCGCCCTCGCCCTCGCCGTCGTCTGGGTCGTCACCCGCGCCGGCATGGCGCTGCTCCTGCTGCGCGACACCCTGGGCGTGGGCGGTGTCGGCCGCGAGGTGCACGTCCTCTACCAGCACTGGTACCGGGAGTTCGCCCACGGCACGTTCCCGGTGAACGACATCACCTGGCAGTACCCGCCCGGCGCGGGTCTGGTGATCATGTCCCCCGGGATGCTGCCCTGGCTCACGTACTTCCAGGCCTTCGTCGCCCTCACCCTCCTCGCCGACGCGGCGATCACCCTGGCCCTCGCCCGGGCCGACAGCGACCGGGTCACGCACGGCGCCTGGATCTGGGTCGGCGGACTCCCGCTGCTCCTGCACATCCCGCTGGCCCGGTACGACGTCCAGGTCACCGCCCTCGCCGTCCTCGCCCTGCTCGCGCTCAAGTCCCGGCCGACCGTCGCGCACCGGCTCGGCGGGGCGCTCGCCGCGCTCGGCACGCTGGTGAAGGTGTGGCCGGTGCTCATCCTGATCGGCACGCCCCGGGGCCGTACCACCCGCGACGCCTGGATCGCCGCCGCGACCACCGCCGCGGCCCTCCTCGCCACTCTGACCCTTCTCTTCTCGAACTCGCTCGGCTTCCTTCGCCCGCAGGGCAACCGTGGCGTCCAGATCGAGTCGCTGGGCGGCACCGCACTCGCGCTGGGCAGGGCGACGGGCGTGTGGCCGGGCACCGTCCAGTACCGCTACGGCGCCTTCGAGTACGTCGGCCCGTACGTCTCCAGCGTGGGCCGGTTCGCGCTGCTGCTGACGGTCCTCGCCTTCGTCTGGCTGGTGCTGTGGCGGCTCTGCGCCCGCGGCTGGACCGAGGCGACCCCGCTGGACGCGGCGCTCGCCGCCGTACTGCTCTTCACCGTCACCAGCCGGGTGATCAGCCCGCAGTACATGATCTGGCTGCTCGGTCTCAGCGCCGTCTGTCTGACCTCGCGGCGGACCGTGATGCGACCGGTGGCGCTGCTGCTCCTGCCGGCGGCCGCGCTGAGCTCCCTCGCGTACCCGGTGCTCTACGAGGACGTGCTGGCCGGCTCCTGGCCGGGTGTGGCCGTCTTGGTGGTCCGCAACGGGCTGCTGCTCGCGGCGGCCCTGCTGGCCGCGCGGCGCCTGTGGACCTCGACCGTCACCGCCGCCGTATGACAAAGGGACCCCGCCGGTACGGATACCGGCGGGGCCCCTTTCACTCGTACCGACTAGCTGTGCGCGCGCAGCAGCTGGCGCATGGTCCGCATCGCCACCGACAGGTTCGCCAGGTCGAAGGTCTCCGAGCCCTGGATCTCCTCCAGCGTCGTGCGCGCCCGGCCGAGGATCGCCGCGTTCTTCTGCTCCCAGGCCTTGAACCGCTCCTCCGGCGTCGAGGTGCCGTTGCCCGCCGAGAGCACGTCCGCCGTGAGGGCGGCGTGCGCGGCGAACAGGTCCTCGCGGATGGAGGCGCGGGCCATCGACTGCCACCGGTCGGCGCGCGGCAGTTCGATGATCCGGTCCATGAGCTGGGTGATCCGCAGCCGGTCGGCCAGGTCGTAGTAGACCTCGGCGACCGCCATCGGGTCCTTGGCGGTGCGGTCCGCGATCGCGACGATGTCGAGCGTCGGGAAGGCGGAGGAGAAGCCGGCGACCCGCAGGGCGAGCTCCTCCGGCACGCCGACCTCGGTCAGCTCCTCCAGGATCGACTGGTACCACTCCAGGTCCGCGCCGCGCAGCAGCTGCGGCAGCTCGTCCCAGACCTGCTCCACGCGCTCACCGAAGAAGTCGATCGTCTCGACGAGCTGGAGCGGCTGCGGCCGGTTGCCGAGCAGCCAGCGCGTACCGCGCTCGACCAGACGGCGGGAGTGCAGCCGCATCCGGGTCTGGACATCGGCCGGGACCCGGTTGTCGAGCGCCTCGACGGCGTCCCAGACCTCGCCGAGCCGGAAGATGGCGCGGGCGGCGGTCTGCGCGCGGACGATCTCCTCGATCGACGCGCCGGTCTCCTCACGAAGGCGGTGCAGGAAGGTCGAGCCACCGGTGTTGACGGTGTCGTTGACCAGGACCGTGGTGACGATCTCCCGGCGCAGCGGGTGGGTGTCGACCGCGTCGGCGAACTTCTCGCGCAGCTGCGTCGGGAAGTACGCGCGGAGCAGACCGCGCAGGTACGGGTCGTCCGGCAGCTCGGTGCCGATCAGCTCGTCGGCCACCGTGATCTTGGTGTACGCGAGGAGGACGGCGAGCTCCGGCTGGCTCAGGCCCTTGGCGTTGTTGAGCAGCTCCCGGATCTGCCGGTCGTGCGGCAGGAACTCCAGCGAGCGGTCGAGGGCTCCGTCCCGGCCCAGGCGGCGCATGAACCGCTGGTGGGCGTGGAGGAGGGACGGCGACTGCGCCACGGCGTTGCCCAGGGCGACGTTCTGCGCGTAGTTGTTGCGCAGGACGAGCGAGCCGACCTCGTCGGTCATCTCGGCGAGGATCTTGTTGCGCTGCTTCACGGTCATGTCGCCTTCGGTGACGAGCCCGTTGAGCAGGATCTTGATGTTGACCTCGTGGTCGGAGGTGTCCACGCCGGCGCTGTTGTCGATGGCGTCGGTGTTGACCTTGCCGCCCTCGCCGTCGGGGCCGCCCTTGCGGGCGAACTCGATACGGCCGAGCTGGGTGAGACCGAGGTTGCCGCCCTCGCCGACGACCTTGACCCGCAGGGCCTCGCCGTTGACGCGGATGGCGTCGTTCGCCTTGTCGCCGACGTCCGCGTTCGACTCGGCGGACGACTTGACGTACGTACCGATGCCGCCGTTCCACAGCAGGTCGACCGGCGAGTGGAGGATCGTCTGCATCAGCTCGGCCGGGGTCATCTTGGTGACACCGGCCTCGATGCCGAGTGCCGCCCGCATCTGCGCGTTGACCGGAATCGACTTGGCGGTACGGGGGTGGATGCCGCCGCCCGCGGAGAGGAGCTCGGTGTTGTAGTCGGCCCAGGAGCTGCGGGGCAGCTCGAAGAGACGGCGCCGCTCGGCGTACGAGACGGCCGCGTCCGGGGTCGGGTCGATGAAGATGTGGCGGTGGTCGAAGGCCGCGACCAGGCGGATGTGCTCGGAGAGCAGCATTCCGTTGCCGAAGACGTCGCCGGACATGTCGCCGACACCGACGACGGTGAAGTCCTGGGTCTGGGTGTCGTGACCGAGCTCCCGGAAGTGCCGCTTCACGGACTCCCAGGCGCCGCGGGCGGTGATGCCCATGCCCTTGTGGTCGTAGCCGGCCGAGCCGCCGGAGGCGAAGGCGTCGCCGAGCCAGAAGCCGTAGGAGACGGCGACCTCGTTGGCGATGTCGGAGAAGGTCGCGGTGCCCTTGTCGGCGGCGACGACGAGGTAGGTGTCGTCCTCGTCGTGGCGGACCACGTCGACCGGGGGCACGACCTCGCCGGCGACCAGGTTGTCGGTGATGTCGAGCAGCGCCGAGATGAAGGTCTTGTAGCTGGCGATGCCCTCGGCCAGCCAGGCGTCGCGGTCCACGGACGGGTCCGGGAGCTGCTTGGCGACGAAGCCGCCCTTGGCGCCGACGGGCACGATGACGGTGTTCTTCACCATCTGCGCCTTGACCAGGCCGAGGATCTCGGTACGGAAGTCCTCACGCCGGTCGGACCAGCGCAGACCGCCTCGGGCGACCTTGCCGAAGCGCAGGTGGACGCCCTCGACGCGCGGCGAGTACACCCAGATCTCGAACGCCGGGCGGGGCGCGGGGAGGTCGGGGATGGCCTGCGGGTCGAACTTCATCGACACGTAGGAGTGCGGGACGCCGTCCGTCGAGTTCTGGAAGAAGTTCGTGCGCAGGGTCGCCTTGATGACGGTGAGGAACGAGCGCAGGATGCGGTCCTCGTCCAGGCTCGCGACCTGGTCGAGGGCGGCGTCCAGCTCCTCGAGCAGCGCGTCGATCAGCTCGATGCCGGCACGCTGGCGCTCCGGGGACATCCGGGCCTCGAAGAGCGAGACGAGCAGCCGGGTGGTGTGGACGTTGTTGCGGAGGGTGTCCTCCATGTAGTCCTGGCTGAACGTCGAACCGGCCTGGCGCAGGTACTTCGCGTAGGCGCGCAGCACCATCGCCTGGCGCCAGTTCAGCCCGGCGCTCAGGACCAGCGAGTTGAAGCCGTCGTTCTCGGCCTGGCCGGTCCAGGTGGCGGCGAACGCCTCCTGGAACCGCTCACGGGCGTCGTCGCTGAAGGAGGCGCCGTTGGCGGTCGGGGTGGGCATCCGCAGACCGAAGTCGTAGACCCAGGCGTGCGTACGGTCGGCGCAGCGCAGCTCGTACGGACGCTCGTCGATGACCTCGACACCGAGCCGGTTGAGCACCGGGAGCACGGCGGAGAGGGAGATCTGGTCGCCGGACTTGTAGATCTTGAAGCGGCGCTCGCCGGGACGGGCACCGACCGGCTCGTACAGCGAGAGCGCGAACTCCTTGCCGGTCTGGGTCAGCTGCTCGAGGTGGACCAGGTCGGCCACGGCGGAGCGCGGCGAGTGGTCGGCCTTGTAGCCCTCGGGGAAGGCGTTGCCGTACTTGCGCAGCAGCTCGGCGGCGCGCTCCTCCCCGGTCTCGGCGTTGAGGGCCTCGGCGAAGCCGTCGGCCCAGGAGCGGGCGGCCTCGACGAGCCGCGCCTCGATGCGGTCCTTGTCGGCGTCGGAGAGCTGGGGCAGCTCGGTGCCGGGCTCCACACGGACGACGAAGTGGAGGCGGGAGAGGATCGACTCGGTGTTCCACGCGGTGAAGTCGACGCTGGTGCCGTCGAGCTCCTCCATGAGGATGCCGGTCAGGCGCTCGCGGACGGTGGTGTTGAAGCGGTCGCGCGGGAGGTAGACGAGGGCGGAGTAGTAGCGCCCGTACTCGTCCTGGCGCAGGTACAGCCGCAGCCGGCGGCGTTCCTGCAGGTAGAGGACGGAGGTGACGATGGAGCGCAGCTCGTCGACCGGGGTCTGGAAGAGCTCGTCGCGCGGGTACGTCTCCAGGATCTGGAGCAGGTCGCGGCCGTCGTGGCTGTTGGGCGAGAAGCCGGCGCCCTCCAAGACCTCCTGGACCTTGCGCTTGATGACCGGGACGCGGCGGACGGACTCGGTGTACGCGGCGGAGGAGAACAGGCCCAGGAAGCGGCGCTCCCCGATGACGTTGCCCTCGGCGTCGAACTTCTTGACGCCCACGTAGTCGAGGTACGAGGGCCGGTGCACGGTGGAGCGGCTGTTGGCCTTCGTCAGGATCAGCAGCTTGTGCTCGCGCGCCTTGGCGCGGGCGTCGGCCGGCAGCCGGCTGAAGGACGGCGAGACGGGGTGGGAGTGGTGGTCGTCCTCGCCGGTGTGGTGCGGGTCGGAGCGCAGGATGCCGAGGCCCGTGCCGGGGACGGCGGCCAGCGCGTCTCCGTTGACCAGCTCGTACTCGCGGTAGCCGAGGAAGGTGAAGTGGTCGTCCGAGAGCCAGCGCAGCAGCTCGCGGGCCTCTTCGACCTCGGTGGGGCGCAGATCGTCGGCGGTGGGCTCGTCAGGCAGGTTCTCGGCGATGCGCAGCGCGGTGTCGCGCATCTTCTCCCAGTCCTCGACGGTCTCGCGGACGTCGGACAGGACACGCAGCAGGTCGGTGGTGATCTGCTTGAGGTCGGCGCGGTCGGTCTCGCGGTCGATCTCGACGTGGATCCAGGACTCGGTGAGCACGTCGTGGGCCTGCTCGCCCTTGGGCCCGTTGGCGAGGACCTCGATGAGCTTGCCGGTCAGGTCCCGGCGGACGCGGACCTGCGGGTGGATCACGACGTGGATGCCGCGGCCCTGGCGGGAGAGCTCGTTGGTGACCGAGTCGACGAGGAAGGGCATGTCGTCGGTGACGACCTCGACGACGGAGTGGCTGCAGGTCCAGCCGTTCTCCTCGACCGTCGGGGTGTGGACGCGGACGTTCGCGGTGCCCTGGGGGCGGTTCTCCGCGAGCCGGTAGTGCGAGAGAGCGGCGCCGAAGACGTCCACCGGGTCTCGGTCGGTGAGGTCCTCGGGCGCGGTGTGCAGGTAGTAGCGCTGGAGGTAGTCGAGCAGGGTGTCCCTGTCCGGGCGCTTCCCCGTCTCGGGCCCCGTCGGAAGTTGCCCCCCGACCGGACCGGTCTCAGCTACCCGGGCAGCCCGTGCGAGCAGCTCGGCCTTGGCTTCGTCCAGCTTGGTCTGCATGTCCTCTGGCTCCTGTCGCGCGCCGTTGCGTGACGTCGGTGGAAGAAATGACACAACGCCACGACGCGGGGTTACCGGTCGAGGTCGACGTTATGTCGTGATGAGAGATGTCCGAGCCGATATCGGCCAATGTCGGCGGGAGGCCCGGACGGAAGGGATCAGCGAACGCCATGTCGGCCCGGCCGCGGTTGCGGACCGGGCGAGAGCCGGGGGCTTCGCTGCCCCCTCGGCGTATCGCGCTGATCACGGGAAAAGCCTATCGCTCTCCACCCCGGAGTCGTCATGGTCCGTATGTGTACAAAAGAGGGGGTGGAAGTTTGACGTTATGGACAGCGACACATGTCCTCTTGGCAAAGCGGGGCGCCGCGGGCAACGTGGACGCGGGGTACCCACCGATCTGGGAGTCATCATGGCGAAGATCTTGATCGTGACCGGGGACGCGGCGGAATCACTGGAGGTCATGTACCCGTACCAGCGCCTGCTCGAAGAGGGGTACGAGGTCCACATCGCGGCTCCGGCCCGCAAGCAGCTGCGGTTCGTGGTGCACGACTTCGAGCCGGGCTACGACACGTACACAGAGAAGCCGGGCTACAGCTGGCCCGCCGACCTGGCGTTCTCGGAGGTGGATCCGGGCGACTACATCGCGGTCGTGATCCCGGGCGGCCGGGCTCCGGAGTACCTCCGCAACGACCCGGAGCTCCGTAAGATCCTCAAGTCGTTCTTCGACTCGGACAAGCCGGTGGCCCAGATCTGCCACGGCCCGCTCCTGACGGCGGCGATCGGCGGCCTGGAGGGCCGCAGGGTCACGGCGTACCCGGCCCTGGAACTCGACATGCAGGCGGCAGGCGCCAGCTTCCAGGACACGGAAGCGGTGGTGGACGGCACCCTGGTCTCCTCAAGGGCCTGGCCGGACCACCCGACGTGGATGCGAGAATTCCTGAAGGTCCTGCGCGCGGCGGGCTGACACGCAGGCGGCGGGGCGATCCGCCCGGGGGCGGCGCGGCGGGCTGACCCGCGCCGGGCTCGGCGCGGAGCGACCGCGCGGGCGGGGCCTGCCCTCGACCTCTTCCGCGCGCCCGCTCGGCCGTCGCTCACCGGCGGACGTTCACCGTCACCCGCAGTCCACCACCACTGGCGACAGCCACACCGACCGCACCCACGGCCACGGCCGCCTCGCCATGCCCGCCTACGGCCAGGACCGCCGCGACGACCAGCGCCAGCAGGCCCACGCACGCCGTGAACCATGCCAGAGCACGGCTGCCCCCCCGGGCCTTGTCTGAGATACCGTCGTGAGACGCCAAGGGAACCACTCTCCTCGCAACAGGGGGTGCCCCCGTCGGCGCGCGAGGGGAGATCCGTAAGAGAGGCCGGCCGGCAAGCTAGGGCCTCTCCCGGGGTCTCCCTTCGCCACGTTCAGGGGCCGTCGGATGCGCTCCGCATCCGCGACAGGATTCTCACCCGGTGTAAGAAACGACCGGGTCGTTATCGGCCTTCTCCGATCAACACGCCCTGGGCGTATGCCCGTTGAGCCGTGTGACCTTCCGTCAGCAGTGACGAGCCTACCCGTCCCACCTGGGGAGTCGTCATGGTCCGTATGTGTACAAAAGCGGGGGCCGAACTTTGACACTGTGGACAGCGTCATGCGCCTGTTTGGTCAAACCTGGGTCTTGACGGCACGGCCGACGCGGTTCCGGGCTCGCGTCCCGACCGGCTCCGCCCTTGGACCGGCTCCTCTAGACCAGCTCCTCAGCCACGGCGACCGCCTCCGCGAGCGAGTCGACCACGGGTACTCCTACCGCCTCCAGCGACGCCCTGCTGTGCGATCCTCCGGTGTAGAGAACGGCACGCGCCCCCACGTACGCCGCCGCCCGCGCGTCGTCGGCTGCGTCCCCGATCACCACGATCCGCACTGGGTCGACACCGCCGAGCGCCTCCAGATGCCGCACCATATGCCCCGACTTCCCCTCGGTGGAGGCCCCCACTCGCCCATCCACCCGCACGAACCGTTCCTCGATCCCGTGCCTCCGCACCAGCGGAATCAGCTCGGCGTGCGGCGCCAGCGAGAGCAGCGACTGCGTGAAACCGGAATCCTGCCGCGCGGCCAGCAGCTCCGCCGCCCCGATCGTCAGACCACAGTCCTCGGCCCGCTGCCAGTAGTGCCGATGGAACGCGCCGTCCATCAGCTCCCACTCCGCGTCCGTGGGCAGCCGCCCCATCAGCCGTTCGTAGAACTTCGGCACCGGCACCGTGTACAGATCCCGGTAGCGCGCGAGCGTGATCGGCTCAAGGCCCAGCTCCGCGAAGGCCGCGTTCGTCGCCCCGATGACCGCGTCGATGTCGTCGAGCAGCGTGCCGTTCCAGTCCCAGACCAAGTGCTTTCCGTGCTTCCCCATGCGAAGACGGTACCGGCACCCACCGAACGGCGAGATCGGTCGGCCCAGGGACCGGTCAGCCCATCGGCCCAGCGACCGGTCAGCCCAGAGTCGGCGGCCAGACGTCCGTCAGCCCAGCAGCCCCGGAAGCTCCTGCACCCCGAACCACAACAGCTCGTGGTCCTCCGCCCCGTCCACCGTGAACTGCGCGTCGTCGTCACCCTGGTCCGCCGCCCCCAGCGCGTCCGCCGCCGCCGAGACGTCCGCCTCGGCGTCGTCCGCGTCGGCGTGCACGGCCGCCGCCTTGGCCAGCGGTACGGCTCCGGCGATACGGACCTCGCCCAGCGAGGAGGCGTCCAGGCCGCGGTCGGGGTCGACCACCGCCTCCTTGTCCGGCACGTCGACCGCGACGACGATCCGGCGGCGCGCCGCCGAAGGGTCCCCGGCGAGCAGCCGCAGGGACGCCGACGCGGCCCGGCTGAGCGCCGCGTACTCGAGCTCCTCGATGTCGTCGGAGACGTACCACTCGCGCAGGGCGGGGGTGACGGCGTACGCGGTCAGCGGACCGGGGCCCAGCTCGCCCGCCTTGTGCGCCTGTGCGAGACCGGGGAGGGTCAGGGGGACGTACACGCGCATGGCTGGCCGCTTTCGTAGTCGGAAACCCCCTCAGGATACGTGCGGAGTCCCCCTTCGGGGTCCCCAGGCCGCCGTCTCGCGGGTCCACCCGAGGCATCCCCCACCCCTGTGCCGACAGACCGGGAAGACCGTCCCGTCACTCTGATAGGTGAAGCCGGCGGACGGCCACGCGGGCAGCCACGGAGCCTTGCGGGCGCGCCGAGTACCCCCGTACAAGATCCCCAACAGAAGTTACCGCCCGGTAGAACGCCGAGGCCGTACGGAACGGGGACCGCCCATGGACGCCATCACCACGACGCCCACCACCACGCCGCCGCCCCCGTCCGAGCCGGCTCCCGCTGCCGCACCCGCCGCCACTCCCACCGCAACCACTCGTCCGCGCACCCCTCGCCCCCGCACCGCTCCCCGTGGCCCCGCCGGCACCGGCCCCCGCGGCTCCGCCGGACCCCGCCCCGGGTCGCGCCCGGGAGCCCCCTCACGTGTCCGTACGCCGCCTCGCGCACTCCCGCCGCACGCTCTCTTCGCCGAGCGCCTCCTCGCCGTCCTCAGCGGCGAGCGGCCCGTCCACTGGATGCTCGGCATGACCGTCGGGGAGGCGTACGAACAGCTCGTCCAGCTCGCCCCGGACACCCCCTTCAGGTCCCTGGGCGCCCGCCCCGTGCTCCGTACCTGCCGCTTCCACCCGCCCAGGACGGATGCCGTCGAGGTCTGCGCGACCGTCGCCACCGGCGAACGGATCAGGGCCATGGCCTTCCGTCTGGAACGCGGCGCCGACCGCCGCTGGCGCTGCGCCGCCGTCGAGCTGGACGGCCTCCACGCGCGCGTGGAGGCCCAGTCGCCCGTGCCCATCGAGCCCCGTGTGCCGGCCCAGCCCCGCGTGCCGGTTCAGCCCCGCGTGCCCGCCCAGGCCCGGACATGACGAAGGGGCCGACCACCTCACCAGGTGCCGGCCCCTCCTACCCCACCAGGGGTTGCTTACTTCTTGCGGCGACGCCCGCCGCTGCTCTTCTGCGCCTTGCGACGCTCCGCCCGCGTCAGACCGTCACCGCCGCCCGAAGCGTCCTCGCTCACGAAGTCGCCCTCGACGACGCTGCCGTCGCCGTCCACCTTCGGCGCGGTGAAGTGCAGCCGGTCCGGCCGCTGCGGGGCCTCAAGACCCTTGGCGCGGATCTCCGGACGCGCGGGCGCCGGCACGGCGTCCTCCTTGGTGAGCGAGGGAGCCGCGTCCTTCACCGGGACCTCCTCGACCTGCTGCTCGACCTGGACCTCCAGGTTGAACAGGTAGCCGACGGACTCCTCCTTGATGCCCTCCATCATGGCGGTGAACATGTCGAAGCCCTCGCGCTGGTACTCCACCAGCGGGTCCTTCTGCGCCATAGCGCGCAGGCCGATGCCCTCCTGGAGGTAGTCCATCTCGTAGAGGTGCTCGCGCCACTTGCGGTCGAGCACGGAGAGGACCACGCGGCGCTCCAGCTCACGCATGATGTCCGAGCCGAGCGACTTCTCACGGGCCTCGTACTGATCGTGGATGTCGTCCTTGACGGACTCGGCGATGAACTCGGCGGTGATGCCCGCACGGTCGCCGGCCGCCTCCTCCAGCTCGTCCACGGTGGCCTTCACCGGGTAGAGCTGCTTGAACGCGGTCCACAGCCGGTCGAGGTCCCACTCCTCCGCGAAGCCCTCGGCGGTCTCCTGGCGGATGTAGTCGTCGATCGTGTCGTCCATGAAGTGCTGGATCTGCTCCTGCAGGTCCTCGCCTTCCAGGACGCGGCGACGCTCGCCGTAGATGACCTCACGCTGCCGGTTGAGGACCTCGTCGTACTTCAGGACGTTCTTACGCGTCTCGAAGTTCTGGGTCTCGACCTGGGACTGCGCGGAGGCGATGGCGCGGGTGACCATCTTGTTCTCGATCGGCACGTCGTCCGGCACATTGGCCATGGCCATGACGCGCTCCACCATCTGGGCCTTGAACAGGCGCATCAGGTCGTCGCCGAGGGAGAGGTAGAAGCGGGACTCGCCCGGGTCGCCCTGGCGGCCGGAACGACCGCGCAGCTGGTTGTCGATCCGGCGGGACTCGTGGCGCTCGGTGCCCAGCACGTACAGCCCGCCGAGCTCCTTGACCTCCTCGAACTCCGCCTTCACGGCCGCCTCGGCACGCTCCAGGGCGGCCGGGAGGGCCGCGGCCCACTCCTCGACGTGCTCGACCGGGTCCAGGCCCGCCTGGCGCAGCTCGGCCTCGGCCAGGTCGTCCGGGTTGCCGCCGAGCTTGATGTCGGTGCCTCGACCGGCCATGTTCGTGGCGACGGTGACGGCGCCCTTGCGGCCGGCCTGGGCGACGATCGTCGCCTCACGGTCGTGCTGCTTGGCGTTGAGCACCTCGTGCTGGATGCCGCGCTTGGAGAGCTGCTGGGAGAGGTACTCGGACTTCTCGACCGACGTCGTACCGACGAGGATCGGCTGGCCCTTCTCGTGCTTCTCCGCGATGTCGTCGACGACGGCGGCGAACTTGGCGACCTCGGTCCGGTAGATCAGGTCCGACTGGTCCTTACGGACCATGGGCCTGTTCGTCGGGATCGGGACGACGCCGAGCTTGTAGATCTGGTGGAACTCGGCCGCCTCGGTCATGGCCGTACCGGTCATGCCGGAGAGCTTGTCGTAGAGGCGGAAGAAGTTCTGCAGGGTGATCGTGGCGAGGGTCTGGTTCTCGTCCTTGATGTCCACCCCTTCCTTCGCCTCGATCGCCTGGTGCATGCCCTCGTTGTAGCGGCGGCCGGCGAGGATACGACCGGTGTGCTCGTCGACGATCATGACTTCGCCGTCGATGACGACGTAGTCCTTGTCGTTCTTGAAGAGTTCCTTGGCCTTGATGGCGTTGTTCAGGTACCCGACGAGCGGCGTGTTCACCGACTCGTAGAGGTTGTCGATGCCCAGCCAGTCCTCGACCTTGGCGACGCCGGTCTCGTGGATGCCGACGGTGCGCTTCTTCTCGTCGACCTCGTAGTCGCCGGTCTCCTCGATGCCCTTGAGCGGGTTTCCGGCCTCACCCCTGGTGAGGCGGGTGACCAGCTTGGCGAAGTCGCCGTACCACTTGGTGGCCTGGTCCGCCGGGCCGGAGATGATCAGCGGCGTACGGGCCTCGTCGACGAGGATGGAGTCGACCTCGTCGACACAGGCGAAGTTGTGGCCGCGCTGGACGAGCTCGTCCTTGGACCACGCCATGTTGTCGCGCAGGTAGTCGAAGCCGAACTCGTTGTTCGTGCCGTAGGTGATGTCGCAGCCGTACTGCTCGCGGCGCTGGGCCGGCGTCATGTTGGCGAGGATGCAGCCGACCTCGAGGCCCAGGAACTTGTGGACGCGGCCCATCATCTCGGAGTCGCGCTCGGCGAGGTAGTCGTTCACCGTGATCAGGTGGACGCCCTTGCCGGACAGCGCGTTCAGATACGCCGGGAGCGTGCCGACGAGGGTCTTGCCCTCACCGGTCTTCATCTCGGCCACGTAGCCGAGGTGCAGGGCGGCGCCGCCCATCAGCTGGACGTCGTAGTGGCGCTGGCCGAGGACGCGCTTGGCGGCCTCGCGGACGGTCGCGAAGGCCTCGGGGAGCAGGTCGTCGAGGCTCTCACCGTCGGCGTACCGCTGCTTGTACTCCTCGGTGAGTCCCCGCAACTCGGCGTCGGAGAGGTTGACGAAGTCCTCTTCGATGGAGTTGACCTGGTCCGCGATGCGGTGCAGTTTGCGCAGGATCTTGCCTTCGCCTGCACGCATGAGCTTGTTGAAGACGGACACTGAGGCTGGTCTCCTTGCCGGTCGGGCCTTGGCACTGGGTCTTGTGACGGACTCGGGCGCGGGCACGGCAGGTGGTCCCCACCGCAACGGCCATCGTAAGCGAGACCGCCGCCGCGCCGGGAGGCCCGAAGGACCGGAGCGTCACCGCTGCCCGGAATGAGAACGCTCGAGACGCGCCGAAGGTGCCGCAGGGTCCGAAAAGTGTTCGCATCGCGACGGTCCGCTCACCAGAATTCCGTCATGGAGCCGAAGACACTGATCACGGAACGTCTGACCCTCGGCAGGTTCACGCCGGAGGACGCCGACGAGATCCACGCGATCTGCCAGGACCCCGAGATCCAGCGCTGGACGACCGTCCCCTCGCCCTACGGGCGTCAGGACGCCGAGTTCTTCCTGAACCGTCTCGTGCCCGACGGCTGGCGCGACGACACCGACTACAGCTTCGCCGTACGGCCCCGGGAGGGCGGCCCGATCCTCGCCGCCATCGCGTTGCACCACCCGCGCGCGGGCACATGGGAGGTCGGCTTCTGGACGGCCAAGGAGCACCGCGGCCGCGGCTATATGACGGAGGCCGTCCTCGCGCTGGCCGGCTGGGCCTTCACGGAGCTTCGCTGCACGCGCCTGGAGTGGCGCGCCGAGGTCGGCAACGCGGGCTCGCGGGCGACCGCCGAGAAGGCCGGATTCGCGGTCGAGGGCGTGCTGCGCGCCGCGCTGCCGAACAAGGGAGTACTGCGGGACTCCTGGGTCGGCGCGCTGCTGCCGTCCGACCTCGGCCTGCCGGGCGCCCTCCCGTATCCGGCGGCGACTTCCCAGACCCTGGGATGACTGTCAGTGCCACCCTCTAGGGTGCGGATCATGACGACTGCGCCGCCGCCTGTTGCCGAACTGTCCGCGGACGAGGCCCGCCGGATCGCCCTGCGCGCCCAGGGGTTCCTGGGCGCGCCCGACCGCCGCGCGGGGGTGCGGGGCGTGCTGCGCCACCTGGGCCAGGTGCAGCTCGACACGATCTCGGTCCTGGCCCGCTCGCACGAGCTGATCCCGTACGCACGGCTGGGCGCGGTGGGCCGTAGGACGGTCGAGGACGCGTACTGGACCGAAGGGCACGCCTTCGAGTACTGGTCGCACGCGGCCTGCATCCTGCCGGTCGAGGAGTGGCCGCTCTTCGCCTTCCGCCGCCGTGCCTACCGCTCCCGCCCGCAGTGGCACCACCACCTGCCCGACGGCGCGTACGACGCCGTGATCAAGCAGCTTCGGGCCGAGGGCCCGCAGACCGCGACGGAGCTCGGCGGCGCGAAGAACAAGGGCGAGTGGTGGGACTGGTCCGAGTCGAAGATCGCTGTGGAACGGGCGCTGATGCACGGCGAGGTGGTGTGCACCGAGCGTCGCGGCTGGAAGCGGGTCTACGACCTGGCCGAGCGGGCGATCCCGGACGCCCTGCTCCAGGTCGATCTGGACGACGCCGAGTGCCTGCGGCGGCTGGTGCGGCAGGCGGGCGAGGCGCTGGGCGTGGGGACGCGCGCGGACATCGCCGACTACCACCGGATCAAGGGCGAGGCGTTCGACGCCGCGGTGGAGGCCTCCGGGCTCGTGCCGGTGACGGTGGCGGGCTGGGCCAAGCCGGCCTGGGCCGATCCTGCGGCGCTGGCGACGGAGCCACGCGGCCGGCACCGTACGACGCTGCTGTCGCCGTTCGACTCGCTGATCTGGGAGCGGGCGCGCACGGAGCGGATCTTCGGCTTCACCCACCGCCTGGAGGCGTACGTGCCGAAGCAGAAGCGCGTGCACGGCTACTTCGCCATGCCGCTGCTGGCGGGCGGGAAGCTGCTCGGCCGCGTCGACCCGGCGCGCGAGGGCAGGACGCTGGTGGCCCGGCAGGTGTCGCTGGACTCCCCCAAGGCGGTCGGTCCGATGGCGCAGGCGCTGCGCGAGGCGGCCGGATGGGTGGGCTGCGACTCGGTGCGGATCGAGCGGGCGGACCGACCGGAGCTGATCGCCCCGCTGACGGCCGCCCTCGGCTGACGACCGCCCTCACCTGATCCCGTGGACGGCCCCAGGAAGCCCCGGCCGCCCGGGGCTCCTCTTGGCGTCAGCGGATCTCGAGGATCTTCTCCCGCATCGCGTAGACCACGGCCTCCATCCTGGAATGCAGCTGGAGCTTCTCCAGGATGTTGCGCACGTGGTTCTTCACCGTGTTCTCGGAGATGAACAACTCCTTGGCGATGTCCCGGTTGTTCATCCCGGTCGCGACGAGCTTGAGGACTTCCAGCTCGCGGTCGGTCAGCCGGGGCGCCGGTACCAGCCGGCGCTCGTCCGTGCGCTGGATCATCGACTTGAACTCGGTGAGGAGCTTGGACGCCATCGACGGGCTGATCTGCGACTGGCCGTCGGCCACCGCGCGAATCGCGGTGGCGACCTCGTCGGTGGAGATCTCCTTCAGGAGATAGCCGGTCGCGCCCGCCTTGATCGCGTCGTAGAGATCGGCCTCCTCATCACTGATCGTCAGCATGATGATCTTCGCGCTGGGAGCCACCTCCTTGATGGAGGTGCAGGCCTCGATGCCGCCGCGCTTGGGCATCCGGACATCCATCAGCACGATGTCGGGCAGCAGGTCGGCGGCCTTGTCGACGGCCTCCGCCCCGTCGCCCGCCTCGCCGACGACCTGAATGTCCTCCTCCTGGGCGAGGACGATCTCCAGGCCGCGACGGAAGAGGGCATGGTCGTCCACCACAAGGACTCGGATCGGCTCCTTGCGGGACTCCCCGCTGTCCGAATCCGATCGCTCGGGGGTGGCCGCGCCATCAGGCTCTCGCCCGCTGTGCACCGGCCCGAAGCTGTCCGCCATCGTTCCTCCCCCTGAAGGCCGTGGCCTGAATTCGTGTTCGGTCCTCCAACCGCTGCTCTCAAAGCAGAGGTTGGCGTGCACGCCATGATTTCATGCCCGGACGACGATGCGGTGATCCCGTGGCCACCATGGGGTCGCACGGGGGTGCCCCTGGGGGCGCAAGGGGCGCTCCAGGGGCACCGTGACGGACAGAGCAGAGGTGGCGCTGGGGCTGTGGGTCAGCCGCCGAGGGCACCACCGGCGCCGCCGCCCTCGGCGAGCGGGTCGCTCTCCAGATGGATGACGCCGTAGTCGTATGCGTGCCGCCGGTAGACGACACTCGGCTGCTTGGTGTCGGAGTCGACGAACAGATAGAAGTCGTGACCGACGAGCTCCATCTCGTAGAGCGCCTGGTCGAGGGTCATCGGGGCGGCCCGGTGCGTCTTCTCGCGGACCACCAGCGGGCCTTCGCCCTGCACTTCGATCGAGCCCATCATCGTGGTGGGCACCCCGGCGGACTCCTGACCCACCAGCTCGCCGCTTCCGTTGAGCTGTGCGACGCCCGGCACCACATCGGCGACCTCGGCCGCCGACAGCCTGCCGTTGCCACGGCGGGTGTACCGCTTGTCGTGCTGCTTGCGCAGTCGCGCGTCCAGCTTGTCGCTGGCGAGGTCGAGCGCTGCGTACGGGTCGCCTGCCGCCGCTTCCGCCCGGATCACCGGGCCTCGGGAGTGGAGGGTGATCTCTACACGGTCGGACCTGTCGGCCTGCCGCGGGTTGTGCTCCTTGGACACCTCGACGTCGAGGCTGATCACCTTGCCGTCGAGCTTCTGGATTCTCTCCAGCTTCAGCTTCTCGGCCACGTGCTTGCGGAACCGCTCGGGCACCTCGGTCTTGCGGCCCTTGACGACGATGTCCACGCAGAACTCCGTTCCCGGATCGCTCAGAACGGCTCCTCGGCCGACGAGCATCTCCCTTTGCACCAGACTCCGGTTGAATGCCGGAGCCTCGGACTTGGCGACGTTCACCTCCTCCTCCCCAGCCGGCAAGATCCCCACCCCACCGACCCGAGGTTAATTCGCCCTGAACTCCTGTCCTGTAGGCGCACCCGTGCATTCGCTGAGGCGTAGCATTCGCCATTCCTCACAACCGAACATAGCTCGTTCGGACGGGTGTCGGCACCCGCTGCCGCCACATACCTCCGTTCGGGTGTTCTCACCTCTCACCACCTGCAACGATGCAAGTTCTCCGTCAGTTCCGGTTTATTTCGAACGACGACGGAGAACATGCGACTACCGCCGCCGCGGCTTGTACGAATCGCCTTTCCGGCGTGCCGTTTTCCGCCGTGCCTTCACTCCGTGCCTGAATGAACGGCAGGTGTACGGCACTCAGTGCCCGCGCCGCCTCCGTCAACGAGGCGCCCGTGGTCATCAGATCGTCGACCAGCACCACCCGCCCGCCCTCCATGAGCCGCGCACCACCGGTCACGACCTCCAGCGCCCCGGCCAGATTGGCGAACCGTCCCCGGGCGCCGAGCCCCGACTGGTCCGCCACGGCGCGGCGCTGGCGCAGCACCGGAATCACCCGAGCGGCCCGCCCCCGACTGCGCAACCGGCCCGCCGCCGCGAGCGCGATACGCCGAGTCGGATCGTGGCCACGCGCCCGCACCGAGCGCCGTGACGAGGGCACCGGTACAAGGAGAAGGGGGTGGGTCCCCGAGGCGTCACAGCACCCAGCAGCAGCCTCCACGGCGCCGGCGAGCGCCGACCCGAGGGGTCCGGCGAGGGAGAGCGCGCCGCGCTCCTTGTGGGCGAGAAGCACCGACCGTACGGCGTCGGCATACGGCGCCGAGGCATGGACGACCGGCAGCCCGGCCGGCTCGGGAACGGGCCGCACCCGGCGCGGGCCGGGGCCTGCCAGCTCCTCCCGGCACCGCGGGCACAACTCCGTACGGGGCCTGCCGCAGCCTCCGCAGGCGACCGGCAGCACCAGTCCGGCGATCTCGCGCAACCACCCCCGCATGGCTCCACTGTCCTCCTGCCCGACCCGGGCGGCCACCCCTGTGGACAACGGGCAGGCGGGGGCAGGCAGGGGCCGGGGAGCCTGCACTCCCGTAGCCGAGCAGGTGATCGGGGAGGGGCCCTCGGGGAGGGGCCCTCGGTAACTACCCCGGATAGACCGGCGCGGAGCCCGCGACCTTGACCATCCGCTGCCAGTTCGCGCCCGGCATGAGACGCACGATGCCGTCGTTGCCCGAGTCGGCGACCACCGGAGCGCGCTCGTCGTTCGGTGCGGCGACGGCCGTCACCCCGTTCAGGCCCAGCAGCACCGAGGCCGTAGAGGTCGCGCCGTCCGTCTGGATGTAGCGGATCTGCTGGACTCCGCCCGCCTCCTTGCCGACGACGACCAGCCTGCTCGGACCGGCCCAGGACACGGCGGTGACGGCCTCCATCCGCGGCGCGACGGGCTGCAGATCCACGACCGACACGGTCTGCTGCGTCCCGCTGCCCTCCCGCTCCACCCGGCCGATCTTCAGGGTGGTGCGGCCTTCCTTCTCCTTGAGCAGCAGCGCGATCCGCACACCGTCCGCGGAGACCCGCAGCGACTCGACCCGGGCTCCGTCCGCGAGCCAGGGGGCCCGGACCTCGACGGGCTCCCCGTCACCACCCGGAACCATCCACAGACGCGGCTTCACCGGGTCGCGGTCCGCCACCCACAGATCGCCCCGACCGTCCCAGCTCGGCGCGGACAACCGGTCCTCGGGCCGGACGGCGCCGCTCGACACCAGCGCGGGAGGCAGGTCGTCGTCGGAGAGGATCGACGCCACACGCAGCTCCCGCCCGTCCTTGCCGACCCCCGCCGCCCGGCTCTCCTCACGGTCCACCGCGACCGACCTCAGCGGCATCGCGCCCTTGCCGAACGGCCCGAGCGTCGCGTCCGCCTCCGCGTCCTCCTTGCCGCCGACCGGCAGCGTCTTCACCATGCCGTGCTCGTCGACGAAGAAGGGGTTCTCCGCCCTGCCCGAGTCGTGCACCGGGGCGAACTCCTCCGCCTGTGCCTTCGACAGCACACACAGCCGCCCGCCGTCGGACCCCCGCTGCAGCTCCACCTGCTCGACCCGTACGGACGTCAGATCGCCGAGCGTGAACAGCAACTGAGCCGCCATCCGCCGGCACACCTCCCCGCCCACCCGGTCGGCCTTGGCGTTGAGCGGCACCTTCAGCGTGGACTGGTCGTCCGTCGTGAGCGAGGTGACGCCCTCCTTCAGCTCCGTACCGGAGGGGAAACGCGAATCCACCGCCGGCTTCAGCCAGTTCGTCGGGCCCTCGAGCAGCGCCTTGACGGTCTGGGTCACCGGATCCATCCGGGTCACCGGGTCCTGCCGCTGCCGGATGTACACCGGGTCGGCGACGACCCACTCCTGCCCCGAGGCGAAGTAGTACTTGTTGACGGAGCGGTAGTTGCGCTGGAAGTCGGCCTCGCTGAGCACAAGACCCGGCGGCAGGTGGTCGATGCGCCACTCCTTGCTCTTGCCGTCCGCGGAGGGCTGCTGCACCACGTGGATGAAGTCCTTGTACTCGGCAGGGCTCATCGGCTGGTACGCGTGCCGCGCGTCCACCGTGGCGATCTGCCGGCCGCGGATCGGATACGACCGCCCCTGACTCTCCGGGTCCGCGATCCGGTCGGCCTGCTCCCGGTCCGGCGCCGTGGTGAGCACGGTGATGCTCTGCCCGGGCTTCCAGGTCCGCGCGGCGTCCTTCGTCAGATACTTCCGGGCCGTGGCGAAACCGGGATCGTCGCTGGTCATGGCCTCCAGGAAGCCGTCGACGATCTCGTCGGGCTCCGCGTTCTCCCGCGGCTGCACGGCATACACCCGGACCTGCGAGTCGCCCGGATTGGACGCCTTCACACTCCGTACGTCCCCGCTGTCGGGCATCGTCGCGCAGCCGGTCGCCAGCACACCGCCGCAGGCGAACAGCACACCTGCCCGCACGGCACCGGACGACCGCTGTCCTCGAGAGTCAGCGCCCACCTGTTCCGTCCTCCCCCTCGGCGTTCGCCGACGCCATCGCCTCACCGCTGTCGGCCTCGGCCGTCGTCCGCGCGACCACCCGCGCACCACTGCCCGGCAGAGCCGTCGGATCCACCGTGGCCCGCGGCACCGTCGGCAGCCGCGGCGGCACAGGCAGCGCCGGACGGTCTCTCGCGGGCTGCACCGGCAGGGTCACCCGGCGTGCCCCACTCTCCTGCCCCCGCCCGGCGGCAGCCTCGGCCGCCGCCTGCTCACGATTACGCCGCGAGTCCTCCGGCTCCAGCGGGATGGGGGATCCGCGCAAGGGCTCGTCCGCCGTCCTCGGCAGAGTGAGCCGGAACTGCGAGCCGCCACCGGGCTCGCCCCACGCCTGGAGCCAGCCGCCGTGCAGCCGCGCGTCCTCCACCGCGATCGACAGGCCCAGACCCGTACCACCGGTGGTACGCGCACGTGCCGGGTCCGCCCGCCAGAACCGGTTGAAGACGCGGGTCGCCTCGCCCGGCTTGAGACCCACGCCGTAGTCCCGTACGGCCACCGCGACAGCGCCGCCCGCGGCGGCCAGCCGGACGATCACGTCCCGGCCGTCGCCGTGCTCGACGGCGTTGACGACCAGATTGCGCAGCACCCGCTCGACCCGGCGGGCGTCCGCCTCGGCCACGACCGGCTGCTCGTCGCCGACGACGACGATCCGGCCGCCCTTGCGCTCGGCGAGCAGCTCGGCGCCGCCGATGACCCGCCGGACGACCTGGCGCAGGTCTATCGGCTCGGCCTCCAGCGCCGCTGCTCCCGCGTCGAAACGGCTGATCTCCAGCAGATCGGCGAGCAGCGACTCGAAACGGTCGAGCTGGTCGCCGAGGAGCTCGGCGGAGCGCGCGGTGACGGGGTCGAAGTCGACCCGCGCCTCGTGGATGACGTCCGCCGCCATCCGTACCGTCGTCAGCGGTGTACGCAGCTCGTGCGACACGTCCGAGACGAACCGCCGCTGCATCCGCGAGAGCTCCTCCAGCTGCTGGATCTTCAGCTGAAGGCTCTGCGCCATCTTGTTGAAGGCCTCACCGAGCCGGGCGATGTCGTCTTCGCCGGTGACCTTCATCCGCTCCTGGAGACGGCCGGCGGAGAGCCGCTCGGCGATCCCCGCCGCCATCCGCACCGGTGTGACGACCTGCCGCACCACCAGCCAGGCGATCGCGCCGAGCAGCACGACCACGAACAGCCCGGCGGTCGCCAGCGTGCCCTTCACCAGGGCGAGGGAGTCCTCCTCGTGCGTCAGCGGGAAGAGGTAGTACAGCTCGTACTGGGTGCCCTCGGCGTCGTTGAGCCGCTTGCCGATGACGAGCCCGGCCTCGGAATCCTTGCCGTTGGTGTAGTGGATCCGGGTGTACGTCTGGAAGGTGCCCGCGCCCTGGCCCACGGAGTGCCGCAGGTCGTCGGGGATGCTCGTGGCCGGGTCGACCTCGCCGGAGGCACGGGCGCCCCGGCTCGCGGGCCCGTCCGAGTCCTCGAGCGACAGCGCGACCACGTTGAACGCGCTCTGGCCACCACTGGCGAGCTGCTCGACCAACGTGGAGCGCCAGGTCAGCGAGGCACCGGCCCGGCCGCCGTCCTGCCCACCGGGCACGTACGGCGTCGTCGCGGCCTTGTCCTGGGCGGCCGAGAAACCGCCGGCGGCCTGACTCTGGGCGGCCTGCTCCTTGGCGTCGCGCAGTCCGTTGCGGACCTGGCCTATGACGACCAGGCCGAGCAGCAGCACTACACCGAGTGACATCAGCAGGGTGCCCGCGACGACCCGCAGCTGGATGTTGCGCCGCCAAAGCCGCACTGCGGGCAGCAACGGACGGCGCACCCAGCGTGCGAAGAGCCGAAGCACCGGTCCACCCGGTGCCCCGTCCTGGAGCAGCCGTCCACCACGGAACGGACGGCCGAATCGCGAGCCCCCCCGCCTCGGTCCGGCAGTCCGCCCCGACCGGACTCCCGGTTCCCCGGGCTTCGGAGCAGTACTGCCTACGCTCATGTCAGCTCGGCCCCGCCTTGTAACCGACACCCCGGACGGTGACCACGATCTCCGGGCGCTCCGGGTCCTTCTCGACCTTCGAGCGCAGTCGCTGGACATGCACGTTCACCAGCCGGGTGTCGGCCGCGTGCCGGTAGCCCCAGACCTGCTCGAGCAGGACCTCACGGGTGAACACCTGCCACGGCTTACGGGCCAGCGCGACGAGGAGATCGAACTCGAGCGGCGTCAGGGCGATGGACTGCCCGTCCCGCTTCACCGAGTGACCGGCCACGTCGATGACCAGATCGCCGATGGCGAGCTGCTCGGGCGCGGGCTCCTCCGACCTCCGCAGCCGCGCCCGAATACGGGCGACGAGCTCCTTCGGCTTGAACGGCTTGACGATGTAGTCGTCGGCCCCGGACTCGAGACCCACCACCACGTCGACGGTGTCGCTCTTGGCCGTGAGCATGACGATGGGCACACCGGACTCGGCCCTGATGAGCCTGCACACCTCGATGCCGTCCCTGCCGGGCAGCATGAGGTCCAGCAACACCAGGTCCGGCTTGGCCTCACGGAATGCGGCAAGCGCCTTGTCGCCGTCCGCTACGAACGACGGCTCGAACCCTTCACCCCGCAGCACGATGCCGAGCATCTCGGCCAGTGCGGTGTCGTCATCGACGACAAGAACGCGTCCCTTCATATCGACATCATCCCATTTCCGTATCAGTCTCAAGGCGGCTGGTGAGATACCTCACTGACCTGCGGTGACGTCCGTGATTGCGCGCCGTTAGCCGCCGGTGTCTGTGGGTGTTGATGTCAGACATGGATGTCACGCCCATGGCCCCCGTGCGGTCGCCCAGAACCGTACCCTGCGCTGCCGCCTGTGGCCCATGGCCGAGGAGAAGTCCGCTCACTCACCCAGGCCATGAGCTACGTCCTGCTCATCAGCACTAACCGTTCACCGCTTCCTGAATTCAGGATTCCGTGTACTTTCAGAGAGTGCTGACTGTTGCCTCCGACATCGAGGTGCTGGCCCGCTTCGGCCGCGCGCTCGCCGACCCGATCCGTTGCCGCATCCTGCTCACCCTGCGCGATGCCCCCGCGTATCCCGCCGATCTCGCCGACGCACTTGGCGTCTCCCGTACACGCCTCTCGAACCACCTCGCCTGTCTGCGCGACTGCGGCCTGGTCGTGACCGTGCCCGACGGCCGCCGCACCCGCTACGAACTCGCCGACGCACGGCTCGGCCATGCACTGGACCACCTGCTAGCCACCGTGCTCGCGGTCGAAACGGACCCGACCTGCCCCGACACCGACGAGAAGGGCTGCTGCTGACGTGACCGCGATATCCCTCGGCCCGAGCCCGACCCGCCGCGACGCCCTGACCCGTCGCATACGCCTGCTCGTCGCCGCGACCATCACGTACAACGTCATCGAGGCGATAGTTGCCCTCACCGCCGGCACCCTCGCCTCCTCCACGGCGCTGATCGGCTTCGGCCTCGACTCCGTTATCGAGGTTTCCTCCGCCGCAGCCGTGGCGTGGCAGTTCTCCGCCCGCGACCACGCAGTGCGCGAGGCACGAGAGCAACGCACCCTGCGGATCATCGCGGTCTCGTTCTTCGCGCTCGCGGCCTACGTCTCCTTCGACGCCGTCCGCGCACTGACCGGCACCGGCGAGGCCGAGAGTTCCGTCCCCGGCATCGTCATCGCCGCTCTGTCGCTCGCGATCATGCCGTTCCTGTCCGCCGCCCAGCGCCGCGCCGGCCGCGAACTCGGCTCCGCCTCTGCGGTCGCGGACTCCAAGCAGACCCTGCTGTGCACCTACCTGTCCGCCGTGCTCCTGGTCGGCCTGGTCCTCAACGCCACCCTTGGCTGGTCATGGGCCGACCCCATCGCCGCCCTGGTCATCGCCGCCATCGCCGTGAAGGAGGGTCGCGACGCTTGGCAGGGAAAGGGCTGCTGCGCCGCCCCGGCGGCCGCAGTTCCCACCCAACAGCAGGAGGCGGACACCTGTGGTTGCCGCCCTGGCTGTGACTGCTGCAACTAACGGCTAGTCCGACCCTCACACCGACCCACCACTCACCCCCAACTCCCATCCCGTCTGCCGTCGACCCACACGTCAGTGGAGCGGGCGCGGTGCCGGGCATCCAGGTGGAGCGCGCCACTGTACGAACGACCTGAACGCCCGGTGCCGTGTCTGCTCGGCTTGTCCTGGGTCGATGGCAGACGGGATGGGAGTTCCCCGCCCAAGCCCCCACCGGCCGGCACCCGCGTACGGCGCCCCCGCCATCCCGGAGCCTGAGGCCCCCGCCGGAGGCATGTCGGTGACAGATGGAACCGCGGGCCGTTGGGGCTCGACTCATGCCCTTGGGCCTATCCCGTCTTGCAGGGGCGGGCGTCGGCGCAGCGGGGGCGGAGCGGGCCGAAGGCAGGAGCGTCGCCCCGAGCGGAGCCGGGAAGCCCGCCCAGCGGAGCGGAGCCGGGTGCCTTGATGAGGTAGAGAAACCTGTAACAGGTCCCCCGTTGATCCTCGGCTACGCCGTGGTGAGTGCGTCGGCGATGGCCTGCATGTCGTCGGTGATCGCGTCGGCTTGCGCTTCGGCGAACAGGTCGGCCTTGTGGGGCTTGTTGGCGTAGCCGATGACCGTCGTACCGGCGGCGTGAGCGGCCTGGATATCTGTGAGCGAGTCGCCGATCAGGGTGCAGTTCGTGACGTCCATGTGCATCCGCTCGGCCGCTGTGATGAGCGGGAACGGGTTCGGCTTCATCAGGTGGGGCTGCCCCGTGGGGCGACCGACGATCTTCGCGACGTAATCCCCCAAGCCGTGCAGCTCCACGAAGCGTTGAACGCACTCGGCGGAGTTGTTGCTCACCACCGCGACCGCCCTTCCTGAGGCGTGCGCGGCTCGAAGAGCTTCCGCTGCGCCTGCCGTCGGGGGGCCGGCCACTGCGACAGCTTCGACCTCGGCGGCGGTCAACGCTTGCTCTACCTGCTGGCCCAGTTCGGCGTTCGCTTCGTGGGCGATGCGCAGGACCTCGATCGGGTCGTCGGTCTCGGATGCCTTCACGCCCGCTGCTGGGTCCTGGGATGAGAGCAGCGCGGTGAGTTGCTTGGCGACCTTATGCGCGGGCAGTCCGGCGAACACGTCGCATACCGGTCCGTCGAAGTCGAAGAAGATCACTCGTGCGTTCGCCAGGACCGCCGTGAGCTGGTCATCGTGCGTCAAGGTCGAAGTCCCTTCCGATGGTCTCCCAGACGCTGTCGAACCACATGCGGGCCTGCTGCACCTGCTGCGCTCCGCTGGAGGACTCGCCGTCGTTGATCGAGTGGTGGAAGAGCGTGGTGTCCTTGCCGACCAGGTCGTAGATCTCGAGGGTCTCGCCCTGGGCGACGACCTTGTTGGGGCAGATCGGGTAGTACCCGAAGAACGCGTCCTCGTTGTTGATCACGTACAGCTTGAAGAACTGCGTGCCGCTGTGAACGCGGACGCTGATCTGCGTCTCGGCCACCGGACGCTACGACAACATCCCATTAGCAATCGTTACCTGCCGTGACCTGCCACACAGCCCCTCCACAACCCCGGTCTGATCCGGAGCACTCGTCCCTGCTCTGCCCGCCGCCGCTGCGGTTTGTGCGCACTGATCAGGCATCCGCCCAGTCTGCCCCCTGGAGCGCCCACAATGAAGGCGAGAATGGAGATACCAGCCCCCGCCCACCGGCGGGCCCCTCGTGGCACGATGGCTCACGGCCCGCCGCCCGGACAGGCGATCGGCCACTGAGACCGTGCCGGCTCGCCGAGCCGGCCCCGCGACCATTCCTCGAGGTGGACGACCGTGAACGACACTCCGGGCTGGACCTCGCCCGGATCTGCTCCCTCCGACGGCCAGGACGGTACCGGGGTTCCCCGGCCCGCGACGCCCGATGACGCGAACGGCTCCGCCCCCCAGTGGTCCAAGGACCAGCCTCCCGCCGGACAGTGGTCCCCGCCGACGGCACCCGTCCCCGGCCAGGCCCCCGCACCTCAGCCCGGCCAGGGCTGGGGCGGTCCGCCGCAGCACGGGAACTGGGGCAAGCCGCCGGCCGCCAAGCCCGGAGTGATCCCCCTGCGCCCCCTGGGCATGGGCGAGATCCTCGACGGCGCCGTGTCGACGATGCGCACCTACTGGCGCACGGTCCTCACCATCACGGTCACCGTCGCCGTGATCTCGCAGGTCGCCGACATCCTCGTCCAGCGGTTCCTGGTCCCGACGCCGCCCGAGATCGACCCGAACGCCTCCCCCGACGAGGCCATGGCCCAGCTCGGCGACTCCCTGCAGACGTCGCTGGTCGGTTCGATCCCCGCGATCCTCATCCTCCTGATGGCCACCCTGGTGAGCGCCGCGCTCCTCACCGTGGTCATCAGTCGCGCGGTCCTCGGCCGCCCGGTCTCGATCGGCGCCGCCTGGCAGGAGGCCCGCCCGCGCCTGCTCCGGCTGCTCGGGCTGACGCTCCTGCTGCCTGTCATGAGCGCGGCCATCGTGTTCGTCGCCATGCTGCCCGGGATCCTCCTCGGCGAGGTGACCGACGGCGCGCTCATCGTCCTCGGCGCCATCGCCGGAGTCGTCGTCGTCATCTGGCTGATGATCCGATTCAGTCTGGCCTCGCCGGCCCTGATGCTGGAGCGCCAGAGCGTCATCCAGTCGATGAAACGCTCCGCCAAGCTCGTCCAGGGCTCCTGGTGGCGCATCTTCGGCATCACACTGCTGACCCAGCTGCTGCTCCTCATCGTGGGGATGATCATCACCGTCCCCTTCGCCATCCTCGCCATCGCCGTCGACGGCGAAGGCTTCAGCGGCCTGGTCTCCGGCTCCTCCCCCGAGTTCGGCTGGCCGTTCCTGATCATCACCGGCATCGGCGGTGTCATCACCAGCGCGATCACCTACCCGATCTCCGCCGGCGTCACCGTCCTCCTCTACGTGGACCAGCGCATCCGCCGCGAGGCCCTGGACCTCGAACTCGCCCGGGCCGCCGGCCTCCCCGGCTACGGCCCCGCACCCGGCGAACACGCCACCGGGAGCTGACGGGGTGCACTTCACGGGGGGCATGATCACGGCGCGGCTGCCGATACGGGACGCCGACGACGTGCCGCTGGACATACCCCGTGTCCCTGCCCGGGAGGCGGCGGAACGGGAGCTGTCCAAGCCGATGTACCACGAGAACGACCCCAGCCTGCTCGAACGCGGCCTCGACCGCTTCTGGGAGTGGGTCGGCGACCTCTTCAGTTCGGCCTCCGGGGCAACGCCCGGCGGCCTGCTGGGACTTCTCGTGATCGTCGTGGTCGTGCTCGCCCTGGTCGCCGTCCTCTGGTGGCGGCTCGGCAGCCCACAGCGCACCCCCACGACAGGGGACTCGCTGTTCGATGACGGCCCCCGCACCGCCGACCAGCACCGGGCCGCCGCGGCCCGACACGCCTCGGCCGGCCGCTGGAACCAGGCGGTCCAGGAGCGGATGCGGGCCATTGTCCGCTCCTTGGAGGAGCGCACCCTCCTCGACCCGCGCCCCGGCCGCACCGCGGACGAGGCCGCCGCCGAGGCGGGCCGCGCCCTGCCCTCCCACAGGGACGAACTCCGTGCCGCCGCCCGCTCCTTCGACGACGTCACATACGGCGGCCGCACGGCCGACGAGCCCGCATACCGCCGCATCGAGGAACTGGACGTGTCCCTGGAGCGGGCCAAGCCCTCCCTCGACACCGCAGCCACGGGGGCACCCGAATGAGCCGGCCGCGCACCAGCGCCTCCTCGGCCTCCCTCTCCCCCCGCCAGATCTGGGCCCGGACCCGTGGGGCACTCCTCGTGCTCGCCCTGATCCTTATAGGCGGCATCATCCTGGCGACCGTGCAGTCCTCCGACCACCACGGCCACCTCGACCCCCGCTCCGCCGACCCCAACGGCAGCCGAGCCGTCGCCGAGATCCTCAAAGCCCAGGGCGTCACCGTCCAGGTGGTCACCACCCTCGACGAGGCCACCACCGCCACCGGAGCCGACAGCACCCTCCTGGTCACCACTCCGGACCTGCTGACCGACCATCAGCAGTCCATGCTGTACAAGGCCATGACGGAGTCTCACGGTCGCACGGTCCTCATCGGCGCGGGTCACCCCTCCGTCGGCGCCCTGACCCCCGGCGTCACCGTCGCCACCAGCACATCGGTGAAGGTCCGTGAACCCCAGTGCTCCCTGCCCGCCGCCGTCCGCGCCGGCAGCGTCGACATCGGCGGCGAGCGGTACACCACCGGGATCGACACGGCCGACACCTGCTACCTCAGCGACGGGATGCCCACCCTGCTCAGGGTCCCGACCTCCGGCGGCGGCGACACCGTGCTCCTCGGCTCCGCCGACATCCTCTCCAACGAGCGACTCGACAAGCAGGGCAACGCCTCCCTCGCCCTGCAACTCCTCGGCTCCCGCACTCATCTCGTCTGGTACCTCCCCTCCCTCTCCGACACTTCCGTCACCGAGGGCGACCCCGAGGGTGAGTCCCCCGACAGCGCCGCCGACAGCTTCCTGTCCCTCATCCCCTCGGGCTGGCTGTGGGGCACCCTCCAACTCGCCGTTGCCGCCGCCCTCGCCGCCATCTGGCAAGCCCGACGCCTCGGCCCACTCGTGACCGAACGTCTCCCGGTCGCCGTCCGGGCCTCCGAGGCCACCGAAGGCCGCGCCCGCCTCTACCGCAAAGGCAACGCACGCGACCGCGCGGCCGTCGTACTGCGCACCGCGACCCGCGCCCGGATCGCCCCACTCCTCGGCGTCGCCCCCCAGGACGCCCACTCCCCCGAGACCTTGCTCCCCGCGATCTCCGCCCGACTCTCAGAGACGGCCGCAGACCCGCGGGACCTTCTCTTCGGCCCGGCTCCCGCCGACGACGCCGCTCTCATCCGCCTGGCAGACCAACTCGACGCCCTCGAAAGAGAGGTACGCACCTCATGAGCGCCCCGACCCCCGAGACCGCTACGAACTCGGACGCCCGCGCCTCCCTGGAGGCCCTGCGCACCGAGATCGCGAAGGCGGTGGTCGGCCAGGACCCCGCCGTCACCGGACTCGTCGTCGCCCTGCTCTGCCGAGGCCATGTCCTCCTCGAAGGAGTCCCCGGCGTCGCCAAGACGCTGCTCGTCCGTGCGCTCGCGGCCACTCTCGAACTGGACACCAAGCGGGTGCAGTTCACCCCCGACCTGATGCCGAGCGACGTCACCGGTTCCCTGGTCTACGACGCCCGTACCGCGGAGTTCTCCTTCCAGCCCGGTCCTGTCTTCACCAACCTGCTGCTCGCCGACGAGATCAACCGCACACCTCCGAAGACGCAGTCCTCGCTCCTGGAAGCGATGGAGGAGCGCCAGGTCACCGTCGACGGCACGCCCCGACCGCTGCCCGACCCGTTCCTGGTCGCCGCGACCCAGAACCCCGTCGAGTACGAGGGCACTTACCCCCTGCCCGAGGCCCAGCTCGACCGCTTCCTCCTGAAGCTGACCGTCCCGCTGCCCTCCCGCGAGGACGAGATCAACGTCCTGACCCGGCACGCGAACGGCTTCAACCCCCGCGACCTCCAGGCCGCCGGTGTCCGTCCGGTCGCAGGGCCCGCCGAACTCGAGGCCGCCCGCGCCGCCGTCGCCAAGACCTCGGTCTCCCCCGAGATCACCGGCTATGTCGTCGATATCTGTCGTGCCACGCGTGAATCCCCCTCGCTCACCCTCGGTGTCTCCCCCCGGGGTGCCACGGCCCTGCTCTCCACCGCCCGCGCCTGGGCCTGGCTCACCGGCCGGGACTATGTCACCCCGGACGACGTGAAGGCCTTGGCCCTGCCCACCCTGCGTCATCGCATCCAGCTGCGGCCCGAGGCCGAGATGGAGGGCGTCACCGCCGACTCCGTCATCAACTCGATCCTCGCCCACGTCCCCGTACCCCGCTGAGAACGGCGCCCCATGGCCCTCACCGGACGAACCGCACTGCTCGCCGCCCTCGGATCGCTCCCCGTGGGCATCCTCGCCCCCAGTTGGACGGGGATGCTCGCGGTGAACGCGCCCCTCTCACTCGCAATTCTGTGCGACTACGCGATGGCCGCGCCAGTGCGAACGCTGCAGTTCACCCGAAGCGGTGACACAACAGTTCGACTGGGTGACGGGGCAGAGGTGCAGCTCACCGTCACCAACACCTCACGACGCCGCCTTCGCGCCCAACTCCGCGACGCCTGGCCGCCGAGCAGCTGGCTCCCGGGCACCGACCAGGCCGCCTCCCGCCAGAAGCTCACCGTGCCCGCCGGCGAACGCCGCCGGATCACCACGGCCCTGCGCCCCACCCGCCGCGGCGACCGCCACGCGGAACGGGTCACCGTCCGCTCCTACGGCCCCCTCGGCCTGGCCGCCCGACAGGGCAACCACACCGTCCCCTGGACGGTCCGCGTGCTGCCTCCGTTCACCAGCCGCAAGCACCTGCCCTCACGTCTGGCCCGCCTCCGTGAACTCGACGGCCGCACCAGCGTCCTCACCCGCGGCGAAGGCACCGAGTTCGACAGTCTGCGCGAGTACGTCCCCGGTGACGACACCCGCTCCATCGACTGGCGAGCCACGGCCCGCCAGACCACCGTCGCCGTCCGCACCTGGCGCCCCGAGCGCGACCGCCACATCCTGATCGTGCTCGACACCGGCCGCACCTCCGCGGGCCGCGTCGGAGACGTCCCGCGCCTCGACGCCGCGATGGACGCCGCTCTGCTCCTCACCGCCCTCGCCTCCCGCGCCGGCGACCGCGTCGACCTCCTGGCCTACGACCGCCGTCTGCGTGCCCAGGTTCAGGGCCGCTCGGCCGCCGATGTCCTGCCGGCCGTGGTCAACGCCCTGGCCCCGCTCGAGCCCGAGCTCGTGGAGACGGACGCCCGCTCCCTGGTCGCCACCGCGCTGGCCCGAGCCCCGCGCCGCTCACTCCTCATCCTGCTCACCAGCCTCGACGCGGCCCCGATCGAGGAGGGTCTTCTCCCGGTCCTCCCTCAGCTCACCCAGCGCCACACGGTCCTGATCGCCTCTGTCGCCGATCCGCACACGGCCGCCATGGCGGCGAGCCGCGGCACGATCGACGGCGTCTACGAGGCCGCAGCCGCCACCCAGGCCCAGGCCCAGCGCCACCGCACGGCAGACCAACTCCGCCGCCACGGCGTCACGGTCGTGGACGCCACGCCTGACAATCTCGCACCAGCACTGGCAGACGCCTACCTCGCGCTGAAGGCAGCCGGCCGCCTCTGAATACGACTGTGGGCTCCCCGAGGGGAGCCCACAGCTGCTACTCGACTACTCAACTGGTCCTGAACGCAGAAAAGCCCCGCACCATAAGGTGCGGGGCTTTTCCACAATGATTGTTCGGCGGCGTCCTACTCTCCCACAGGGTCCCCCCTGCAGTACCATCGGCGCTGAAAGGCTTAGCTTCCGGGTTCGGAATGTAACCGGGCGTTTCCCTAACGCTATGACCACCGAAACACTATGAAGTTGACCAACCGGATGACAACACGGTCGTTACTTCAGAACTAACACAGTGGACGCGAGCAACTGAGGACAAGCCCTCGGCCTATTAGTACCGGTCAGCTCCACCCATTACTGGGCTTCCACATCCGGCCTATCAACCCAGTCGTCTACTGGGAGCCTTACCCTCTCAAGGAGGTGGGAATACTCATCTCGAAGCAGGCTTCCCGCTTAGATGCTTTCAGCGGTTATCCCTCCCGAACGTAGCCAACCAGCCATGCCCTTGGCAGGACAACTGGCACACCAGAGGTTCGTCCGTCCCGGTCCTCTCGTACTAGGGACAGCCCTTCTCAATATTCCTACGCGCGCAGCGGATAGGGACCGAACTGTCTCACGACGTTCTAAACCCAGCTCGCGTACCGCTTTAATGGGCGAACAGCCCAACCCTTGGGACCGACTCCAGCCCCAGGATGCGACGAGCCGACATCGAGGTGCCAAACCATCCCGTCGATATGGACTCTTGGGGAAGATCAGCCTGTTATCCCCGGGGTACCTTTTATCCGTTGAGCGACGGCGCTTCCACAAGCCACCGCCGGATCACTAGTCCCGACTTTCGTCCCTGCTCGACCCGTCGGTCTCACAGTCAAGCTCCCTTGTGCACTTACACTCAACACCTGATTGCCAACCAGGCTGAGGGAACCTTTGGGCGCCTCCGTTACTCTTTGGGAGGCAACCGCCCCAGTTAAACTACCCATCAGACACTGTCCCTGATCCGGATCACGGACCGAGGTTAGACATCCAGCACGACCAGAGTGGTATTTCAACGGCGACTCCACCATGACTGGCGTCACGGCTTCAAAGTCTCCCACCTATCCTACACAAGCCGAACCGAACACCAATATCAAACTGTAGTAAAGGTCCCGGGGTCTTTCCGTCCTGCTGCGCGAAACGAGCATCTTTACTCGTAGTGCAATTTCACCGGGCCTATGGTTGAGACAGTCGAGAAGTCGTTACGCCATTCGTGCAGGTCGGAACTTACCCGACAAGGAATTTCGCTACCTTAGGATGGTTATAGTTACCACCGCCGTTTACTGGCGCTTAAGTTCTCAGCTTCGCAACCCCGAAAGGTCACTAACCGGTCCCCTTAACGTTCCAGCACCGGGCAGGCGTCAGTCCGTATACATCGCCTTACGGCTTCGCACGGACCTGTGTTTTTAGTAAACAGTCGCTTCTCGCTGGTCTCTGCGGCCACCCCCAGCTCACGGAGTAAATCCGATCACCAGTGATGGCCCCCTTCTCCCGAAGTTACGGGGGCATTTTGCCGAGTTCCTTAACCATAGTTCACCCGAACGCCTCGGTATTCTCTACCTGACCACCTGAGTCGGTTTAGGGTACGGGCCGCCATGAAACTCGCTAGAGGCTTTTCTCGACAGCATAGGATCATCCACTTCACCACAATCGGCTCGGCATCAGGTCTCAGCCTTAATGTGTGACGGATTTGCCTATCACACGGCCTACACCCTTACCCCGGGACAACCACCGCCCGGGCTGGACTACCTTCCTGCGTCACCCCATCGCTTACCTACTACCACCTTGGTTCGCCGGCTCCACCACTTTCCTTTCCCCGAAGGGTCCGGAACGGCTTCACGGGCTTAGCATTAATGGGCTCGATATTGGGCGTTTCAAAGCGGGTACCGGAATATCAACCGGTTGTCCATCGACTACGCCTGTCGGCCTCGCCTTAGGTCCCGACTTACCCTGGGCAGATCAGCTTGACCCAGGAACCCTTAGTCAATCGGCGCACACGTTTCTCACGTGTGTATCGCTACTCATGCCTGCATTCTCACTCGTGAACCGTCCACAACTCGCTTCCGCGGCTGCTTCACCCGGCACACGACGCTCCCCTACCCATCACAGCGGGCGTTGGCCCTATTGCTGCAATGACACGACTTCGGCGGTACGCTTGAGCCCCGCTACATTGTCGGCGCGGAATCACTTGACCAGTGAGCTATTACGCACTCTTTCAAGGGTGGCTGCTTCTAAGCCAACCTCCTGGTTGTCTCTGCGACTCCACATCCTTTCCCACTTAGCGTACGCTTAGGGGCCTTAGTCGATGCTCTGGGCTGTTTCCCTCTCGACCATGGAGCTTATCCCCCACAGTCTCACTGCCGTGCTCTCACTTACCGGCATTCGGAGTTTGGCTAAGGTCAGTAACCCGGTAGGGCCCATCGCCTATCCAGTGCTCTACCTCCGGCAAGAAACACACGACGCTGCACCTAAATGCATTTCGGGGAGAACCAGCTATCACGGAGTTTGATTGGCCTTTCACCCCTAACCACAGGTCATCCCCCAGGTTTTCAACCCTGGTGGGTTCGGTCCTCCACGAAGTCTTACCTCCGCTTCAACCTGCCCATGGCTAGATCACTCCGCTTCGGGTCTTGAGCGTGCTACTGAATCGCCCTGTTCGGACTCGCTTTCGCTACGGCTTCCCCACACGGGTTAACCTCGCAACACACCGCAAACTCGCAGGCTCATTCTTCAAAAGGCACGCAGTCACGACCCATTGGGTAAACCCAATGAGCGACGCTCCCACGGCTTGTAGGCACACGGTTTCAGGTACTATTTCACTCCGCTCCCGCGGTACTTTTCACCATTCCCTCACGGTACTATCCGCTATCGGTCACCAGGGAATATTTAGGCTTAGCGGGTGGTCCCGCCAGATTCACACGGGATTTCTCGGGCCCCGTGCTACTTGGGTGTCTCTTAAACGAGCCGTTAATGTTTCAGCTACGGGGGTCTTACCCTCTACGCCGGACCTTTCGCATGTCCTTCGCCTACATCAACGGTTTCTGACTCGTCTCACAGCCGGCAGACTGTGAAAAAGAGATCCCACAACCCCGTATGCGCAACCCCTGCCGGGTATCACACGCATACGGTTTGGCCTCATCCGGTTTCGCTCGCCACTACTCCCGGAATCACGGTTGTTTTCTCTTCCTGAGGGTACTGAGATGTTTCACTTCCCCTCGTTCCCTCCACATGCCCTATGTGTTCAGGCATGGGTGACAGCCCATGACGACTGCCGGGTTTCCCCATTCGGAAACCCCCGGATCAAAGCCTGGTTGACGGCTCCCCGGGGACTATCGTGGCCTCCCACGTCCTTCATCGGTTCCTGGTGCCAAGGCATCCACCGTGCGCCCTTAAAAACTTGGCCACAGATGCTCGCGTCCACTGTGTAGTTCTCAAGCAACGACCAGCCACCCATCACCCTGATCCTAAGATCAAGTTCACTGGGGCCGGCATCGCGAAGATACAAACCTTACGGCCGTACCCTCAGATACCCAACAACGTGCCAAGCGTGAGCCACCCTCCGTGTCCCTCTTTCCACGCCGAAGCAGTACTGGAAGAACCATCGAGTTCACTCACGCCAACTAATCAACGTTCCACCCATGAGCTGACCGTGCAGAACGTTTGTCTGCAATCGGTACTGTGCTCCTTAGAAAGGAGGTGATCCAGCCGCACCTTCCGGTACGGCTACCTTGTTACGACTTCGTCCCAATCGCCAGTCCCACCTTCGACAGCTCCCTCCCACAAGGGGTTGGGCCACCGGCTTCGGGTGTTACCGACTTTCGTGACGTGACGGGCGGTGTGTACAAGGCCCGGGAACGTATTCACCGCAGCAATGCTGATCTGCGATTACTAGCAACTCCGACTTCATGGGGTCGAGTTGCAGACCCCAATCCGAACTGAGACCGGCTTTTTGAGATTCGCTCCGCCTCGCGGCATCGCAGCTCTTTGTACCGGCCATTGTAGCACGTGTGCAGCCCAAGACATAAGGGGCATGATGACTTGACGTCGTCCCCACCTTCCTCCGAGTTGACCCCGGCGGTCTCCTGTGAGTCCCCATCACCCCGAAGGGCATGCTGGCAACACAGGACAAGGGTTGCGCTCGTTGCGGGACTTAACCCAACATCTCACGACACGAGCTGACGACAGCCATGCACCACCTGTATACCGACCACAAGGGGGGCACTATCTCTAATGCTTTCCGGTATATGTCAAGCCTTGGTAAGGTTCTTCGCGTTGCGTCGAATTAAGCCACATGCTCCGCTGCTTGTGCGGGCCCCCGTCAATTCCTTTGAGTTTTAGCCTTGCGGCCGTACTCCCCAGGCGGGGAACTTAATGCGTTAGCTGCGGCACCGACGACGTGGAATGTCGCCAACACCTAGTTCCCAACGTTTACGGCGTGGACTACCAGGGTATCTAATCCTGTTCGCTCCCCACGCTTTCGCTCCTCAGCGTCAGTAATGGCCCAGAGATCCGCCTTCGCCACCGGTGTTCCTCCTGATATCTGCGCATTTCACCGCTACACCAGGAATTCCGATCTCCCCTACCACACTCTAGCCTGCCCGTATCGGATGCAGACCCGGGGTTAAGCCCCGGGCTTTCACACCCGACGTGACAAGCCGCCTACGAGCTCTTTACGCCCAATAATTCCGGACAACGCTTGCGCCCTACGTATTACCGCGGCTGCTGGCACGTAGTTAGCCGGCGCTTCTTCTGCAGGTACCGTCACTTTCGCTTCTTCCCTGCTGAAAGAGGTTTACAACCCGAAGGCCGTCATCCCTCACGCGGCGTCGCTGCATCAGGCTTTCGCCCATTGTGCAATATTCCCCACTGCTGCCTCCCGTAGGAGTCTGGGCCGTGTCTCAGTCCCAGTGTGGCCGGTCGCCCTCTCAGGCCGGCTACCCGTCGTCGCCTTGGTGGGCCATTACCCCACCAACAAGCTGATAGGCCGCGGGCTCATCCTTCACCGCCGGAGCTTTTAACCAGCTTCCATGCGGAAGCCGGTGTTATCCGGTATTAGACCCCGTTTCCAGGGCTTGTCCCAGAGTGAAGGGCAGATTGCCCACGTGTTACTCACCCGTTCGCCACTAATCCACCCCGAAGGGCTTCATCGTTCGACTTGCATGTGTTAAGCACGCCGCCAGCGTTCGTCCTGAGCCAGGATCAAACTCTCCGTGAATGTTTACCCGTAATCGGGTGCACACCACGAGAGCGGAACGACCGGTCGGAATAGGACCAGTCGTTCACAGCGTCCTCGCTGTGTTGTTGCCTACCCGCCACAAGGACCGGTAGGACTTTCAAAGGAACCTCGCCATCCGAAGATGGACGGGGTATCAACTAATCTGGCGTTGATTTTTGGCACGCTGTTGAGTTCTCAAGGAACGGACGCTTCCTTTGTACTCACCCTCTCGGGCTTTCCTCCGGGCTTTCCCTTCGGTCTTTCGTGTTTCCAGCTTAGCAGATCCGATTTCCGTTTCTGCCACCCGCTGGAGCGGGCTGCCAGTCCGTTCTTCGCTTTCGCGTTTCCCTTTCCGGCGATTCCGACTTTATCAGATTCATTTCGGCCGACCTAATCGGTGGCTTCGTGATTCGAATAAGGAATCGGGGTGGCTCCGTGGAAATCAACTTCCCGACCGGAGCGAGTGAGACTCTAGCTGCTGGCCTTCGAACTTGTCCAGTCCGAGGCAACCGTTCAAATCTACCTCCCCACGCGCACCGTGTCAACGGTTTTTGTGGGCGAAGAGGAGACTAGCAGGTCAGCGGGGTCGTCCGCACATCAGGCAGCCGTCGGCAGGACCGCACTGCGGTCGGTCTCCTCGACATCACCCGTGTCACCCGCTCGGGCCGCGCGGCCGCCCAGGACGTAGACGTAGACGAGAAATGCCAGTTCAGCTGCGACGCCGATGGTGATGCGCGCCCAGGTCGGGAGGCCCGAAGGGGTGACGAAGCCTTCGATGAGGCCCGAAAGGAACAGGACCAGGGCCAGGCCGATCGCCATTCCCACGGCCGCGCGGCCTTGCTGGGCGAGGGCGGAACGGCGGGTCATGGGGCCGGGGTCGATGACGGTCCATCCGAGGCGCAGTCCGGTGCCGGCGGCGACGAAGACCGCGGTCAGTTCGAGCAGGCCGTGCGGGATGAGCAGGCCCAGCATGATGTCGAGGCGTCCTGCGGAGGACATCAGACCGATGGCCATCCCGAGGTTCAGCATGTTGAGGAAGAGGATCCAGAGCACCGGGACGCAGAGGAACGCGCCGAGGACCAGGCACATGGCGGCGGCCTGGGCGTTGTTCGTCCAGACCTGGGCGGCGAAAGATGCCGCCGGATGGCTCGAGTAGTACGTCTCGTACTGGCCGCCCGGGCGGGTCATCTCGCGGAGCTCGGCCGGAGCACCGATCGCGGACTGGACCTCGGGGTGCGTGCCGATCCACCAGCCCATGACGGCCGCGATGAGTATGGAAAGGACGGCCGTCGGGACCCACCAGTGGCGGGAGCGGTAGACGGCGGCCGGGAAGCCGGCCGTGAAGAAGCGGGTCACGTCGCGCCAGGAGGAGCGGCGGGTGCCGGTGACCGCGGCGCGGGCGCGGGCGACGAGCTGGGTGAGCCGGGCCGTGAGCATGGGGTCCGGGGCGGCGGACTGGATCAGCGAGAGATGGGTGGCCGTCCGCTGGTAGAGGGAGACAAGCTCGTCGGCCTCGGCGCCGCTGAGTTTTCCGCCTCGACGCAGCAGGTGGTCGAGTCGGTCCCACTCGGCTCGGTGGGCGGTGACGTAGACGTCGAGGTCCATGATCGGCTGCTGCTCCAGGCACTGGGTGCGTACGGGTCCGTACTACTGCGGCGCGCTGCGGGTCAGCTTGGCAGACTGTCGTACCGAGGGGTCGGGAAGGTCGGAGAAGGGTGGGCGCCGTGAGCGGGGTTGTGACGGGGGATGCCGTCGTACTGGGGTTGCAGCCGGCGCGGCTGCCGAGCCGGGCTCTGGCGCTGGTCCTCGATCTTCTGGCGGTGTGGGCGGTCTATCTGCTGATCACGGTGGGGCTGGCGATGGCCACCGCCTCGTTGGACGAGGCCGCGCAGATGGCGGTTTCGATCGCGTCGTTCCTGCTGGTGCTGGTGGGGGCGCCGATCGCGGTGGAGACGCTGTCGCACGGACGGTCGCTGGGGAAGCTCGCCTGCGGGCTGCGGGTGGTGCGGGACGACGGGGGGCCGATCCGGTTCCGGCACGCGCTGGTGCGCGGGGCGATGGGGGTCGTGGAGATCCTGATGACGTTGGGGGTCGTCGCCTGCATCGCTTCGCTGGTGTCGGAGCGGGGGCGGCGCATCGGGGATGTGTTCGCGGGGACGCTGGTCGTACGTGAGCGGGTGCCGGCGGCCCGGAGCGCGGTCGTTCCCCCTCCTCCGCCGTGGCTCGTGGGTCGGTTCGCCGAGCTGGATCTGTCGGCGGTGCCGGACGCGCTGTGGCTGGAGATACGGCAGTACCTGACGCGGATGCGGCAGCTGGATCCGGGCGTGGGGCGGAGGCTCTCGGAGCGGCTGGCCGATGAGCTGGTCGCGCGGACCGGAACGCCTCCCCCGCCGGGTGTGCCCGCGGCGGCGTATCTGGCCGGGGTGGTCGCCGAGCGGCAGGCTCGGGAGGCTCGTCGGGCCTTCGCCTCGGCGGGGCAGGGCGGGGGCGGGCAGGTGCCCGGGTTCGTGGCTCCCGTGGTGCAGCCGGTGAGCACGGCTTCGGCGGCGAAGGTGGAGAACGCCCCTCCCACCGCCGGGCCCGTGGCGCCGCCTGTCGTTGCGTCGGAGGTACGTGATTCGGACGCGTCGACCGGGTTCGCGCCGCCGGCCTAGGGCCAGACGGACGGCGGGGTCTCGAGGCCTTCGAGTTCGATGCCGGGGGCGGAGAGGACCACGTCGCCGGCGATGTGGAGCGTGTGCTGCTCCCCCGTGTCCAGGGCGTTGACCTGGTACTCGTCCACGATCAGACGGCCGTTGTCAGTGGCGTGCGTTTCACTGTTCACCAGGGCCCAGGACTGGTCGATCGTGAGGGGGGCGAGCACGGGATCCGTGAAGGCGACGAGCCGGACGCGGGTCGCGGGGGAAGCGGGGGTGAGACGCAGGAGTCGCGTGATCGCGACGAGGAACGCCGGTGAGGTGCCGGTGAAGGCATGGGCGCGCACATTGCCTTCCGTGGCATGGGTGCCGGTGGGGTCGGTACGGACCCAGGTGACGCCGTCGAGGGCGGCGCCGCGGACCTGCCAGCTCGCGGCGTGAAGTTCGAGGCGGATGGGGCGGCCGAGTTCGTCGATGGCCAGGTCGACGGAGCCGGCGTGTTCGCCGGAGGGGGTGGTGGTCTGTGAGACGTAGCGCCAGCCGGAGGGGCCGGGCGCGCAGTTGAAGTGCTCTTCACCGAGGGGGGTGTGATCGTGCGGATCATGGAGCGAATAGCGGCCGCGGGGCATGGGTCCTCGGGGTGCTTGCTGGGGCGATAGACGAGGCAGGCCCCCGGCACGGGGGTGCGGGGGCCTGCCTTTTCCTCTACGGGTGACCGGGACGGGCGTGTGTCAGTGCACGGGCGCCGTCGGTCCCGGCATCAGTAGCGGTAGTGGTCCGGCTTGTACGGGCCTTCGACCTCGACGCCGATGTAGGCGGCCTGCTCGGGGCGCAGGGTCGTGAGCTTCACGCCCAGGGCCGCGAGGTGGAGGCGGGCGACCTTCTCGTCGAGGTGCTTGGGGAGCACGTAGACGTCGGTCGGGTACTCCTGCGGCTTGGTGAAGAGCTCGATCTGGGCCAGGGTCTGGTCCGCGAAGGAGTTCGACATCACGAAGGACGGGTGACCGGTCGCGTTGCCGAGGTTCAGCAGACGGCCCTCGGAGAGGACGATCAGGACCTTGCCGTCGGCGAACTTCCAGGTGTGGACCTGAGGCTTGACCTCGTCCTTGACGATGCCCTCGATCTTGGCGAGGCCGGCCATGTCGATCTCGTTGTCGAAGTGGCCGATGTTCCCGACGATGGCCTGGTGCTTCATCTTGGCCATGTCGGAGGCCATGATGATGTCCTTGTTGCCGGTCGTGGTGATGAAGATGTCGGCCGTCTCGACGACGTCGTCCAGGGTCGCGACCTGGTAGCCGTCCATCGCCGCCTGGAGGGCGCAGATGGGGTCGATCTCGGTGACGATGACACGGGCGCCCTGGCCGCGGAGGGACTCGGCGCAGCCCTTGCCGACGTCGCCGTAGCCGAAGACGACCGCGGTCTTGCCGCCGATGAGGACGTCGGTGGCGCGGTTGATGCCGTCGATCAGGGAGTGGCGGCAGCCGTACTTGTTGTCGAACTTCGACTTCGTGACGGCGTCGTTCACGTTGATCGCCGGGAAGAGAAGGGTGCCGGCCTGGTGCATCTCGTACAGGCGGTGGACACCGGTCGTGGTCTCCTCGGTCACGCCGCGGATCTCGGAGGCCAGCTGGGTCCACTTCTGCGGGTTCTCGCCGAGGGTGCGGTTGAGGAGACGGAGGATGTAGCCGTACTCCTCGCTGTCCGCGGTGGACGGGTCCGGGGCGGAGCCGGCCTTCTCGAACTCGACGCCCTTGTGGACGAGGAGGGTGGCGTCACCGCCGTCGTCCAGGATCATGTTCGGGCCGCCGGTGGGCGTGTTCGGCCAGGTCAGGGCCTGCTCCGTGCACCACCAGTACTCCTCCAGGGTCTCGCCCTTCCAGGCGAAGACCGGGACGCCGGCGGGGGCCTCGGGGGTGCCGTTCGGGCCGACGGCGATGGCCGCGGCGGCGTGGTCCTGGGTGGAGAAGATGTTGCAGGACGCCCAGCGGACCTCGGCGCCGAGGGCGACCAGGGTCTCGATGAGGACGGCGGTCTGCACGGTCATGTGCAGGGAGCCGGTGACGCGGGCGCCGGCGAGCGGCTGCTGCTCGGCGTACTCGCGGCGGATCGACATCAGGCCGGGCATCTCGTGCTCGGCGAGCGTGATCTCCTTGCGGCCGAAGGCGGCAAGGGACAGGTCGGCGACCTTGAAGTCCTGCTGGGTGGCGGCAGTCGTCATGACTGGGCTGCTCCTCGTGGATCGAGTTCGAGGGTCGGTCGGGGCGCCTGACACCGCGATGTGGCGTAGCGCGGGCATACGAATGCCCGGGTACTCCCGCGGTGCAGTCGTCGGAGGCCCTCTCTCCCTCGGCCGGTCCGTGCGGACCGCCCGACCGCCATCAGCAGCGACGTCTGGCTGGTCACGAATCTACACCGATCAGGGCGGCGGCCCACAGTCCGCCTGGTATCGGGATCGGCCGGATTCGGCCTCGACATGGGGTCGAGAGAGCGGATAACCCCGGGGCGCGCGAAAGGGCCCGGGGTCGTGGTGACCCCGGGCCCCTTGGTGCGGGTCCTGTCAGCGGCGCCGCTCGTCGTGGTGTCGAGCCCAGAGTTGTGCTCACCTGTTCCGCCCCGGCGGGACAGGTGGGCACAACGGGGCTGGGTGTCAGTGGCTCGGGCCGCCCGGGGACTTTGCTGGGTTGGTGCCTGCCGCTGCGGCCGACTCGTCGTAGACGTCCGGCTCCAGGTAGATGACCCGGGCGATCGGGACGGCCGTGCGGATGCGGTCCTCCGCCGCGTTGATGGCCGCCGCCACCTGGGAGGCCGTCTCGTCGGTGCGGACGGCGATCTTGGCGGCGACGAGGAGCTCCTCGGGGCCGAGGTGGAGCGTGCGCATGTGGATGAGGCGGGTGACGGTCTCGCCGTCGACGACCGCGGCCTCGATCTTCTTCACGTCTTCGATGCCGGCGGACTCGCCGAGCAGCAGGGACTTGGTCTCGGCGGCGAGGACGATCGCGATCAGGATGAGCAGGACACCGATGCAGAGGGTGCCGATGCCGTCCCAGATGCCGTCGCCGGTAAGGAGGGCGAGGCCGACGCCGCCCAGGGCGAGGAACAGACCGACGAGCGCGCCGAGGTCCTCCAGGAGGACGACCGGGAGCTCGGGCGCCTTCGCGCGGCGCACGAACTCCTTCCAGGACTGGCTGCCGCGGATCGCGTTCGACTCCTTGATGGCCGTACGGAACGAGAACGTCTCGGCGATGATCGCGAAGACGAGGACGCCGACCGGCCAGTACCAGGCCTCGATGGGGTGCGGGTGCTTGATCTTCTCGTAGCCCTCGTAGACGGCGAACATGCCACCGACCGAGAAGAGCACGATCGAGACGAGGAAGGCGTAGATGTACCGCTCGCGGCCGTAGCCGAAGGGGTGCTGCGGGGTCGCCTCCCGCTTGGCCTTCTTGCCGCCGAGGAGCAGGAGCCCCTGGTTACCGGAGTCGGCGAGGGAGTGGACGCTCTCGGCCAGCATCGAGGACGAACCACTGAAGATGAACGCCACGAACTTGGCTACCGCGATCGCGAGGTTCGCGGCGAGTGCCGCCACGATCGCCTTGGTTCCGCCTGACGCGCTCATGGGTGTACGTGTTCCCTTCGTCGGTGCTCCGGCTCTGTTGCCGCCATACGGCCGGTCATTGTTGCATCAGGCGACGACGGTGGCGCGAAACACCGTTCCCGTACCGGACAGTTCGGTCGTTTCGCCCGCCGGCACGAAGACCGACTCGCCGGGCGCGAGGGTCACTTCGCCCGCCTTGGGCCGGCCCGCGACGGCGAGCAGGATCTGCGGGGTGCCGGCGGTGACGTCGGTGGGCGCCGCGCCTTCCGCCCGTACGAAGCGGGACAGGCGGAATTCGTCGATCGGGGTGTCGTAGACCTCTTCGCCCGCCGGAGACGCCTCGGGGCGCAGGACGGCCGGCTCGTTCGGCTCGAAGCGGACGACCCGCAGCAGCTCCGGGACGTCGACGTGCTTGGGGGTCAGTCCGCAGCGCAGCACGTTGTCGGAGTTGGCCATGATCTCGACGCCGAGGCCGTCGAGGTAGGCGTGTGGCACGCCAGCGCCGAGGAAGAGGGCTTCGCCGGGCTGGAGTTGGACCGGGTTGAGCAGCATGGCGGCGATGACGCCGGCGTCGCCCGGGAAGTGGTGGGCGAGGGTGGCGTACGGGGCGTGGGCACCGCCGAGGCGGGTGGCGGCGGCCGCGGCCTCGGCCACGGTGTGCGCCATCTCCTCGCGGTCGGCGGTGAGCAGGGCGGTCATGACCTCGCGCAGCGCGGCCTCTTCGGGGTGGGCGTGCAGCAGGTCCACGTACGGCTTGAGGGAGTCGACGCCGAGTGCGGCGATGGTGTCGGCGGCCTCGATGGGGTCGCGGAATCCGCACAGCCCGGTGAACGGGGTGAGGGCGCAGACCAGTTCGGGCTTGTGGTTGGCGTCCTTGTAGTTGCGGTGCGGCGCGTCGATCGGGACGCCGGCCGCCTGCTCGGCGGCGAATCCGGCCTTCGCCTGGGCGAGGTCGGGGTGGACCTGGAGGGAGAGCGGGGCTCCGGCGGCGAGCATCTTGAAGAGGAAGGGCAGGTGCGGGCCGAACTTCCCGACGGCCGCCGTGCCCAGTTCGCGTACGGGATCGGTGTCGATGACCTCGTTGAGCGGTCCGCGCTCCGTGCGGGACGGGGCGCCGGGGTGGGCGCCCATCCACATCTCGGCCTGGGGCTCACCGGTGGGGGTGGTGCCGAGCAGGTCCGGGATGGCGGTCGTGGAGCCCCAGGCGTAGGGGCGGACGGTGTTGACGAGGCGGTCCATCGAACGATTCCAGCTTTCCTCAGTGCGGGAGGTGGGTCGGCGGAGTGTCTCAGCGGGTGGTGTCCGTGGGGTGTCTCAGCGAGGTCTTCCGGGGTACGGCCGCGTCCGTGAGGAGTACGGCGGAATACGGCGCTGTGGGTCAGTCTGCGGGTCGGTGCTGCGGGGCGATGCCGGCCGAGGCCAGGGCGAGGTAGATGGCGGCGAAGTCGGTGACGGCGAGCAGTTCGGCGAGGGTCTCCAGGTCTCCGCCCTCCTCCGGCTCCAGTTCGCTGATGGCCGTGCCGTGGCTGAGCGCCAGTTCGCGGGCGGCGGGCCCTGCGGTCAGGCCGCCGGCGTCGGCCGGGCGGTCGCGCAGCAGGACGACCCGGGCGCGCAGGGCCTGGGCCTCGTCGACGCGGTCGCGGAAGAAGTCGTCGGGGTCGGCGCCTGCCGCGTAGTCGCCGGCGAGCAGTACGCCGTGGGCGGGCAGGGCCTCGGGCAGTTCGGCGGCGAGCGCGGGCAGTCCGGCAAGCTCGGCGAGGACGGCGGCGAACCGCCGGCCGACGGGGCCCGCGGCGTCGCCCTCGGTCCAGATCAGCGGCAGCGAGTCGGCGAGTTCGGCGGCGAGCGTCTTGGCCGGGTTGCTGTACGTGGCGATGGCAGGACCGCAGCGTTCGGCCGTACGGTCCAGGCGGTCGGCGACCTTCTCCAGCGTCTCGGACGGCGCTTCTACGAGACCGACGCGGTCGAGGAGCGCGAGGAGCGGGGTGAACAGGGCCCACAGGGAGCCGGGTCCCGCGGCGAGGGTCTCCTCGTACTCCTCGGCGCTCTCGTGCGGGGCCATCGCCATGGGCACGAGCAGTCCGCGGGGGCCGCTGACGGCCTCGGCGAGCGGGGTGTTCTTGGGCGCGACGGCGACGACCGTGATGCCGCGGCGGTACGCCTGCTCGACGAGGAGGGCGAGTCCGGGTTCGGAGCCGTCGGTCGTCGGGATCAGGAGCAGATCCACGGAGCCGGCCCAGCCGGGGAGGGCCCAGCGCAGGGCGCCGGCGGCGGGGGCGACGCCGGTGGGCTGGAGGCGGATGACGGGCGCGGAGGCTCCGGCGAGGGCGCCGACCAGGTCGGCGACGCCGGCGGCCGCGGTGCCGGGGCCCGCGACGAGGACGGAGCGGGGCCGGCCCTCCGGGCTGAGTTCGTCGATGCCGGCCTCGGCGGCGTGGCGGGCGGCGGTCCGTACCCGCGCGCCGGCCTCGGCGGCGCCGCGGAGCAGGCCGCGGCGGTCGGCGAGGGCGAGGGCGTCCGGTGCGTCGAGGAGGGTCTCGTCCAGCATGGGGCCTCCGGGGGCGGGGCGGTGCGGCCGGTGATGTGTGCCCGGCCGTCGGCCGGGTTCTGGTTCCCTACCCGCCCCACCGGGGTTCGGATCTTCCCGCGGTGGAGCGGCGCCGGCCCTTACGCCGGGCGGCGGGCCTCGTCGACCAGGAGGACGGGGATGCCGTCGCGGACCGGGTAGGCCAGGCCGCAGTCGTCACCCGTGCAGATCAGCTCGGGGGTCTCGGCCGCCGTGCGGTCGTTCAGCGGCGCGTGGCACGCCGGGCAGGCCAGGATCTCCAGGAGGCCGGCTTCGAGCGGCATGAGGTTTCCCTTCGAACAAACGGTGGTGGTGCTGCCCTTTGGGCCAGGTCAGCCTACCGCCGGGGGACAGGGCGCGCGGCTCGGCCGCCCGGCCCGTTCCCCGGGGGAGAGGGGTCAGTCCGTGCCCCGGCGGGGAGGGGCGTCGGTTCGTCCCCCGGCGGGGACAGTCGGCCGGTCCCCCGCCGGGGAGAGGGTGTCAGTCCGTCGCGCGGACGAGGGCGAGGACCTCGTCGCGGACCTTGGCCATGGTGGCCTCGTCGCGGGCCTCGACGTTCAGGCGGAGCAGCGGCTCGGTGTTGGAGGGGCGCAGGTTGAACCACCAGTCGTCCGCCGACACCGTCAGGCCGTCCAGCTCGTCGAGGGTGATGCCGTCCTGGCCCTCGTACGTCGCCTTGACCGCCGCGGCGCGGCCCGCCTGGTCGGCGACCGTGGAGTTGATCTCGCCGGAGCCCACGTAGCGGTCGTACGACGCGACCAGCTCCGACAGGGGGCCGTCCTGGCCGCCGAGGGCGGCGAGGACGTGGAGCGCGGCGAGCATGCCCGTATCGGCGTTCCAGAAGTCCTTGAAGTAGTAGTGCGCGGAGTGCTCGCCGCCGAAGATCGCACCCGTCTTCGCCATCTCCTCCTTGATGAAGGAGTGACCGACGCGGGTACGGACCGGCGAGCCGCCGTTCTCGCGCACGACCTCGGGGACCGACCAGGAGGTGATCAGGTTGTGGATGATCGTGCCGCCGGGGGTCTTGGCCAGCTCGCGGGCTGCGACCAGGGCCGTGATCGCGGACGGGGCGACGGCCTCGCCGCGCTCGTCGACGACGAAGCAGCGGTCGGCGTCGCCGTCGAAGGCGAGACCAAGGTCGGCGCCCTCGGCCCGGACGCGGGCCTGGAGGTCGACGATGTTCGCCGGGTCGAGGGGGTTGGCCTCGTGGTTCGGGAAGGTGCCGTCCAGCTCGAAGTACATCGGTACGACGTCCAGCGGGAGGCCTTCGAAGACGGTGGGGACGGTGTGGCCGCCCATGCCGTTGCCCGCGTCCACGACGACCTTGAGGGGGCGGATCGCGGTGAGGTCGACCAGCGCCTTCAGGTGGGCCGCGTAGTCCTCCAGCGTGTCCCGCTCGGTGATGGTGCCGGTGGTCGGGGCGGCCGCCGGGGCGCCCTCTTCCGACCAGCGCTCCACCATGATGCGGATCTCGGACAGACCGGTGTCCTGGCCGACGGGCGCGGCGCCGGCGCGGCACATCTTGATGCCGTTGTACTGCGCCGGGTTATGCGAGGCGGTGAACATCGCGCCCGGCAGGTCGAGGCTGCCGGAGGCGAAGTACAGCTGGTCCGTGGAGCAGAGCCCGATCAGGGTGACATCGGCGCCGAGTCGGGCCGCGCCACGGGCGAACGCGCCCGACAGGCCCGGCGACGAGGGCCGCATGTCGTGGCCGACGACGATCGCGTCCGCGCCGGTCACCCGGACGAACGCGGCGCCGAACAGCTCGGCGAGCGTCTCGTCCCACTGATCCGGCACCACCCCGCGGACGTCGTACGCCTTCACGATCTGCGACAGATCAGCAGCCACGGAACAACCCTCCTGAATCCTCGAACCTCGGCACGCGTGTGCGGCGCGTGTGCCACGCGTGTACGGCGTGTGCGGATGCCCAACCTACCGGGGCGCCCCGAGGGGAGGGCAGAGCGCCTGGCCGGGCGGGCGCCGCGCGTGGGGGTCCGGTGCGGGATGTCGGGCTCGGGAGCGGGGCTGAGGAGCCGGGCTCGGGACCGCATTCAGGACGTCGGGCTCGGAGGAGCGCGGGATGCGGGGTGCCGGGCTCGGGCGCCCGGCGCAGGTACCCGGCGCAGGCAGGCTCCGGGCGTCGCCTGCGCAGGAGTCCTACGCAGGTACCCGGCGCAGGAGTCCGGCTCAGGCCATCGTGCTCAGGAGTCCGGGGAGCGAAGGACCCGGAGGTGGCCTCGGCGGCCGACCTCCACCGGGTCGCCGCCTCGGCCGCCGCCCTTGCCGCCGGCTTCGGCCGCGCGCTGGGGGCGCGCCGCTTCCCGTACCGCGTTGGCGAGGGCTTCGAGGTCGTCACCGCTGGGGCGGGCGGGGGCGGAGCCGTCGGAGAGCCGCACGACCTCCCAGCCGCGCGGCGCGGTGAGGCGCTCGCTGTGTTGGGCACACAGGTCGTAGCAGTGGGGCTCGGCGTAGGTGGCGAGCGGGCCGAGGACCGCAGTCGAGTCGGCATAGACGTACGTCAGTGTCGCGACGGCAGGGCGGCCGCACGCGGTGCGCGAACAGCGACGTACAGGGCTCACGACGTTGGACGGTACCGCACTCTTGAGCGGGCCGCGACGACTCTCCACCAGGTCACTCCACCGTGTCGCGGTGTGACGTCGGACACGGGCCCGCTTCGGGGGGCCGTCCTGACCTGCGCGTAAGGAGGGGAACGGGGGTGGGGACGGCGTTCGATCCGGACAACGGTCGACAGGAATCCGGTCAACCACGGCCAGATGGCCGATCGCGGGAGCCCCTGGAATCGAGCCCGCGCCTGGCTGGAATGTTCAACTAACGACAGCCCGGGTCCGGCGCGCGGCGAGGTGGTCCGTGTGCGCCACGGTCGACGGGCACCGAGGAGAGTTACGCTGCGTCAGTGATGGACAGTCCTGTGCCGCCGAACCCCTCGTCCCGTCCGCCCGAGCCCGATGCGGCGGAGTCCCGTCCGGTTCCGGTGGAGCCGCGGACGCGTCGGCGCGACCGGCACGGCCGCGGTATGCGCGGGCCGGTCGCCCCGCCGCAGGTGCCGTTGTCCGCGACCCGGGCCGACACCTTCCGCGATCTCGTCCTGGACTCGGTGGAACGCCTGGAACGGCGCTGGCCGCAGCTGGCGGACGTCGAGTTCATGGTCCTCGACGTGCCGCCTTCGGTGCCGGGCGAGTCGGTGCCGCTGGGCGGGGCCGCGCCGGCGGAGAAGGGCGGGCCCGCCCGGATCGTCGTCTATCGGCGGCCGGTCGAGATCCGCTCGAAGAGCCGTGACGAACGGGCGCTGCTCGTCCATGAGGTCGTGGTGGAGCAGGTGGCCGAGCTCCTGGGTCTCTCCCCCGAGTCGGTCGACCCCCGGTACGGGCAGGACTGACCCCTTCGGGGGAACGCAAGCCACCTTCGGGGGAACGCCGGCCGCTTTCAGGCGAACGTCGCCCGCCGTCGAAGGAACGCCGGCGCCCTTCCCGGTCGTACGAGGTCGGTGGCCCCGACGCCAGCCGTCCAGACGCCGGCCGTCCAGACGCCAGCCGTCCAGGCGCCGGCCGTCGAGGCGTCAGTCGTCCAGGACCGAGAGGTCCTGCTTCGTCCTCGGGACCTGCACCGCGCCCCGGTCGTCCGCCAGGGTCTGGACCGTGAACATGGGGATGCCGTCCTGCGGAAGCACCAGGGCGCGTGCGGCGTGGACGGGCCCGCCCGAGACCCGTTCGACCGTCAGCGCGTAGGAGCCCTTCAGACCGGCCGGGACGACGTCGGTCACCTTCGTCGTCGTGCCCGCCTTGACCGTGACGGTCTTGGAGACCGTCGTACCGCCCGCCGTACCCGCCGACGCCGTGACCTTGACCTGGGCCGCTGCGCCGGGCGCCGTGAGCGTGAGGGTCGAGCCGGCCGCGCGGTTGTCGGCGACGGTGGCACGGGCGGTGATCGCGGCGGTCGCGGGGATGAAGGCGACCTCCTGCTTGTCGCCCTTGCCGCGCACGACGCGCAGGGCGGCCACGAACGGGGTGGTCTTCTTCGGGTCCGAGGGGGTGAGCAGCAGGGCACCCGCCTCGCCCCGGGTCAGGTCGGGAAGGTCGACGGACGCGGTCATGCCCGACTTCACGTGCAGGGACTGCGCGCTCGCCGGGACGATCGTGCCGTTCTCGCCGACCAGCTGGATCTTCAGCTCCGCGTCGTCCTCGCCCGGCGCGTACGCCACCAGGCGGACCGAGGTCGCGTCGGCCGGGATGCCGGGCAGGACGGCGGTGCCGGCCGGGTCGGCCGAGGCGGGCAGCCAGTCGCTGCCGAGCTTGTCGTCGGCGGAGCCGATGACCGCGCCGACGCGTCCGCTGCGAGTCGTCACATGGACGGTCACGTCCGCCTTCGCGGCCTCGCCGGTGAGCGTGGAGAGCAGGACGGGGACGCTGGAGTGGGCCGGGACCGGGATGCCCTCGGTCAACTGCGACTTGAGCACGCCCTCGGGGCCGTACAGCTCGATGTCGGCGACGGCGGCGGTGTCGTCGGGGTTGGTGAGGTGGACGTAGTCCTGGCGCTCCTTGGCCGTGGAGGCGGCCGGGAACCAGAAGTCCGTGTCGGGGGCGGAGCAGGCGACGCCGAGCAGTCCGCGCGCGCCGCCCGCGGGGACCACGGTGGTCTGCTGGACCGTCCAGCCGGGGGCGAGGGCGCCGGTCGCCGCGCCGGTCAGGGCGGGGGCGGCACCGCCGTTCGCCTCGGCGCCGACGGGCTTGCCCGGTTCGGTGACGGTCCCCGGGGCCTTGGCGGCGGAGGGCTTCTTCGCCGGCGTGCCGCCGGGGGTGGCGGCGACCGGGGCGGGCTTCAGCTCGGCCTTGGCGGCGGTGTCGCCCTTGGCGGCAGCACCGACGGCACCTTTTCCGGCCGGGGTGTACGAGGTGTAGTCGGTCTCGGCCACCTCGGACGTGCTCGGCGCCGGGCACAGCAGGCTGGAGCGCTCGACCGGCATCGGCCCCGTGGCGATCGGCGGGACCTTGACGGTGCCGTCGGGCGCGGTCAGGGCGGCGAAGCCGGTGACGGCGGCGAGGGCGGTGGCGACCGCGATCAGGGAGAGGGTGGTGCGCTTCACTGGTTGCTGCTCCCGTCGGGACGCTGGTCGGTCTCGTAGCCGTAGGTGTACGGGTCGTACGGCTGCTGCTCCTCGTACGGCTGCTGCTGCGGCTGCTGCTGCTCGTACCCCTGCTGCTGGTACGGGTCGTACTGCTGCTGCTCGTACGGCTGGTCGTACTGCTGCGGATACTGCTGCTGGTACGGGTCGGCCGCGTACTCCGAGTAGTAGCCCTGCTGGGCGTACTGCTCCTGCTCCTGCTGCTGTTGTTGCTGCTGCTGCGCGTAGGCCGGGTCGTACTGGCCGTCCCAGTCGGCGGCGTACGTCTGCTCCTGGGGAACCGGCACCGGCTCCTGCTCGGGAGCCGCCTCTTCGGTCACCGTGGCAGCGGCCTCCGCCTCCGCCGCGGCGCGCAGTCGGCGGGCCCGACGGCCGTCGCCCTCCATCGCCTGGGCGGGGATGACGACCTCCTCCTCGGGCAGGTCGTCGTCAATCTCGCGGCGGCGCCCCGGCAGGGCGAGGACGAGCAGGACGACGGCGAGGCCGACCTGGGCCCAGATCCACAGGGTGTGGGTGAACGGCTGGTCGTAGGTGAGGTCGAGCTTGCCGCCCTCTGCGGGGAGTTCGAAGCCCTGGGCCCAGCCGTCGACGGTGGTCTTGTTCAGCTCCTTGCCGTCGAGGGTGGCGGTCCAGCCCTCGTCGGCGTGGTCGGCGATGCGCAGGACGCGGCCGGCGGGGCCGGACGGGATCTTCGCGTGCGCCTCGACGGGGCCGGAGGCGACCGCGATCGGCGTGACCGCCGCGTCGGTGGCCTTCGCCGCGTCGCCGGGCTTCGCCGCGGGGACGATGGTGGCGCGGGCGACCACGCGGTCGCGGTCGACGCTCCAGAGCGCGCTGCCGTCGAGCTGGCTGAGCCGGTTGAGGCCAGGCGTGGCGTCGAGGACGCGGCTCATCTGGCGCGGAGCCCCGTCGCGTACGAGGACGTAACGGATCGCGAAGCCGCTGAGCTCCTGGGTCTGGTCGGCGCCGGAGCCGGCCACCAGGTGCGCGACGACCTTGTCCAGGCGCGGGTCGTTGTCGGCCGCGGCGGTCAGTTCGGCGTCGCCGAGGCGGCCGCCGGAGCCGCGGACCAGGGTGTACGCGACCTCGTCGGGCGAGGTGCCGCCGAGGACGAGGGTGCGGGGCTGGTCGGGGTTGGTGCTCTCCTCGGCGACGAACGCCGGGACCTGGACCGGGTCGCGCCGGGTCAGCGGGCCGTCGGCGCCACCGATCATCCAGCCGGCGGCGGCCACGACCGGGCCGAGCGCGGCGGCGAACGCGATGAGCGCGGCGACGGGCTGGCGCCAGCCGAAGCCGTGGGCGGCGACGCGGGTGCGTCCGCCCTCCGCGCCGATCATGCCGGCGGCGAGCAGTGCGGCGCCGTAGACGAGCGTGGCGGGTCCGGCCCAGCCGGTGTCCCCGGCGCCGTTGGAGATCACGGCGAAGAGGAGTCCGGCGAGGGCGGCGGCCCAGGCGACGCGGGCGGCGAACTGGCGCTCCTCGCGCAGCAGCGCGGCCAGGGCGGCGAGCACGATGCCGATGAGGAGGAGGCCGCCGGTGGTGCCCGGGCCGCCGGGGCTGATCCCGAGCAGGTCGAGTGCGGAGGCCGTGCCCGTACGGATGTCGAGGCCGGCCTCGCGCAGGAAGGCGGAGGGGCTGGTCAGGAGGGAGAGCGACCAGGGGGCGAGGACGAGGATCGGGGTGCCGACGGCGGCGAGGAAGCGCAGTCCGTATGCGGTGATGTCGGAGCGGCGCAGGGCGAGGACGCCGAGGCCGAGGACGGCGGCGAGCGGCCAGACGATCGGGGTGAACGCCGTCGCGAAGGTCAGCAGGAAGGTGTACGCCCAGGTGGCGCGCCAGCTGCCGCGGCCCTGACCGGTCAGTCCGTGGGCGGCGACGGCGGCGCGGGCGATGAGCGGGAGCAGGATCGCGAGGACGGCGGTGCCGAGGCGGCCGGCCGCGAGCGCTCCGGTGGCGGCGGGCAGGAAGGCGTAGGCGATGGAGCCCCAGGCGCGCAGCAGCCGGGACTCGACGATCGGGCGCGCGGCGAAGTAGGCGGTGAAGCCGGCGAGCGGGACCGAGCAGACGAGCAGCACGGTGAGCGCGAACGAGGTGGAGCCGAGGAAGAGGGCGGAGAGGGCGGCCAGGACGGCGAGGTAGGGCGGCGCGGTCTGCGTGCCGCCGGTGCCGAGGGCGTGCCAGCTGTCCGCGTACCGTCCCCACAGCTCGGAGACGGAGTCGGGGGCGGGGAGCAGGGCGCCGCCGGCGAGCGAGCCGCCGCCGAACAGGCCGCGGCAGGCCACCACGGAGACGAGCAGGAGCAGGGCGAAGAGGACCGGTCCGGGCTTGCGGGCGATCTTCTTCAGCCGGGCGAACTGCTCGATCTCCAGGAAGTCGGCGTCGTCGCCGCCGGGCCCGGATTCGACGACGCCGTGGCGGGAGCCACCGGAATCGGCGTCGGAGCCGCCGAAGTTCGCGACGACCTGTTCGGCGGTGGCGCGGACGGTGGCGCCGGGCGGCGGGAAGAGCGGGCGCAGTTCGCTCGCGGCGACGGCGGGGTTCTTGCGGCGTTTGCGGGCGGCGAGGATCCGCTCGGGACGCAGCAGGGTGGCCAAGAGACCCATGACCTCGTCGACGGCCTGGCCGGGCACCTTGCCGACGAGGTAGGCGAGGGTGCGCAGCAGGGTGCCGAGGATCAGCCGGATCAGTACGTAGGGCAGGGCGGCGCCGCGGGCGTTGGCGAGCAGCGTGTAGACGGCGCCGGCCTTGTCGACGCGGTGCGGGTTGGCCACGGAGCGGCCGGCGCAGTCGACGGTGCGACGTTCGCGGGCGGAGGCCTCGGCGTGGCGCAGGACGGCGTCGGGGGCGACGACGACGCGGTGGCCGGCGGAGTGGGCGCGCCAGCACAGGTCCACGTCGTCGCGCATCAGGGGCAGGCGGCGGTCGAAGCCGCCGAGCTCCTCGAAGACGTCGCGGCGGATGAGCATTCCGGCGCTGGAGACGGAGAGGACGGAGCGGACCTGGTCGTGCTGGCCCTGGTCCTGCTCCCGGCGGTCGAGTCCGGTCCAGCGGCGGCCGCTGCGGGCGATGGAGACACCGGCTTCGAGGAGCTGCTTGCGGTCGTACCAGCCGCGGAGCTTGGGGCCGATGACCGCGGCGTACGTGTCCGAGTCGGCGACGCGCAGCAGTTCGGTGAGCGCGTCCGGCTCGGGGGCGCAGTCGTCGTGGAGCAGCCAGAGCCACTGCACGGGCTCGCCGTGCGGGAGTTCGGGCAGGTCGTAGGCGTCGTCGCTCCAGGTCCTGCTGACCGGGTCCCAGCCGCTGGGGCGCTTCAGATAGGTGAGTTCCTCGGGTCCGAGCACGGGGGCGGTGCGGGCGACCTCCTCGACGGCGGCACCGAATCCGGTGCGGCGGGCGAGGTGCAGGACGCGGTCGGCGCCGATCGCGTCGGTCAGCAGCTGTGCGGAGTCGTCGGCGCTGCCGGTGTCGGCGGCGACGACGTTCTGCACGGGGCGTTCCTGGGCGAGCAGCCCGGCGAGGGCGTCCGGCAGCCAGCGGGCGCCGTCGTGGGCGACGAGCACGGCGGTGACGACGTGTCGCGGGAACTCAGGAGTTGAGGACATCGAGGTACGGGCCCTCCGGCCGGGGGTCGCCCGCGGGGGGCGTGGGTACGTCTCGGACGGGGCCCCACACTAACGGCAGACAAGGAGGGGTTGGCGCGCAGCGCCTCGATGAGGGGTGGTGGCCGGGCGACGGGAGGGCGAGGACGGTCCGCCGCCTGTGGACAGAGCACAGGGGGCGGACCGTTCGTTGTGTACAGGTGTGAGCGGTTTGACGCGTGGGCGCGGGTCGGGGCGCCGGTCAGACCGCGGCCTTCTTCAGGCGCCGGCGTTCACGCTCGGACAGGCCGCCCCAGATGCCGAATCGTTCGTCGTTCTGCAGGGCGTATTCGAGGCATTCGGAGCGGACCTCGCACGCGAGGCAGACCTTCTTGGCCTCGCGGGTCGAGCCGCCCTTCTCGGGGAAGAAGGACTCGGGATCGGTCTGGGCGCACAGTGCGCGCTCCTGCCAGCCGAGTTCGTCGTCCGCGTCCTCGACCAGCAGTTCCTGGAACAACTCGGTCATGTGCGCCCCTCGTCCGTCTTTGCGTCCCCGTGATGTTGCCGTTACCGATTTCGGCCGAACGACACGAGTGAAATTACAAGTTCGTGCTCTGTGCGAGTCAAGCCGGAATCTGCTATTGGGCCCGGTATTCACTCTGCGGAACCAAGGCTATGCGGAAAGTGTTCAAATCACCAAAAACAAGACACATGCCACCGGCCTGCCCGCACCGTGCCCCCTTCACGAAGGGAGACGCCCCAGACATGGATCTTGTTGCGATCCAGCCACGGAAGCGATCCGGATCACAGTCCGATCACGGGATCTCGGTCGCGTTTACAGGCACGGATGTTGCGCCATGTCTCCCGCTCAGCAGCTGAACAAACCTTTCTCCGGGCGCTGTAACCGGATGAGGTGAAAGATTAGCCCCAAAACGGGCATTGGGTTGACAGTCGGGTGGCTCGCCCGTCACCTTTGATGCCATGCAAGCGACCTCAGCGCCCTCCGCGACCCACGCCCGTGGGTACCGCCGCGCTGTCCAGGCTCGCTGTTGCTGTTGCTGTTCCAGCTGTTGATGCCCCAGAGCTCCAGCGTCTTCTTTTCTCTCCCTGCGACACCCTCCCCCAGACTCCGTCCGGGGACCCCCAGCACTGACTTCTGTTTCTGCCGAGGACCACCGCACCCATGAACAGCGACAGCGACCTTCAGATCGCCGGCGACCTCCTCGAGGTCCCGCACCTCCTGCAGCCCGCCCGCGAGCACCCCGCCACCGTGGCCGAGTTCGCCGGGCTCGCACGCTCCATCGCCGCCGACCGCGCGCAGTGGGCCCCCTACGTCGAGTACGACGCCACCACCCGCTGGTACCACCGGCTGCGCACCGGGCCCGGCTACGAGGTCTGGCTGCTCTCCTGGGTGCCCGGCCAGGGCAGCGGACTCCACGACCACGGCCGCTCCTCCGGCGTACTGACCGTCCTCGAAGGGGAGTTGACGGAACGAACGGACCGGGGCGTACGGACGCTCACGGGAGGCGCGCAGCGCGTCTTCGCGCCGGGGTACGTCCACGAGGTCGTCAACGACTCCCTCGAACCGGCGGTCAGCCTGCACGTCTACTACCCGGGCCTCACCGACATGCCGATGCACGAATCGCTCCAGGCGCAGTGCGCCCCGGCGACCCACGGTGTCGTCACCGCCTGATAGCGCCGCCCGTCGCCCGACCACCACCCCCTCAAAGGATCAGGCTGCGCCTGACAGGCCCGCCCGTCGCCCGACCACCACCCCTCAAAGGATCAGGCTGCGCCTGACAGACTGTCTGCATGCGCATTGTGGTTCTGGCCGGTGGCATCGGTGGTGCCCGCTTCCTTCGCGGCCTCAAGCAGGCCGCGCCCGACGCGGAGATCACGGTCGTCGGCAATACCGGTGACGACATCCATCTCTTCGGACTGAAGGTCTGCCCGGACCTCGACACGGTGATGTACACCCTCGGCGGTGGCATCAACGAGGAACAGGGCTGGGGCCGTGAGGACGAGTCCTTCACGGTGAAGGAGGAGCTCGCGGCATACGGGGTCGGCCCGGAGTGGTTCGGCCTCGGCGACCGGGACTTCGCGACCCACATCGTCCGCACGCAGATGCTGGGCGCCGGATACCCGCTCAGCGCCGTCACCGAGGCGCTGTGCGCCCGCTGGCAGCCGGGCGTGCGCCTGCTCCCGATGTCCGACGACCGCGTCGAGACGCATGTCGCCATCGAGGTGGACGGCGAGTCCAGGGCGGTGCACTTCCAGGAGTACTGGGTGAAGCTGCGGGCGTCCGTGGACGCGCAGGCCGTCGTGGCGGTCGGCGCGGAGGCCGCGAAGCCGGCCCCCGGTGTCCTGGAGGCCATCTCGGAAGCGGACGTCATCCTCTTCCCGCCGTCCAACCCGGTCGTGTCGGTCGGCACGATCCTGGCCGTACCGGGCATCCGCGAGGCGATCGCCGAGGCGGACGTGCCGGTGGTCGGCCTCTCCCCCATCGTCGGCGACGCGCCCGTGCGAGGCATGGCCGACAAGGTCCTCGCGGCGGTGGGCGTCGAGTCCACGGCCTCGGCGGTGGCCAAACACTACGGCTCGGGGCTGCTCGACGGCTGGCTGGTGGACACCGTCGACGCGGGCACGGTCGAGGACGTCGAGGCGGCGGGCATCCGCTGCCGGGCGGTGCCGCTGATGATGACGGATGTGGACGCGACGGCCGCGATGGCGCGCGAGGCGCTGACGCTCGCGGAAGAGATCCGCGGATGACGGGTCCCCTGCCCGGCACGGACGGCCCCGCCGTCGGCGCGGACGGCCCCGCGTACCAGGTGTGGGCGCTGCCCGGGCTGCCCGAGGTGAAGCCGGGGGACGATCTCGCCAAGCTGATCGCGTCCGCCTCCCCCCGTCTCGAGGACGGAGACGTCCTGCTCGTCACGTCCAAGATCGTGAGCAAGGCCGAGGGGCGGGTGATCGCCGCCGATGACCGGGAGGAGGCGATCGACGCCGAGACGGTACGGGTGGTGGCGCGCCGCGGCACCCTGCGGATCGTCGAGAACCGGCAGGGTCTGGTCATGGCCGCGGCCGGGGTCGACGCCTCCAACACCCCTGCCGGAACGGTGCTGCTGCTGCCCGTCGACCCGGACGCCTCGGCCCGCGCCATCCGCGACGGGCTGCGGGACACGCTCGGCGTCGACGTCGGTGTCGTCGTCACGGACACCTTCGGGCGGCCCTGGCGCAGCGGTCTGACGGACGTGGCCATCGGCGCGGCCGGCGTGCGCGTCCTCGACGACCTGCGCGGCGGCACGGACGCGTACGGCAATCCGCTCAGCGCGACCGTCGTCGCCACCGCCGACGAACTCGCCGCCGCGGGCGACCTGGTGAAGGGCAAGGCGAACGGACTGCCGGTCGCCGTCGTCCGGGGCCTGCCGCACGTGGTGGACGGTTCCGTCGGCGAGGGTGCTCGGGCTCTGGTGCGCGGCGCCGCCGACGACATGTTCCGGCTCGGGACCTCGGAGGCCGTGCGGGAGGCGGTGACCCTGCGGCGCACCGTCCGTGAGTTCACCGACGAGCCGGTGGATCCGGGCGCGGTACGGCGTGCCGTCGCCGCGGCCGTCACGGCTCCGGCGCCGCACCACACCACGCCGTGGCGGTTCGTACTCCTGGAATCGCCGGAGTCGCGACTGCGGCTCCTCGACGCGATGCGGGACGCGTGGATCGCGGACCTGCGACGGGACGGCAAGTCGGAGGAGTCCGTCGCCAAACGCGTACGCCGTGGCGATGTGCTGCGCAACGCCCCGTATCTGGTGGTGCCGTGCCTGGTCATGGACGGCTCGCACCACTACGGCGACCCGCGCAGGGACGCCGCCGAGCGGGAGATGTTCGTGGTCGCGGCGGGCGCGGGCGTGCAGAACTTCCTTGTGGCGCTGGCGGGCGAGCGGCTCGGCTCGGCGTGGGTGTCCTCGACGATGTTCTGCCGTGATGTCGTACGCGACGTCCTCGGGCTGCCGGAGGGCTGGGACCCGATGGGCGCGGTGGCGGTCGGGCACGCGGCGGCCCCGCCGAAGGACCGGCCGGCGCGGCAGGCGGGGCAGTTCATCGAGGTGCGGTAGCGACTCTCGGCGGGCGGGGCCCTGAGCGTCGGTTCGGAGCGTCCGTTCAGAGCCTCGCTCCGGGAGGGGCGTGCGCTCAGAGCGCCGCGATGTTTCCGGGGGTCATCCGGGGCGCGCGGCGCGGGGGGACGCGGCCGCTGAGGAGAATCAGGCGGGCCGCGCGGTGGCGCTGGCCCGCGTAGGGGGCGAGCAGTTCGAGCATGGCCGCGTCGTCGGTCGTGCGGTCGCCCGCGAGGGCGTAGCCGACGATGCCGGGCAGGTGGAGGTCGCCGACGGTGACCGCGTCCGGGGCGCCGTTGCTGCGCTGGATCGTCTCGGCGGAGGTCCAGGGGCCGATCCCGGGGATCAACTCCAGGCGCTGCTGGGCCTGTTCGGGCTCCATCCCGGCGGCCTCCTCCATGCGGCGGGCGACGCGCGCGGCGCGCAGGATCGTCGAGGCGCGCTTGTTGTCGACGCCTGCGCGGTGCCACTCCCAGGACGGGATCCGGACCCAGGTGGGGGCGTCGGGCATGACGTGCATCCCGTCCGGGGCGGGGCCGGGGGCGGGCTCGCCGTACTTCCGTACGAGCAGACGCCACGCGCGGTACGCCTCGTCGGTCGTGACCTTCTGCTCCAGGATCGACGGGATCAGCGACTCCATGACCAGGCCCGTGCGCGTCAGGCGCAGGCCGGGGCGGCGGCGGTGGGTGGCTGCGAGGAGGCGGTGACGGGGGACGAAGGCGGCGGGGTCGTCGTCGGCGCCGAGGAGTCGGGGCAGGCCGTCCATGAGCCAGTCGCCGCCCGGGCCCCAGGCCTCGGCCTCGACGACTCCCGAGCGGACGGCGACCCGGAGCGTGCCGGGGCCCACGGGGGTGCGGCTGGCCCGCCAGACGGAGCCGTCGGGGGTCGTACGGAAGGTGGGGTCGGCGGGGCCGCGGCGGAGGGGGCCGAGCGTGAGGCCCAGGTCGACGGCGTCCGAGGCGGGGGCCTCGGGGGCGGGGGCCTCAGGGGAGGGGGCCTCAGGGGAGGGGGCCTCAGGGGAGGGGGCCTCAGGGGAGGGGGCCTCGGAGGCGGGGGCCTCGGAGGCGGGTCCGGGGATGGGGATGTGGCCGCCGCGCACGGTGGTGCGGGTCGTGGGGGTTCGGGGTGGGAAGCGGCCGGCCATGTGTATGAGCGTATCCCCGGCGCGCCGGGACTCCGACGAACCCCGGACAGGGCAGCGCCCTCGTGGTCGCCGGACGCACGGGGGCGGACGCGCCCGCAGAGGGCGTCGTCCCGTGTGCCCACCCTCCCCCAGACTTCGTCCGGGGGACCCCCACCGCCCAACGGGACGATTGCCCATGCGGGGTGGGGGTGTGGGCGGGGCAGCCGACCGCGCGGGTTCCCTACTGGTCCGACGAGAAGCGGACCGAGCCTGCCGGGAGGACCGCGTTGCACCAGATGCGGATGCCTTCGCGGAGTTCGTTGTCCGGGCCCACGTGGGCGCCGTCGCCGATGACCGCGCCCGTGAGGACCGTGCGCGCGCCGATCCTGGCGCCCGCGCCGATCAGGGAGTCAGTGATCACCGCGCCCGGTTCGACCACCGCGTCCGCGTGGAGCGTGGAGCCCGTGATCCGGGCGCCCGCGCCGACCACCGCGCCGTCGCCGACCACGGTGCCGCCCGTGAGCTTGGCGTCCCTTGCCACCCGGGCCGTCGGCAGGACCAGGCGGTCGCCGCAGCGGCCCGGCACGGCAGGGGACGGGGCGTGGCCGAGGACCAGGTCGGCGGAGCCGCGGACGAAGGCCTGCGGGGTGCCGAGGTCGAGCCAGTACGTGGAGTCGACCAGGCCCTGGAGATGCGCGCCGGAGGCGAGCAGCTCGGGGAAGGTCTCCCGCTCGACCGAGACGGGACGGCCCGCCGGAATCGTGTCGATGACGGAGCGGCGGAAGACGTAGGCCCCCGCGTTGATCTGGTCGGTGACGATCTCCTCCGGAGTCTGCGGCTTCTCCAGGAAGGCCGTGACGCGGCCGGTCGGGTCCGTCGGGACCAGGCCGAACGCCCGCGGGTCGTCGACCCGGGTGAGGTGCAGGGAGACGTCCGCACCCGAGTCGGCGTGCGTGGCGACCAGGGCCCGGATGTCCAGGCCCGTCAGGATGTCGCCGTTGAACACCAGGACCGGGTCGTCGGCGCCCGAGTGGAGGCGCGAGGCGACGTTCCGGATCGCGCCGCCCGTACCGAGCGGCTCCTCCTCGGTGACGTACTCCAGGCTGAGCCCCAGCGCCGAGCCGTCCCCGAAGTGCGGCTCGAAGACCTCGGCCAGGTACGACGTGGCGAGCACCACATGCTCGACGCCCGCCGCCCTGGCCCGCGCCAGCTGGTGCGTCAGGAAGGGAACGCCGGCCGCCGGAACCATCGGCTTCGGCGTGTTGACCGTCAGAGGCCGCAACCGCGTGCCCTTGCCACCGACCAGGAGGATCGCTTCTGTCACCTGTCGTCTCTGCTTCCTGTCCGGGTCCGGTCTCGTCGCACGGCCACTCGTCGGCTCGTCCGCTTTTCGGCTTGTCCGCTCGTCCGTGCGATATGACCGGTCAGTTTATGCAGACGCTCGGCCGGTGCCCCCATCACGGCCGTCCCTGGTACTTCGCCGACGTGGTCCTCGCGGTGCCGAGCTTCCCGTAGAGACGCGCTCCCGGGCAGGCCGTGGCGTAGCCGTCACGGTGTCCCGCGATGGTGTTGAAGGTGACCTTCTTGCCCTTCTTGTACTTTCCGCCGGCCGAGACCAGCGTCGTCTTCCCCTTCGGATTCACCCCGTGCAGCCCCAGCTTCCACGCCGTCAGCTTCGCGACGGCGTTGACCACGGCGGCCGGCGGGGTCGTCGAACTGTAGGTGCCGAGGACGGCGATGCCCATGCTGTTGGTGTTGAAACCGAGCGTGTGCGCGCCGCGGACCGGCTTGGCCACGCCCCCGGCGCGTCCTTCGTAGATGTTTCCGCACCTGTCGACGGCGAAGTTGTAGCCGAAGTCACGCCAGCCACTGCTCTGGGTGTGGTAGCGGTAGATACTGCGGAGGACGGAGGGCGCCTGCTTGCAGGTGTACTTGTTGCCGGTCGCGCTGTGATGGACGAAGGCCGCCTTGACCGCCTTGGTGTAGACGAACCCTCCCTTGCGCAGCTTCTCGTTCGCCCCCCAGCCCTTCCGCGTGATGATCTTCGGGCGGGGTCCGATGTACGGCTTCGCGGCGGCGGCAGGGGCAGCCGCGGCCGCCGGGATCGCCGCCGTACCGACTGGGGCGAGGTGGGCGTTGACGGAGGTGGCGGCCGCCTCCTCGACGGTCGGCGCGCGGTGCGCGGTACGCGGCCCGTACGCCACGCGCGTCTGGGGGCCCGGGTCGGCGGCGGGCTCCGGGCCCGGGTCGACCAGCTCGATGCGGAGCCCGGCGGGGAGGGGTTCGGCCTCGGCCGCGAGCTCCTCGTGCCGCTCCGGCTCCACGCGGACCTCGACGCCGTCCGAGTCGCCGACCCAGAGCGGGGCGGTGGATCCACGGGTCGCACCCGAGGCGGCCTCGGCGGTGTCGGGGTCGGCCCCGTGGTCGTCGTTGTGGATCTCCACGTTCTGCCACTCCGACCAGTCCGCGCTTCCGGTCGTCCGGGTGCGGACCTGGACGGTGCCGTGCAGGTGCGCCTGGGCGTCGTCCCAGACGACGCCCACGAGGGAGAAGGGTCTGACGTCCCGTCGGGCCAGGCCTTGCGCCGCCCCCGGGGTGGCGGGGCCGATGGCCCGGCGGCCGTTCCCGAGCGGCGCGAGCCGAAGGGACTGGGTGGATCCGGCGACGTCCGCCTCCGAGGAGGCGGCGGCCGGCGCGGCTTCCTGCTCGGCGGGGTCCACGACGGGTGGCGCCGCCGGAGCGGCGGGTTCGACGACGGCCGGCACCGCCGTCGGCATGGTGGGCGCACCCGGCTGCAGCGCCGCCGCAGGGGTCGCGAGGGACAACGGAAGGGCGAGAGCCGCCGCGCATGTCACGGCGATCGAGGAGACAAGGTTGGCACGCATGAAGCGATCGTCCGCAGCCCCGGGCCGTTCCGCACGGCGGGATTCCACCCGGAAACTGACGGGCCATCGGGCCGACCGGTGGACGGTGTCACCGGTACGGCGGCTCCCCGCAGACCTCCCCGCGTACCCTTGCCCGCGTGAACGCCAGCGACCGCACCCCCGCCGACCTGCTGCGATCCGCGCTCGCCGCGGACCCCGCCCGCCCCTTGATCACCTTCTACGACGACGCCACCGGTGAGCGCGTCGAATTGTCCGTCGCCACCTTCGCCAATTGGGTGGCCAAGACCGCCAATCTGCTCCAGGGCGAGCTCTCCGCCTCCCCCGGCGACCGGCTCGCGCTGCTGCTTCCCGCGCACTGGCAGACCGCCGTCTGGCTGCTGGCATGTTCGTCCGTCGGCGTGACCGCCGAGCTCGGCGGCGACCCGGCGGACGCCGACTACGTCGTCGCGGGGCCCGACACCCTCGACGCCGGGCTGGCCTGCTCGGGAGACCGGATCGCGCTCTCCCTCGCCCCGCTGGGCCGCCGCTTCCCGGCACCGCCCGCCGGTTACGCGGACTACGCGGTGGAGGTGCCGAGCCAGGGTGACCGGTTCGCCCCCTTCGTCCCGGTCGACGCGGACGCGCCCGCCCTGATGGTCGACGGTGCGGAACTGACGGGCACCCAGCTCGTGGAGCGGGCCCGCGCGGACGCCGAGGCCCTCGGCCTCGCACCCGGGGCGCGGCTGCTCTCCGGCCGCACCTACGACGGCTGGGACGGGCTCTCCGCCGGGCTGTACGCGCCGCTGGCGACCGGGGCCTCGGTCGTCCTGTGCCGGAACCTGGACCAACTGGCGCCCGAGGCGCTCGAGAAGCGGGTCGAGAGCGAGCGGGTCACGGTGACCGCGGTCTGACCGCCCGCCGAGGATCCACCCATATGGCGCACCGACCCGCCGAGTCCCCGGGTCTGCGCCTCAACTCCGGTACATGATCGGCGGGTACGCACCCTCCCCGGCACAACCAAGCGTCAGGTTCGGCCGTCTATCTCAGCGACCGGCGGCCCGGCGCGCCGCCGACGCCATGAAGGATGGACTCAGACGTGACGGACAGTGCCGGCACGCCCGCCGAACCGGACCCCCCGGCCGGGGAGGAGACGCCCCGCACCGACGGAGAGGCCGGCGCGGCGGACGGGGCGGGTGCCACCGAGGGCGACGCCCCGCGCAAGCGGCACTGGCTGCGCTGGACCGCGCTCGGGTGTTCGTTCGTCGTCCTCGCCGCGGCGGGTGCCGGCTGGTGGTTCTACCGCAAGCTCGACAACAACATCACCACCGACACCTCGGCCGCCGCCGAACTGCGCGCATACGAGAAGGAGCGCCCGAGCGCCGTCGCCTCGTCCGCGCGGAACATCCTGCTGATCGGCTCCGACACCCGGACCGGCGCCGGCAACTCCCAGTACGGGCGGGACAAGGGGACCCAGCGCTCGGACACGACGATCCTGCTGCATCTGGCGGCGGGGAAGGAGAGCGCGACGGCGGTCTCCATCCCGCGCGATCTGATGGTGGGGATGCCCACGTGTCGCACACCGGACGGAACGCGCACACGTGAACAATTCGCCCAGTTCAACTCGGCCTTCGAGATCGGCGGCACGGCCTGCACGATCCGTACCGTCGAGCGGCTGACCGGGATCCGGATCGACCACCACATGGTGATCGACTTCCGCGGCTTCAAGAAGATGGTCGACGCCGTGGACGGGGTGGAGGTCTGCCTCAAGGAGCCGATCGACGACTCCGACGCCAGGCTGAAGCTGCCGGCCGGGCGCCAGACGCTCCACGGCGAGCAGGCGCTGGGCTTCGTACGGGCCCGCAAGTCGTTGGGCAACGGAAGCGACACGGAACGCATGGACCGCCAGCAGCAGTTCCTGGGGGCCCTGGTCAGCAAGGTGCAGAGCAACGGCGTCCTGCTGAATCCGACCCGCCTGTACCCGGTCCTGGACGCGGCGACGAAGTCCATCACGACCGACCCGGGGCTCGACTCGCTCCGTGATCTGTACGACCTGGCGCGCTCCATGCGGGCCATCCCCACGGAGAAGGTGCGGTTCCTCACGGTGCCGCGGCGGCCGTACTCGCAGAACGCGAACCGGGACGAACTCGTACAACCCGAGGCGAGTCAACTCTTCAAGCGACTCCGCGAGGACAGGCCCGTGACGGTGACGCCCTCGGCGTCGGAGAGCGCGGGCGAGGACACGGACGGCAGCGGGAAGCCGGACGACGCGGGCTCGCCGGGTCCGGTGCCGACGCCGACGTTCTCGGGACGCAGCGCGGCGGAAGGAGCGTGCCCTTAGGGGAGGTCTGAGGGAGGGTGAGTAAAGGGGAGTCCAAGGGAGGGCTGGGGCGGATGAGGTTTGAGCAAATTGCCCAGTTGTAAGGGGCGTGGAATTTGTCACGGACGTCGCTCCGCGCTGAACTGGGCGGATAGTGTGACGCGATCCGGTGCTCTCGACCACGTGGTCGCGCACTCATACGGATCGAACGACCGAGCGCCCGACGGGGTGGGCGCCTCGCGTGGCACCGACGGAGGATTCAAGTAACCGTGGACGCGCACAGCCGTGGACAGGCGGACGAGATCGACCCCGCCGACCAGTGGGTACTGAACCCGCAGACGGGCAACTACGAACTGCGACTGAACCACTCCGCTGGGCAGTCGACACCGCAGTCCCGCCCCCGCGGCGCCACCACTCCGGGCCCGAGAACCGGTGAGGGGTCACGGGCCGCCGAGCGTTCGCGGACCGGCGAGACCTCCCGGACCGGCGAGCGTTCGCGGACCTCGACCGAGGCGCCCGTTCCCGGCCAGCGCCGCCGCCGTGCTCCCGAGGGCCCCGCGGGCGGGCCGCCGTCGGCCGGTCGCCGCAAGCGCAAGCCGCAGAAGTCCCGTAAGAAGAAGGTCCTGCTCTGGACCGGCGGGACGATGGCCGTCGTGCTCGTGGCCGGTGCGGCGGGCGCGTACGCGCTCTACAACAAGTTCAACGGCAACCTCAACACCGTCGACGTCGGTGACGCCGCCTCCGGCGGCGAGACGATGGAGGGGCCGCTGAACATCCTGATCATCGGCAACGACATCCGCACCGGCGAGGGCAACACGAGCTACGGGAACAAGGACAACGTCACCGGCCACGCCGACACGACGTTCCTCTTCCACGTCTCCGAGGACCGCACCAACGCGACGGCCATCAGCATCCCCCGGGACCTCAAGACCGAGATCCCGGACTGCCCGACGAAGCAGCCCGACGGTTCGACCAAGGTCATCCCCGGCTCGACGACCAAGACGAAGTTCAACGAGTCGTTCGGCGTCAACGGCCGTGACCCGGGCTGCACGATGCGCACCGTCAAGGCGCTGTCGGGCGGCATCGAGATCAACCACTTCATGATGGTCGACTTCAACGCCGTCAAGACGCTGTCGGCCGCGGTCGGCGGCGTGAAGGTCTGCCTGAACAAGCCCATCCACGACAAGGACTACTCCAAGCTCAACCTCTCGGAGGGGGAGCACAGGGTCCAGGGTGAGCAGGCGCTCGCGTTCCTCCGCAACCGGCACGGTCTCGGCAACGAGAGCGACCTGGACCGGATCAAGATGCAGCAGCAGTTCCTCGCATCCATGATCCGGCAGCTGAAGGAGGACACGCTCGACAGTCCGACGAAGCTGTACTCGGTGGCGGACGCGGCGACCAAGGCGCTCACCGTGGACAGGGGAATAGGCACCGCCATCAAGCTGACCACCCTTGCCAAGGAACTCGGCAAGGTCGACCTGAAGAACATCAGCTTCATGACCGTTCCTGTGGTCGACAACCCGGACGAGCCGCCGACCAAGAGGGCGACCGTCGTCCTCGACCAGACCAAGGCCCCGCAGGTGTTCAGCATGGTCCAGAACGACGTCTCCTTCACCGAGGTGAAGAAGAAGGAGAAGGACGCCAAGAACGCCCAGGCCCAGGCCGAGGCGAAGCTGCTCCAGGGAACGCGCGCCAAGGCCGCCGACGTACGCGTCGACGTCTTCAACGGCAGCGGCATCCAGGGTGCGGCGCAGAAGACGATCGACTGGCTGCAGAACGATCAGGGCGTGACGCGGTCCACGAACAAGGCCAACGCCCCCGAGAAGGCGGCCAAGACCACGCTCACGTACGCACCGAACCAGGCCGATCAGGCCCGCAAGCTCGCGGACATGATGGGCCTGCCCGCCACGGCGCTCAAGCCGGGCACCACGGACGCCGGGGAGCGTGAGCCCATGACGCTCGTCCTCGGTTCCGACTTCAAGGGCGCGGGGGTGCCCATCACCGGTCCGGTAAAGGCGCCGGACGTCGACAAGGTGGAAGCCGACAAGAAGGTATGTGCCCAGTGACCCGGAAACACCGGGTCGCGGCACACGCCTGATCAACGAGGGGACCAGGGGTGGGACAGAGCAGCGTGCGTAGGGAGGGGACGCGTGGACGCGTTCCGCACGCCCGCGATTTGGGCTGGGACGAGAGTCTCTACGGTGACGGGGGTGAGGGTGCCGGGGAGGGCACCCGCGCTCCCGGCGGCGGTGCGGGCGACGGCGGCGACAAAGGCGGCGCCGGTGGGGGCGGCGGCGAAGGTCGCACGAGTCACCGGCGCAAGGGTCCGCGCAGGCGCGCCAAGAAGAGCGGGAAACGCAAGATATTTCGCTGGGTCGCCGCGACCCTGTCACTGCTGATACTCGCGACGGCCGGCGCCGGATACCTGTACTACCAGCACCTCAACGGCAACATCCGTGGCGGCAGCCGCGCCGGCGGCGACAGCGGCGTGAAGAAGGCGACGCCGAACGCGCTCGGCGACACCCCGCTCAACATCCTGCTGATCGGCTCCGACAGTCGCGCCGACGCCAAGAACGTGGCGCTCGGCGGTGGCAAGAACCTCCGGGACAGTGCGCCGCTCGCGGATGTGCAGATGCTCCTGCACATCTCGGCGGACCGTAAGAACGCCAACATCGTCTCCATCCCGCGCGACACGATCGTCAAGATCCCGGAGTGCAAGGGCACGGATGGCGCGACCTACCCCGCCACCACCACCAAACCCATCAACGAGACGCTGGGGCGCGGCGGTCCGGGCTGCACCCTGACCACCTGGGAGTCGATCACCGGGGTCTACATCGATCACTGGATGATGGTCGACTTCGCGGGTGTGGTGGCGATGGCGGACGAAGTCGGCGGCGTCCCGGTCTGTGTGAATACCGGTGTCTGGGACAAGTCGACCCGGCTGGTGAAGGGCGGCTCCGGCCTGCAGCTGCCCGAGGGCACCACCGAGGTCAAGGGCGAGCAGGCGCTCCAGTGGCTGCGCACCCGGCACGCGTTCGGCAACGACCAGAACCGCGCCAAGGCCCAGCACATGTACATGAACGGCATGATGGAGAAGCTCCAGAAGCAGAACGCCTGGACCGACACCGGGCGGCTGATGGGTCTGGCGGAGACCGCCACGAAGGCGCTTCAGGTCTCCGACGAGATCCGCTCGGTGGCGAAGCTCTTCGATCTGTCGATGCAGCTCAAGAACGTGAAGCTCGACCGTCTCACGACGGCGACCGTTCCCACGGTCGAGTGGTCCCAGAACAAGGACAAGCTCGAGATGGTGCCGAAGTCCGCCGACAAGATGTGGTCGATGCTCCGCGACGACGTGGCCTTCGACAAGAACGGTGACCCGGCCGGCGCCAAGCCGTCCGCCTCCGCCTCCGCGAAGCCGAAGGGCCCGGACGCGGCCGCGCCCGGCACGCTCGCCGTCACGGTCGTCAACGGCACGGGTGCCGACGGTCAGGCGTCCGTGGACGGCCGGGCGAGCGGCATGGCGACGACCCTGAAGGGCAAGGGCTTCACCCAGGCGGAAGCATCGCAGAGCGCCGAGCCCCGCAAGGACACGGTGGTCAAGTACCCGAAGGCGGCCGGCGACCAGGGCAAGGCGGACGCCCTGTCCGTGGCCAAGGCCCTCGGCCTGCCGGACTCGGCGGTCCGGGCCGACGCGAAGGCGCAGAGCATCACCCTTGTCATCGGCGGCGACTGGCGCGAGGGCGCCACGTACAAGAAGCCGAAGACGGAGGCAGGTGACCTCCCGGACGGCGCCGACGACAAGACGGACTGCATGGAGGTCTACTCCGTCTACAAGTGGGACGGCAAGAGCAAGAGCTGACGCCCCCCACGGAACGAACGGTGACGGCCGGACCCCACGGGTCCGGCCGTCACCGTTTGCCCGAAACGCGGACCCGATTCATCCAACTCGCCCTACTGCAAGACGATCTGACCCTCCATCAGAGTGACAGGCATCACCCGCTTGATCATTTACTTCGATCGATCATTGGCTATAGCTTCAGCTGGCTTTGTCTGCCGTTCACTTGGAGCTCACCCATGAACCTTGGCAAGAAGGTCGCGTCGACTCTCGGCGCCCTCGGCGCGATAGCCGGCCTCTCCCTCGTCACCGCCCCCTCCGCCGCCGCGAGCACCCCCTCGGGCTGCTCCAGCGTCTCCCAGGTCGGCACGACCCGGGTCCTCCAGGTCGGCGGAGTCGACGCCGCGTCCGTCAAGCAGTACTACGGCTGTGGCTACAACTACGCGTACATCTACGTGTGGCAGCAGTACCGCAACACGCACTCGAGCTGGGACCTCACCGTCCGCATCGTCAACCACTCGGACTCCGGCACCGACTACGGCCGCGCGGACGTCGACAACACCACGCGCTCCGAGCTCTGGGGCCCGGCCGCCGACACCGCGGCCTTCTGCACGCACGCCACGGGCTACCTGAACTCGACCGGTGGCTCGACCTCCACGGTCTGCTGACGGCGACGCGTCACGGCAGGGAGCCCCGACGGGATACGTCGGGGCTCCCTGCCGTAGGTACGCCCTCCTAGCGCCGCAGCGCCTCCACCGGCTGGATGCGGCTCGCGCGCCAGGCCGGATAGAGCCCGGCGACGACGCCGGTCACCAGGCCGATGGCAGGGGCCGCCACGACGGTGACGGGATGGATGACCGGGGTCCATTCGCGCGCCATCGCGGTGCCGATGACGGCGAAGGTGCCGAGGCTGGTGCCGACCAGTCCGCCGAGGGTGCCGAGCGCGCCCGACTCCGCCAGGAACTGGAGCGTGATGTGGCGGCTGCGGGCGCCGAGCGCGCGGCGCAGGCCGATCTCTCCCGTTCGTTCGAGCACGGCCACCAGCGTGGTGTTGGCGATGCCCACCGCGCCGATCAGCAGACAGATGCCCGCGAGGAGCAGGAACAGCTGGTCGAGGTCCGATGTGACCGCCGTCCTGAGCGACCTCGGGTCGGGCGGCGGAACGGCCTGGAAGTACTCGGGGTGGGCCGAATCGAGAGCGAGGGCTGCTTCGCCCGCGATCTGCTGGGCGGCGCCGAGCTCCGTGGAGATCAGCATCTTGGCGCGGTCGCCCCGCGGCCCGCCCCAGACCCGCTCCGCGGTGGTGCGCGGAACGACGACGGAGAGCAGCACGTCCGACTTCCGGTCGACCCCATCGACGATGCCGATCACCGTGAAGGCGTCTCCGTCGATGAAGATCGCGGGTGCCGTCTCCAGTGTGGTGATCCCCAGCCGGGCCGCCATGCCGGAGCCGACCACGGCGACCTGCTGCGCCTGCCGGTCGTGGTAGGCGTCGAAGATCCTGCCCTGCTGGAGGTGCGGGCCCGCGGCGGCCAGGACGCCCGGTGAGGCCGCGACGATCTGGCTCTGAGCCTCCTCGGCCGCCTCGCCGACGGGCGCGGACCGTACGCCCTGCCCCTCCGGCAGCCGCACCGACCAGTAGACGCCCGCGTCGCGCACCCCGTTCAGCCGCTCGATCCGCGCGTCGGCGTCGGCCGGGAAGGCGTTCCGTACGTACTCCGGCTGGTCACCGCCGGTGTCCTCGATCGTCACCTCGGTCGCGGTCAGCTCGTTGAAGCGCTCGTCGATCTGCTGGGACGTGGTGGAGGTCAGGCCCAGCACGGCGACGAAGGTGCCCACGCCCAGGACGGTGCCGAGCGCGGTCAGGGCCGAGCGGCCCGGGCGCTGGAGCATCCCCGCGGTCGCCTCGGTCAGTAGGTCGCGCGGGGAGAGCCGCGAGACCCGGACCGTACTCCTCCGGCGCCCCGGGAGCGGGAATCGGCCGGGGCGCCTCATGCCGGTACCCGTTCGCGCAGCAGGCCGTCCCGGATGGTCACCGTGCGCCTGCCCCGGGCGGCCACCTCGGGATCGTGGGTGATGACGATCAGGGTGATGCCGTCAGCGTGGAGTTCGTCGAGCAGTCCGAGGATCTGCTGCGCGGTGGTCGTGTCGAGGTTTCCGGTGGGCTCGTCGCACAGCAGGAGCGACGGCCGGCTCACCAACGCCCGGGCAATGGCGACACGTTGGCGCTCACCGCCGGACATCCGGGTGGGGACGGCGTCGATCCGGTGCCCCAGACCGACGCGGACGAGCGCCTCGCGCGCCCGGGTGACCCGCTCGGCCCGCGCGATGCCGTTGTACGTCATGGAGAGCATGACGTTCTCCAACGAGGAGCGGTGGGGCAGGAGATGGAAGCTCTGGAAGACGAAGCCGATGCGGCTGCCGCGCAGTCCGGCGCGCTCGCTGTCCCTGAGGGCGGCGGTGTCGATGCCGTCGAGCCGGTACGTGCCCCCGGTCGGCCGGTCGAGGAGTCCCGCGATGTTGAGGAACGTCGACTTGCCGGAGCCTGAGGGGCCGACGACCGTCAGATAGTCACCGCGGTGGATCGTGAGGTCGAAAGGGCGCAGCGCCTCGACCGGAGGCGTTCCGGGGTAGGTGAGGGTCATGCCCCTGAAGTCGATGACGGGGACCTCGGCGGCGGTCACATCCTCGTCCGTGGCGTCCTGCGGGATGCTCTCGGTCATCCCTGGACCCCTGGAGCCTCCGGAACGCCGCCGGCCCCGGGACCGCCGTCACCGGCCCCGGCTCCGACCCCCATGCCGATGCCGACGATCACCCGCTCCTGCTCGGAGAGCGTCCCGCCCACGGGTGTGACCTGCACGTAGCCGTCGCCCGAGGTTCCCGGGCGGACCTCGACGCGGCGGCGCGTGCCGTCGTTCTGGAGGACGGTGACGGTGGTACGGGAGTCGGCGCCTGCCGAGACGGCGGAGACGGGGACGACGAGCACCTTGCCGGCCGAGGTCGCCGCTTCGACGGTGAGTCGTACGTCCTGGCCCGCGAGGGTCGCCGGCAGCTCGTTGTCGGGGCGAACTTCGAGGGCGAAGCCCTGCCCCGGCGCCGCCTCGCCGGCGGATCCGCCCTCGGGCGTGGCCGTCACGGGCGCCTCGGAGACCGAGGCGACGACGCCGGTGGCCTCTTCGCCGGTGGCCTCGGAGAGGACCCGTACCTTCTGGCCGGGCCGCACCAGACCCTTCTCGTGGGCGGCGAGCGAGCCCTTGACCACGAGCCGGCCCGCCGAGACGGTCAGGGGCTTCTCGCCGACGTCGCCGCCGACCTTGGCGTTGACCACGTCGACCCGGGCCGGGAAGCCGGACAGATAGGCGACCTCGGACGCGGGGACCATGGGGCCCGACACGGCTTCCGCGTCGGCCAGCTTCTGCCGCGCCTCGGCGAGGTCCTCGCGGGCGTACCTCAGCTCGTCGCCCGAGGCCCCCGCCTCGGCGTCGGCACCCGCGTCTGCCTTGCGTGACGTCAGCCCGGCGAGCGCGCGCTCGGCGGCCTTCACCTGGCCGCGGGCCGCCTCGACCGGGTCGCCGCCCTCGCCGCCGCTGTCGCCGCCGACGAGGACGGGGTCGTAGCCGATGGAGGTGTAGAAGGCGGCGACCGCGGCCTTCGTCCCGGGGCCGTACACGCCCTTCTTGTCGCCGCCGGTGCCGTGCCCGAGGCCGGTCAGGGCCTTCTGCAGCTGTCGTACGTCCTCCCCGTGGGCGCCGGGCTTGAGGTCCCGGTACACCGGCAGGGTGCCGGTCAGTACGAACACCGGTCGGCCGGATATCTCCATGAGGACCCGGCCGGCTTTGAAGGTCTTGCCGGCCTGGACGAGAACCTTGGTGACGACCGGCTTGCCGCCCTCGGCCGCGGAGGCGGCGGGGGCGATGTCGAGGGTCTGCGAGGCGGAGACCGTTCCCCGGGTCACCACGGTGTCCGAAAGGATTCGGCGCTCCACGGCCGCCGTCAGGACGTCGGGCGCCGGCGGCCGGGCGTCCGCGGCGGCCTGCGCCGGCGACTGCACGAGGGAGGCGCCCCACAGGCCCGCTCCGGAGAGCGCGAACGCGCCCACGGCCAGCACGGTGACTGCCCTGCGCCGGCGTGCGATACCGCCCCGCCGACCTTCGTCCGACACGCTGACTCCCCGCTGTTGAACCGTAGTTGGGCCGCTGGTCGGCGGCATGAGCACCCATCAGTGGATCACTGGTCGGCAGAGATCGTCAACAGCCTCTCTTTCTCGCCACCTTGACTCAAAGAGGCCCTTGAGTTGCTCGTTTGTCGACTGATCTACTCGACCGCCGACTATCGAGAGGATGAGTTCATGCCAAAGATACGGAGCGTCGCTCTGGCTGCCGCGGCCGTGGGAGCACTGCTCGCCGGAAGCGCGGGAACGGCAAGTGCCGGCAGCTACAACGGCTCCTGCGAGAGCAGCGGCGGCGGCGAGATCTGCCTCTACCGCAACTACGAGTTCGCCGGTGGGCTGTACGACACGCTGTACAGCAAGACCAACTACGACGGCTCGACGTACTACGGCACCCAGACGCTGATCGACAACACCCTGTCCTCGGCCAAGAACATGGACATGGTCAACAACGTCGGGTTCTACAGCGGCAAGAACTACACCGGAACCCTGGAGTACCTCCCGGCCGGCCTGTGGCTCCGCTATGGCGACGACATCGCCTCCTCGCACTGCTTCAGCAGCAACGCGTACTGCCCCATCTGACCGAAGGAGCGTCCACCATGGCGAAGTTCAAGAAGGCCGCCGCGGCCCTGGCCGCCGCGGGCGCGCTGATCGCCGGCGCCGCCGGCACCGCCAACGCCGCCAGCTACAACGGCTCCTGCGAGAGCGCCGGCGGCGAGATCTGTCTGTACCGCTACGCGAACTACACGGGCGGGCTGTACGACACGATCTACAGCAAGACCAACTACAACGGCTCCACCTACTACGGCACCTCCGTGCTGATCGACAACACCGTCTCCTCGGTCAAGAACCGTGACGGCGTCAACTCCATCGAGGTCTGGACCGGCCAGAACTACACCGGCCTGCGCGTGCACGCCGACCCCGGTCTGAACCTCTGGGACATGGCGGTCTTCTGGGACGGCCAGACCGACGACGCGATCTCCTCCCACTGCTTCAGCAGCAACGCCTACTGCCCCTCCTGATCACCCTGAGGATCCCCCCAGCATGAAGAACGTCAAGAAGGCCGCGCTGGCTCTCGCCGCCGCGGGCGCGCTGATCGCCGGCGCCGCCGGCACCGCCAACGCCGCCAGCTACAACGGCTCCTGCGAGAGCGCCGGCGGCGAGATCTGTCTGTACCGCCTCGCCGACTTCACCGGCGGGCTGTACGACACGATCTACAGCAAGACCAACTACAACGGCTCCACGTACTACGGCACCTCGACGCTGATAGACAACACGGTCTCCTCGGTCAGAAACCGTGACTCGGTCAACGCCATCGACGTCTACACCGGCCAGAACTACACCGGCACCAGGACGCATGCCGACCCCGGCCTGACGCTCTGGGACATGGCGGTCTGGGACGACGACAACGAGATCTCCTCCCACTGCTTCGAGAACAACGCCTACTGCCCCGGATGATGAACACACGCAACAGAACCGGTGGGCTGCTGCTCGTCGCCGCTCTCGCCTGGACGGCCGTGGGGTGCTCGTCCGACGAGAAGCCGCAGGATCCCGCAGCCGCCGTGCAGCCGTACAAGCCGCAGGCGTCCAAGACCTGGGGTGGCGTCGGCATCAGTCTGCCGGTGGACTCGTACACCGTCACCGCGCAGGAGCGGGAGGCGCTCAGCCAGGCCGTCGCCACGCTCGCGGGCGACTGCATGAAGAAGTACGGCTTCGACTGGCCGGCACCACTGCCGCCGACCCCTCGGAACCTGAACTCCAACGCCCGTCTCTACGGGGTGACCGACCTCGAGTCGGTCGCCGCCTTCGGCTACCACCCGCCGCTCCCCAAGGGGATGACGGCCCGCCAGGCCGAGCAGGCCACCGTGAAGCAACGCGCGCACTACGCGAACGTCTCGCCCGCGGCGATGACGCTCTACAAGGGCGACGGTCCTTCGTCGGTGAACGGCAAGAGCGTCCCCGAGGGTGGCTGTCTCGGCGAGACGCGTCGCAAGGTGGGCCTCGGCGATGTCGCCGGCCTCGACGCCACCTTCAACAAGGTGAACCTCCAGGCGTCGAAGCAGGCGGGCAACGACCCCCGGGTCAGCACGCTCAACCAGCGCTGGTCCGCCTGCATGAAGGAGTCGGGCTACCACTACACCGACCCGCTGGCGGCCGCCGGCGATCCGGCGTGGACGGCCGGCGAGGGGGGCGACGGGAGCAAGGACAGCGACGCCGCGGGCACCCCGAAGCCGCGGGAGATCACCGTCGCCTCCACGGACGTGAAGTGCAAGCAGAAGGTGGACTACGTCCGCGTCCACTCGACCATCGAGGCCGAGCACCAGAACAAGCTCATCGAGAAGAACGTCACGGCGCTGTCGGCGGCGCGTGACACCTGGAAGTCGGCGCTCGCGAAGGCGAACGAGCTGCTGACGAACAGGGGCTGACGGTCCGTCCGTCACCGACCGACATCCGCGGATCCCCGCGACGAACCGAAGGAAGAGGTGATTCCGCAGAAGGCCGGCCGCCTTCCGGCGGCCGCGGCCGTGTGCGGCTGACCCCGTTCGAACGACGAGACCGACCGATGCGACGGCATCGGTCGGTCTCGTCGTATGTCCGAGGTCAGACCTCCGCGGTCTTCACCGCCGGGCGGCGGCTCGCGATGACCTTCCGTGCCAGCGCGCGCGGGCTGGTCAGGAAGCCGTAGCCCCAGGACATGTGCATCGTCGTGAGGGCCACCGGGATCTGGAGGCGAGCCTTCAGCGGGAGGCCCTTGCCCGCCGGGACCGAGCCCGCGGTGATCGCGGCGAGGTAGCCGGCCGGGATCACGAAGCCGAGGGGGGTGAGCGCGACGCCCACGACCAGGCCGGCCGCGATCGCACAGACGGCGGTCGGCGGGGCGAGGTAGCGGAGGTTGATGGAGCCCTGGTGGTAGCGGGCCACGACATGGCGCCACCGGCCGTAGTCCTTGTACTGCTTCGCCAGCGCGCGGACGCTCGGGCGGGGTCGGTACTGGACGCGCAGCTCCGGCGAGAACCAGATCAGACCGCCCGCCTCGCGGATACGGAAGTTCAGCTCCCAGTCCTGGGCGCGGATGAACTCCACGTTGTACCCGTCCTGCCGCTCCAGGGCCTCACGGCGGAAGACACCCAGATACACGGTCTCGGCCGGGCCCGCCTGGCCACCGGTGTGGAACGCCGCGTTGCCGACGCCGATCTTCGAGGTCATCGCGGCGGCGACCGCGTGCTCCCAGTCGTTCTCGCCCTCGGCGTGCATGATGCCGCCGACGTTCTGCGCGCCGGTCTCCTCCAGGAGGCGGACCGCGGTCGCGATGTAGTTGGGCGACAGCATCCCGTGACCGTCGACGCGCACCACGATCGGGTGACGGGAGGCCTTGATCGCCGCGTTGAGGGCGGCGGGCGTGCGGCCCGTGGGGTTCGGCACGGTGTGGACCCGGGGGTCCTCCCGTACGAGTTCGGCGGCGATCTCGTCCGTACGGTCCGTGGACGGGCCGAGCGCGATCACCACCTCCATCTCGCCGTCGTACTCCTGCTCGAGGATGTGACGGACCGAGTTGCGCAGATGCCGCTCCTCGTTGAGGACCGGCATGATCACGGAGACGGGGGGCAGGGCGGCGGGCATGGCGTTCATATTGCCCGCCACGTTACCGCGAACGGGGGACACGAAGCGCGTCACGGGGGCGGGTGCCCGAGGTCGCTGATCGTATGGGCCTACCGTGCTCACGGTCCCCTCGTCCCACCCGCGGAGGTGTCCCCCGGTGCCCACACCGCCCCGCACGCCCCGTCCCCGGCCGGCCGCCCGTTCCGTACCGGCCCGCCGTGTCAGACGGGTCCGACGGGTCCGGCGGCCACGGTGGGGGATGCGGATCGCGACGACCCTCTCCGTTCTCGTGCTCGGCGCCGGCGGCATCGGCCACGCGATGGTGACCGGTCTGGACACCGGGATCACCCGGGTCGATCCCTTCAGGGACATGAAGAACCGCCCCCAGGCCGGGAACGGCATGAACGTGCTGGTCGTGGGCACGGACGGGCGGGACAGGATCACGGAGAAGGAGCGGAGGGAGTTCCGCCTCGGCGGGAAACCCTGTCGCTGCACCGACACCGTGATGCTCGTCCACATCTCCGAGGACCGGGAGCGGGCCAGCGTGGTGAGTCTGCCCCGCGACTCGTACGCCGAGATGCCCGAGCACATCGACGAGACCACCGGCCGGCGGCACCAGGCGCATCCGGTGAAGCTGAATGCCGCGTACGCCGAGGGCGGGCCCGGTCTGACGGTACGGACCGTCGAGAGGATGACGGGCGTCAAGATCGACCACTATCTGGAGGTCGATTTCACCAGCTTCATGAAGACGGTGGACGCGGTCGGCGGGGTGCAGATCTGTACGGCGCGGCCGCTGAAGGACTCGTACACCGGGCTCGACCTGCCGGCCGGACCGCATGAGATGAACGGCGGGCAGGCGCTCCAGTACGTGCGGGCGCGCCATGTCGACGGGGCGGCCGACATCAGCCGGATGCAGCGCCAGCAGCGGTTCCTGGCGGCGCTGGTCGACCGGATGACCAGTGGCGGGGTGCTGCTCAATCCGGTGCGGTTCCGCGAGGTCGCCACGACGATGCTGAACTCGGTGCGGGCGGACGGCGGATTCGGTACGGAGCAGATCCTGGCCCTCGCGAAGGCGATGCGGGGCTTCACCCCGGCGTCCTCGGAGTTCGTCTCGGTGCCGATCGGGGATGTGAGCTTCCGGGTGAAGGGCATCGGCTCGACGGTGAAGTGGGACGCGCCCAAGGCGCAGAAGCTGTTCCAGGCCGTGCGCGACGACCGGCCGCTCGCCCCGCACAAGGCGGTGGCGAAGGGCGGGCCGAAGGCGGCGGTGGTGGATGTGGCGCCGAAGACGATCCGGGTGCAGGTCTACAACGCGACGCGGACGGTCGGTGTGGGCCGGAAGGCCGACGACGCGCTGCGGGCCACGGGCTTCAACACGACGCGCGCGCCGCGGACCGGGGGCGGAGCCCCTCGCCCGCGCACGGTGGTGGAGTACGACCCGCGCTGGGACCGCTCGGCGAAGTCCCTGGCGGCGGCGCTGCCGGGGGCGGAGCTGAAGGCGGTGAAGGGGCGCGGTGCGACGCTGCGGGTCTTCGTGGGCGCGGACTACAAGGGGGTCGCACCGGTGCGGCCGGAGGAGCCGACGAAGGGGCCGTTCGTGGCGGTGAGGGGGGACGAGGTGGTGTGCCCGTAGCGCCGTCGTGGTGCGGGGGCCACGGAGCGGACGCGCCCGCCACGGCGCCGTTCCGTTGTGCCCACCCCGGGCGTCAGTCCTCGTAGCCCTCCGCCGCGCGGCGCTCCCGCAGCTCCATGATCGCGCGGCGGCGGGCCAGTCGGTGGGTGCGGCGGATCTGGGCCTCCTGGTAGCGGCGCTTGTCCCGCTCGGTCTCCGGTTGCACCGGCGGGACCGGGCGCGGCTTGCCGTCGCCGTCGACCGCCGCGAAGACCAGATAGGCCGAGCCGACCTGCTGGGCGGGGGTGGACTCGTTCCAGCGCTCGGCCATGACGCGGACGCCGACCTCCATCGAGGAGCGGCCGGTCCAGTTGACCTGGGCCTTCACATGGAGCAGGTCCCCGACCCGTACCGGCTCCAGGAACGCCATCTCGTCCATGGAGGCGGTCACGGCCGGACCACCCGAGTGCCGCCCCGCGACGGCGCCCGCCGCGTCGTCCACCAGCTTCATGATCACGCCGCCGTGCACCGTACCCAGGAGGTTCGTGTCATGGCTGGTCATGATGTGACTGAGGGTGGTGCGGGACGCGGAGGTGGGCTTGCCCGGAATATCACCCTGCGGGCGGTCCGTGCGCTCGGCCTGATCTGTCATGCCCTCCACCTTATGCCGGGTCCCGGTCTCGTCCTCTTTGCATCAGCTTGGCAACAGCGCCGCCCCTATTCCCCACCCGCCCTGTCGGCGCTCGGGAGGCGGCCTGCACACTGGTCCGCATGAATGACTGGCCCGATGACGGCGGATACGGCCGCGGCAGCTCGAGCTCTCAGCCCGAGGGAGCCCGCCGGATGCGCCATGTGCAGCGCCCGCAGGTGCCCCAGCAGCCGCCGCAGTACGACCCCGGTTACGGCCAGGGCCAGCCGCGGCAGGGCTCCGGGTACGACAGCGGCTACAACACCGGGCAGGTCTACGGGCAGCGGAACTACGGCGGCGGGCAGCAGCCCCCCGTCGCTCCGCCGCAGCCGGGCCAGGGGTACCCCGGTTCGCCCGGCCGTCCGGCACCGGACTGGCGCCGCCGCGTCAAGGTCGGCTCGATCGTCCTGGTCGTGGCCGTGCTGGCCTGGGGCATCGGCACGTACGCCTGGGCCAGCTCCCAGATGCGTAACGAGGTCGATCTGGCCAAGGTCATCGAGCGGCCGGCCGAGGGCGACTGCACGACGTATCTGATCGTCGGCTCCGACAGCCGTGAGGGCATGTCGGCCGAGGAGAAGAAGAAGCTGCACACCGGTTCCGCGCAGGGCAAGCGGACCGACTCGATGATGATCCTCGCCGCCTGTTCCAGCGGGAACACGATGGTCTCGCTGCCCCGTGACTCGTGGGTGACGATCCCCTCGTTCGTCGGCTCGGAGTCCGGGAAGAAGTACGGGGCTCGTGGCGGCTCCAAGCTGAACGCGGCGTACGCGATGGACGGCCCGGAGCTCCTGGTCCGCACGGTCGAGTTCAACACCGGGCTGCGCATCGACCACTACGCGGAGATCGGCTTCGCCGGCTTCGCGAACATCGTGGACGCGCTCGGCGGTGTCGACCTGAACATCGAGAAGGGCTTCAAGGACGACAAGTCCGGCGCCGACTTCCAGGCGGGCGAGCAGACCCTCAACGGCGAGCAGGCCCTCGCGTTCGTCCGTACCCGGTACGCGTTCGCCGAGTCGGACCTCGCGCGGACGAAGAACCAGCAGAAGTTCCTGTCCGCCCTGGCCAACCAGGCGGCGACGCCGGGCACGATCCTCAACCCGTTCAGGCTGTACCCGACGCTGAGCGCCGGCCTGGACACGCTGATCGTCGACAAGGACATGTCGCTGTACGACCTCGGCAAGATGTTCTTCGCGATGAAGGGCATCAGCGGCGGCGACGGCAAGTCGATGAACATCCCGATCTCGGGCAGCGCGCCGCAGGGCTCGCTGAAGTGGGACATGCCGAAGGTGAAGCAGCTGGTGCAGCAGATCCAGAACGACGAGCCGGTGACGGTGACGTCGAACCGCTGACCGCCCACCGGCGACGACCGGACGAAAGGAGGGGCTCCCCGTTGCGGGGAGCCCCTCCTTTCGTCCGCGCGTGGCGGGCGATCACCGAGAGGTCGTGGCTCCTTCGGCGCGAGCCACGGCCGCCTGCACCTCGCGCCGCTCGGCCAGCAGAGCCGTCCTGTGCTCGGATATCGACTTCTCCTGCAGTTCGCTGTCCGCCGTGAGCCACGTGAACAGGACTCCCGACGAGTAGTTGCACGCGACCTCCGCGCCGGCCAGCTTCTTCTTCTCGGCGGCGGATGTCTTGGCGCGTCCGGGCGTGTCCATGGGATTGGCGAAGGTGAAACCGCTCTCCTTCATGCATGAGGACCAGCGCCGAAACGCCGATTCGACCCTCGGGTCCTTCATGGATTTCTGCCAGGATTCGATCTGGATCTTCGATGCGACCGGAGTCCTCGGGACGCCGATCTTCCGACTCGCTTCTCCGACGCACCCACCGTCGCCTCCGGTCTGAGCCCCGAAGAACAACAGGTTCTGCTGCTTCGAAAGGGACAACTTGGGTTGAAGGCGCCCCGGGTCCTTCGACGGGGGCAAGTCGTAGCCGTATTTCCCGGCTTCCGCGGAAAGGCTGAGCCCGTACCGGCGCTCGAGCGGGCTCTGCATATCGGCCTGCGGCTCAGGAAGCTCGAACTCCTTCACGCCGCTTCTGATCATGCATTTCTCGATCAGCGTCTTCTTGGCCGCTCTGAACAGCAGCTCGTCGCTCCGCGTCGGAAGGTACTGCTGAATCGGCATGGATCTGCTCCGGAATCTGTCCTCTTCGGACTCCCGCTCCTTCGCTCTCTCCCCGGCGGCTCGGGATCCTTCGGGCCCTCCGGGGTCGTCGGTGCCGACAGCACCCCCGGCCCAGACGACCACGGCAGCCACGCCGGAAATCGCCGCAGCCGCGAGGACAAGGATCTTCTTGTTCATACACCCACCGTCCACATGCAAGAAAAGCGTGCCGCCGCCTCGGAACAACAAGGCAACGGCACGCGGGGAGATCCGTACGACTAGTAGACCTTTATCGAAGCGTTCTCGTTGTAGGTGTTGGAGAGCTGCCCATCGGCCGAGTTCGGCCAGATGACGTCGTAGGCGCCCTTGTAGTTCGAGTTGAAGTAGATGGTGGCGCCACCGTCGCGCGTGTTCGTGGCGGAAGCGGCGTTGTTCTTCACGTCCAGCTCGTAGCCGGCGCACCCCGAACCGTTGACGCTACAGTTCTTGAACTTGTAGCCCGCGAAGTCGGAGATGGAATACCAGGTCTGGAAGAACGCACCCTGCCATCCGCTGTTGTAGTGCAGACACACCACGCCCTCGGGGCACGACGGTGACGCCTCCGCAGCCGACGCCATGGCGAGCGGGCTGACGGTCCCGATGGCAAGTGCGGTCAGAATGCCGGCGAAACGCCTGTTCACTTGTCCTCCTGATGAAGAATCACAGCACGTCGGCCTGGGTCGAGCCAGGCCGCTCCCCCCGGACGGGGCTGTGATGAGCAGGTCGAAGGTATGACCGCGGCATGGGCACGTCATCGAACACATGATCACCTGACTGAAAGTCAGCCAGGATTGACTGAAACCGATCAGCCACGACTGAACATGACCATTCGGCCTGCGAACGGGTTCGGGTGGCCGGCGGCCACTCAACGCACGGAAGGGCGCCCCGGAGGGCGCCCTTCCGATTCCGATTCCCCGGTTACGGGAGGTTGCGGGCCATGACGATGCGCTGGACCTGGTTGGTGCCTTCGTAGATCTGGGTGATCTTGGCGTCGCGCATCATGCGTTCGACGGGGTAGTCGCGGGTGTAGCCGTAGCCGCCGAGGAGCTGGACGGCGTCGGTGGTGACCTCCATGGCGACGTCGGAGGCGAAGCACTTGGCGGCGGCGCCGAAGAAGGTGAGGTCGCCGTCGACGCGCTCGCTCTTGGCGGCGGCGGCGTAGGTGAGCTGGCGGGCGGCTTCGAGCTTCATGGCCATGTCGGCGAGCATGAACTGCACGCCCTGGAAGTCGGCGATGGGCTTGCCGAACTGCTTGCGTTCCTTGACGTAGCCCTTGGCGTAGTCGAGGGCGCCCTGGGCGATGCCGATGGCCTGGGCGGCGATGGTGATGCGGGTGTGGTCCAGGGTCTTCATCGCGGTGGCGAAGCCGGTGCCTTCGGCGCCGATCATCCGGTCGGCGGGGATCCGGACGTTGTCGAGGTAGACCTCGCGGGTCGGGGAGCCCTTGATGCCGAGCTTCTTCTCCGGCGCGCCGAAGGAGACGCCCTCGTCGGACTTCTCCACCACGAACGCGGAGATGCCCTTGGAGCGCTTGTCGGGGTCGGTGACGGCCATGACGGTGTAGTACTCGGAGACGCCGGCGTTGGTGATCCAGCGCTTGACGCCGTTGAGGACCCAGAAGTCACCGTCGCGCACGGCACGGGTCTTCATGCCGGCCGCGTCCGAGCCGGCGTCCGGCTCGGACAGGGCGTAGGAGAACATCGCCTCGCCCTTGGCCAGCGGGCCCAGGTACTTCTTCTTCAGCTCCTCCGAGCCGGACAGGATCACCGGGAGCGAGCCGAGCTTGTTCACGGCCGGGATCAGGGAGGACGAGCCGCAGGCGCGGGCGACCTCCTCGATCACGATCACCGTCGCCAGCGCGTCCGCGCCGGCGCCGCCGTAGGCCTCCGGGACGTGCACGGCCTGCAGGTCGGCCGCCACCAGCGCGTCCAGTGCCTCCTGCGGGAACCGGCCCTCCTCGTCGACCGCCGCGGCGAACGGCGTGATCTTCGCCTCCGCCAGCGCGCGGACCGTCTCCCGGAGCATGTCGTGCTCCTCGGACGGGCGATACAGGTCGAAATCAGCAGAACCCGCCATGCTCATTCACTCCCACGCTTTGCTAACTACCGTTAAGTAACCCAAAGGGTAGGGCGTCACGGGGCACCGGACCAAGGCCCGACCCGGGCCGGACCGAGGCCCGACTATGCTCGGGCAGGCATTCCGCCCGACGTCACTGGAGTCCCGTATGGCCCTCAAGATCACCGTGATCGGCACCGGCTACCTCGGCGCCACGCACGCAGCGGCCATGGCGGAACTCGGGTTCGAAGTGCTCGGCCTCGACGTCGTGCCCGAGAAGATCGAGCTGCTGGCCACCGGGCGCGTACCGATGTACGAGCCGGGTCTCGAGGAGCTGCTGGCCCGGCACGTCGCCGGGATCGAGGGGTCGACGGGCCGACTGCGCTTCACCACCTCCTGGGAGGAGGTCGGCGCCTTCGGTGACGTCCACTTCGTCTGTGTGAACACTCCGCAGAAGCACGGCGAGTACGCGTGTGACATGAGCTACGTCGACGCCGCGTTCACCTCGCTCGCGGGCGTGGTGCAGGACGGCGCGCTCGTCGTCGGCAAGTCGACCGTGCCGGTCGGCTCGGCCGAGCGGCTCGCGGCGCTGCTGCCGGAGGGCATCGAGCTGGCCTGGAACCCGGAGTTCCTCCGGGAGGGCTTCGCCGTCAAGGACACCCTGCACCCGGACCGGATCGTCGTCGGTGTGCGCGGCGAGCGGGCGGAGAAGCTGCTGCGCGAGGTGTACGCCGGGCCGATCGCGGACGGCTCGCCGTTCGTGGTGACGGACTTCCCGACGGCGGAGCTGGTGAAGACCGCCGCGAACTCCTTCCTCGCCACCAAGATCTCCTTCATCAACGCGATGGCCGAGGTCTGCGAGGCCGCCGGCGGCGACGTCGCGAAGCTCGCGGAGGCGATCGGCTACGACGAGCGGATCGGGTCCAAGTTCCTGCGGGCCGGGATCGGCTTCGGCGGCGGCTGTCTGCCGAAGGACATCCGCGCCTTCATGGCGCGGGCCGGCGAGCTGGGCGCGGACCAGGCGCTGACGTTCCTGCGGGAGATCGACTCGATCAACATGCGGCGGCGCGGCCAGATGGTCGAGATGGCGCGTGAGGCGCTGGGCGGCGGCTCGTTCCTGGGCAAGCGGGTGGCGGTGCTCGGCGCCACGTTCAAGCCGGACTCCGACGACGTCCGCGACTCGCCCGCGCTGAACGTGGCCGGACAGATCCACCTCCAGGGCGGACAGGTCACGGTCTACGACCCCAAGGGCATGGAGAACGCTCGCCGGCTCTTCCCGACGCTGGGGTACGCGGACACGGCCCAGGCCGCCGTGCGCGGAGCGGACGTGGTGCTGCACCTGACGGAGTGGCGCGAGTTCCGCGACGAGCTCGACCCGGCGGAGCTGGGGGCGGCGGTGACCTCGCGGGTGATCCTGGACGGCCGCAACGCGCTGGACGCGACGCGCTGGCGCGAGGCGGGCTGGACGTACCGCGCGATGGGCCGCCCGCGCGCCTGAGAACGGACGCCGGGGCCCGCCGACCGCGGGCCTGGGACAGATGTGCGCGGTGCCCCCTGGCACCAAGATCGTGCGCCGGTGCCCCGCCTCCCCCGTCGACCGGGGGTGGCGGGGCACCGTCGTGTCAGGCCGCGCGGCGCATGCGCGTGGTGCGGGACCAGACCGTTCATCTCCCGTACGGCCTCCTTGGCGAAGCCGTCGAAGCGGGGCAGGTTGACGGCCCGTACCCCGAGCGCCTGGTAGGCCCGCAGTGTGGCGATCGAGCCGCCGACCACCACCCGGGACGCGCGAAGGCCCCGCCGAAGCGGGGCCTTCGCCGATGCTCCGTCAGGAGGGCGGGGAATCGAGCGAGTCGATCGTCGCGTTCGACGGCGCCCGGGTCTCCCGGAGCTCGCGCGAGACGGCCTCCGCGTCCCGCAGCGCGCGGACCGCGTTGGACCAGGTCAGCTTGGCGAGGTCGGCGTGCGACCAGCCGCGGGTCAGCAGCTCCGCGATCAGGTTCGGGTAGCCCGCGACATCGTCGAGGCCGGCCGGTGTGAACGCCGTTCCGTCGTAGTCGCCGCCGATGCCGATGTGGTCGATGCCGGCGACCTCGCGCATATGGTCGAGGTGGTCGGCGACGGTCGCCGCGGTGGCGATCGGGCGCGGGTTCCCCGCCTCGAACGCGCGGTGGATCTTCATCGCCGCCGGCGTCGTGTCGAGGTGGTGCAGTCCGTGCGCCCGCATGTTCTCGTCGGCCCGGGCCGTCCACTCCACGGCCGCGGGGAGGATGAACTTCGGCACGAACGTCGCCATCGCCACTCCCCCGTTCGCGGGCAGCTGCGCCAGCACGTCGTCGGGGATGTTCCGCGGGTGGTCGCAGACCGCGCGCGCGGAGGAGTGCGAGAAGATCACCGGCGCGACGGCGGTGGCCAGCGCGTCCCGCATCGTCGTCGCGGCGACGTGCGAGAGGTCGACGAGCATCCCGACCCGGTTCATCTCCCGGACGACCTCGTGGCCGAAGGGGGAGAGACCGCCGACGCCCGGCTCGTCCGTCGCCGAGTCCGCCCACGCGGTGTTGTCGTTGTGGGTGAGCGTCATGTAGCGCACGCCCAGGCTGTGCAACGCGCGCAGCGTGGCGAGGGAGTTGTTGACGGAGTGGCCGCCCTCGGCGCCCTTCAGGGAGGCGATACGACCCTCCTTCCGCGCCGACTCCATGTCGTCCGCGGTCAGGGCGGGGGCGAGATCGGCGGCGTACCGGTCGAGCAGCTGGTCGACGATGTCGATCTGCTCCAGGGTGGCGCTGACCGCGTCGTCACCGGTCAGCTCGCACGACACGTACACCGACCAGAACTGGGCGCCGACCCCGCCGGCCCGCAGCCGGGCCAGGTCGGTGTGGAGCGCGCCGGTCTGGTCGGCCGCGATGTCGAGCCGGTCCAGGTCGTAGCCCGCGTGCTTGCGCAGCGCCCACGGCAGGTCGTTGTGACCGTCCACGACGGGTGCGGAGGCCAGCAGCTCCAGCGCCTCCGCCAGGCGGTCGGCCGCGTTCGCCGGGCCGCTCACTTGGCGAAGCCGAACGACTCCGAGCCCTCGACCTTGGCCCGCAGCCGCTTGCCCTTCTCGGTCGCCTGGTCGTTCAGCTCCTGCTGGAACTCCCGCATCCGGACCAGCAGTTCGGCGTCCTGCGTGGCGAGGATCCGGGCCGCGAGCAGACCGGCGTTGCGCGCTCCGCCGACCGAGACCGTGGCCACCGGCACACCGGCCGGCATCTGCACGATGGAGAGGAGCGAGTCCATGCCGTCGAGGTACTTCAGCGGGACCGGCACACCGATGACCGGGAGCGGGGTCACCGAGGCGAGCATCCCCGGCAGATGGGCGGCGCCGCCGGCGCCCGCGATGATCGCCTTCAGGCCGCGGTCGGCGGCCCCCTCGCCGTACGCGACCATCTCGCGCGGCATCCGGTGCGCGGAGACGACGTCGACCTCGTACGCGATCTCGAACTCGTCCAGGGCCTGCGCCGCGGCCTCCATGACGGGCCAGTCGGAGTCGGATCCCATGACGATGCCTACGACGGGGCTCACAGGGCTCATTCGGTGATCGTTCCTCGCAGATAGCCGGCGGCGTGACGGGCGCGCTCCAGCACGTCGTCCAGGTCGTCGCCGTAGGTGTTGACGTGCCCCACCTTGCGGCCGGGCTTCACGTCCTTGCCGTACATGTGGATCTTGAGCTGCGGATCCCGGGCCATGCAGTGCAGATAGGCGTAGTACATGTCCGGGTAGTCCCCGCCCAGCACATTGCACATGACCGTCCACGTGGCGCGCGGGCGCGGATCGCCCAGCGGCAGGTCGAGGACGGCCCGGACGTGGTTGGCGAACTGCGAGGTGATCGCGCCGTCCTGGGTCCAGTGGCCGGAGTTGTGGGGACGCATGGCGAGTTCGTTGACGAGCATCCGCCCGTCGGTGGTCTCGAAGAGCTCCACGGCCAGATGGCCGACGACGTCGAGCTCCTTGGCGATCCGCAGCGCCAGCTCCTGCGCCTGGCCGGCCAGCTCGCCCGACAGGTTCGGCGCGGGCGCGATCACCGTGTCGCAGACGCCGTCGACCTGCTGGGACTCGACGACCGGGTAGGCGACGGCCTGGCCGTGCGGGGAGCGGACGATGTTCGCGGCGAGCTCGCGCGCGAAGTCGACCTTCTCCTCGGCCAGCACCTGGACGCCCGCGAGGAACGGGTCCCGCGCGTCGGCTTCCGTACGGACGAACCAGACGCCCTTGCCGTCGTAGCCTCCGCTCACGGTCTTGAGGATGATCGGGAAGCCGCCCACCTCCGCCGCGAAGGCCGCCGCGTCCGCCGGATCGGCGACGATGCGGTGACGGGGGCTCGGCGCGCCGATCTCGTCGAGCTTCGCGCGCATCACCCCCTTGTCCTGGGCGTGCACCAGCGCGGCGAGCCCGGGGCGGACGACGATGCCGTCCTCCTCCAGGGCTCGCAGATGCTCGGCGGGGACGTGCTCGTGATCGAAGGTGATCACGTCACAGCCGCGCGCGAAGTCACGCAGCGTAGCCAGGTCGCGATAGTCGCCGATGACGACCTCGCTCACCACCTGGGCCGCCGAGTCCTGCGGGGTGTCACTGAGCAGCTTGAACTTGATGCCGAGGGGGATACCCGCCTCGTGGGTCATACGGGCGAGCTGACCGCCACCGACCATGCCGACTACCGGGAACGTCACCCTCTTAGGGTATCCGCACCATGCGCGAAGCCTCCCCCGCCTGTGCTTTACGACAGCTCGCCGGGGTTTTTCCGTGGTTTGCAATGTCCCCGGGCAGGTGCCAGACGGTCTGGTTAGCATGGCTGGGTCGACGAAACCGAACGGACGGGGCTGAGCAATCACCATGAGTGAACCCGGCGCACTGCGTGTGCGGCTTGATCGGCTCACGCGCGAGTTCGCGAAGTTCGGTGCCGTCGGTGGTGTCGGCCTCCTGGTGGACCTCGGGGTCTTCAACCTCGTACGCCATCTCACGGAGGTCCCCGTCGTACGGGCGAGCATCATCGCCACCGTCGTCGCGATCGGCTTCAACTACCTGGGCTTCCGGTACTTCACGTACCGGGACCGCGACAAGAGCAGCCGGACGAAGGAGCTGACGCTCTTCCTGCTGTTCAGCGTCGCCGGCCTGGTGATCCAGAACGGCATCCTGTACGCGGCGACGTACGGGTTCGGCTGGGACACCCCCCTTCAGAGCAACGTCTTCAAGTTCCTGGGGATCGGCGTCGCGACGCTGTTCCGGTTCTGGTCGTACCGGACCTGGGTGTTCCGGACGCTGCCGGCGCGGGAGGCGGTCCAGACCGCCGAATCGTTCCTGGAGCAGGCTCCGCCGTCGCAGACGACCAGGAAGCAGCCGGACCGGGTGCTGTAGGGGGCTTTCCCACCGGCACGCTCCGAACGCCCCGGACGCCCCTACGACACCCCTCCGACGCCCTCAGGAGCGCCCCGTTCGCTAGCGGACCGGGCGCTCCTGGTCCTTGCGGCTCCTGACCTCGCGGCCCAGGAAGAGCGCGAACACCGGAGGCTGCTGCTGGAGCAGCTCGAGCCGGCCTCCGTCCGCCTCCGCGAGGTCCCGGGCGACGGCGAGTCCGATGCCGGTGGAGTTACGGCCGCTGATGGTCCGCTCGAAGATCCGCGCGCCGAGATCGGCGGGAACGCCCGGGCCCTCGTCGGTGACCTCGATCACGGACTGGTTGCCGGTGACGCGGGTGCGCAGGGCGACGGTGCCGCCGCCGTGCATGAGCGAGTTCTCGATCAGCGCGGCGAGGACCTGGGCCACGGCCCCCGGGGTGCCCACCGCGCGCATCCCCTGCTTGCCCGAGTGGACGATGGCCCGGCCCGCGCTGCGGTAGGCGGGGCGCCACTCCTCGATCTGCTGCTTGACGACCTCGTCGAGGTCGAAGGCGATGGCGGAGCCCGTGCGCGGGTCGCGCGAGTTGGTCAGCAGCCGCTCCACGACGTCGGTGAGCCGCTCCACCTGCGTGAGCGCGATCGTCGCCTCCTCCTTGACCGTGTCGAGGTCGTCGGCGACGGCGACCTCCTCCAAGCGCATGGAGAGCGCCGTGAGGGGCGTACGGAGCTGGTGCGAGGCGTCCGCGGCGAGCCGGCGCTCGGCGGTGAGCATCCGGGCGATCCGCTCGGCAGAGGCGTCCAGGACGTCGGCGACCCGGTCCAGCTCCGCCACGCCGTACCGCTTGTGGCGCGGGCGGGGGTCGCCCGAACCGAGGCGTTCGGCGGTCTCGGCGAGGTCGGTGAGCGGGGACGTCAGCCGGTTGGCCTGGCGTACGGCGAGCAGCACGGCGGCCACGACGGCCAGCAGGGCCACGGCGCCGATGATCAGGAGGGTGCGGCCCACCTCGGAGGTGATGGTGGAGCGGGACTCCTCGACGGTGACGGTCTCCCCGCGCTCGCCCGCGGCGGTGCCGCGGATGACGCTGCCCTCGGGGCGGGCGCCGATCTCGATGGGGGCGCGGCCGGGGATCTCGATCAGGGCGTACCGCTTGGCACCGCTCTGCTCGGCGAGGATGTCCGGGTTGACGGGCTCCCCGCCGATGAGCCGGCTGTCGACGATGGAGACCAGGCGTACGGCCTCGGAGTCCACGCTTTCCTGGGCGCTGGAGGAGATGGTCCGCGTCTCGACGATGACGAGGGACACCCCGAAGACGGCGATGACGACGAGGACGACGGCGAGCGTGGAGTTGATCAGACGGCGACGCACGGGGCGGTCCTCCGGGCGGGGGTGTGGGGCACGCCCCCGAGCCTACGGCGCGCGGGGCGCGGGGCCCTGGCTCACTCTGCCGGCTCCTGCGGGGAGCGCAGGCTCCTGCCGGGGAAGAGGGCCCCTTCCGGGGCTAGCTCTTCTCGAAGCGGAAGCCGACGCCTCGGACCGTGGCGATGTAGCGCGGGTTCGCCGCGTCGTCGCCGAGCTTCTTGCGGAGCCAGGAGATGTGCATGTCGAGGGTCTTGGTCGACGACCACCACGTGGTGTCCCAGACCTCACGCATCAGCTGGTCGCGGGTGACGACCCGGCCGGCGTCCCGGACGAGGACCCGGAGCAGGTCGAACTCCTTCGCCGTGAGCTGGAGCTCCTCGTCGCCCATCCAGGCGCGGTGCGACTCGACGTCGATCCGGACCCCGTGCGTCGCGGGCGCGGCGGCCGGCTCGGTGGCGCCGCGCCGGAGCAGGGCCCGGACACGGGCGAGGAGCTCGGCGAGACGGAAGGGCTTGGTGACGTAGTCGTCGGCGCCCGCGTCCAGCCCGACGACGGTGTCGACCTCGTCGGCGCGGGCGGTGAGCACCAGGATCGGAACCGTGTGGCCCTCGGCGCGCAGCCGCCGGGCGACCTCCAGGCCGTCCATGCCGGGCAGTCCGAGGTCGAGCACGACGAGATCGACTCCGCCCTGGAGTCCGGCGTCGAGGGCGGTGGGTCCGTCCTCCCGCACCTCGACCTCGTATCCCTCTCTCCGCAGCGCACGGGCCAGCGGCTCCGAGATGGATGCGTCGTCCTCGGCGAGCAGTACACGGGTCATGGGGTGATGGTAGTCCGCACGGCGGACGCCTCGGGGCGTGATCCACAGGGCCGCGGGGGCTCCTGCGGATCAAGGTGGGTAACCTGCACATGACCTTTGAATGAGGCCTGTTGGTTCCTAGATCACCTGTGATCCATCTCTCAAGTCCTTCCATATCGGCCACTGTCGTGTCGTATGGTGGCGAGGCATCAGTTGCGGTAATCGGGGACCTTTGGCTCGCTTCGTGCGACAAGGTCCTCTTTCTGCGTGAGGTCGGCTCCGCCAACCTCGATGACAGTGAACGACCTGTGGGCCGGGTCCCGAGACGCGATACGGCGTCAGGGGCGTGGATCCCGGCGGGGTGCGACCACTCCCGCCGGTGCCGGCCTCCCCCACCGGGCGCACCACGCTCACAAGGCGCGCGTCCCGACAGAGCAAGGATCGACATGGCGTCCAGCGTGACGACGGCTTCGACCGGATCCCCCCGGTACCAGAAGACGTTCCTCGGCCACCCCCGCGGCCTGACCACCCTCTTCTTCACCGAGATGTGGGAGCGCTTCTCCTACTACGGGATGCGGGCCCTGCTGGTGTACTACCTGGTCTCCGGTGGCGCGGACGCCGCCGTGGGCAGCCAGGGTGGCGGCCTGGCGATGAAGGCCGCCACGGCCACGGCCATCTACTCCGTGTACGTGTCGATGGTCTACCTGATGGCGATGCCGGGCGGCTGGTTCGGCGACCGTGTCTGGGGCGCCCGCAAGACCGTCACCATCGCCGGTTTCGTGATCATGGCCGGCCATGTGTCCCTGGCGCTGCCCGGTTCGGCGATGTTCTTCGTCGGCCTGGCGCTGGTGGCCGTCGGCTCGGGTCTGCTGAAGGCCAACATCTCGACGATGGTGGGTCACCTCTACGACGGTCCCGAGGACCCGCGTCGTGACGGTGGCTTCACGCTCTTCTACATCGGCATCAACCTCGGCGCCTTCGTCGCTCCGCTGCTCATCGGAACGATCGGCAAGGAGTACAACTGGCACCTCGGCTTCGCGCTCGCCGCGGTGGGCATGGGCCTGGGTCTGGCCGTCTTCCTGACCTTCGCCAAGAGCCTCAACCCGAAGAGCAGCGAGGTCCCGAACCCGCTGTCCGTCGACGAGCGCAAGGCGATCATCACCAAGGTCGCTCTCGTCGTCGCCCTCGTGGCCGTCTTCTACGGCATCGTCGTCGCCCTCGGCCTGTACACGCTGAACTGGGCCCTGGTCCCGCTCACCCTCGCCGGTCTGCTCATACCGATCGCCGTCCTGGCCCGCATCAAGCGCGACAAGGACCTCAGCGCCGGTGAGCAGTCGAAGATGAACGGCTACATCTGGTTCTTCGTGGCCGCCGCGATCTTCTGGATGATCTACGACCAGGGTGGTTCGACCCTGTCGCTGTTCGCCGACGACAAGACCGCCGACACCGTCTTCGGCCTCGGCTTCTCCGCCACCTGGTACCAGTCCCTGAACCCGCTCTTCGTCATGGCGCTGGCCCCGATCTTCGCCTGGCTGTGGCTGTGGCTGGCCCGCAAGAACCAGGAGCCGAACACCATCGTGAAGTTCGCGATGGGTCTGGTCCTCGTCGGTGCGTCCTTCTTCGTCTTCATCGTCCCGATGAACATGTCGGGCGACGGCACCATGGTCTCCCCCATGTGGCTCGTCTCGATCTACATGATCCAGACCATCGGTGAGCTCTGCCTCTCCCCCGTGGGTCTCTCCGTCACGACGAAGATGGCGCCGCGGAAGTACGCCTCCCAGATGATGGGTGTCTGGTTCCTCGCCGTCACCGCCGGTGACTGCACCACGGGTCTGCTGTCCATCGCGGGCGTGGATCTGAACGGAACCGGGATCATCGCGATGCAGGCGACGCTCGCCGTCGGCGCCGGCTTCGCGATCTACATGTACCGCAAGAAGGTCCAGGCGCTCATGGGCACGGTCCACTGACGCCCACGTCCCACGCCGTACGCACGGAGGGCCGCCGCACCGAATCGGTGCGGCGGCCCTCCGCCGTTTCCGCCGCTGCGTCAGCGCCGCAGGCGCGCCCACGGGGTGAACGTGAACACCGCGCCGCCGAGCAGGATCACCGTGCCGGCGACCAGGGCGAGGGCGCGCAGGGCGCCGTCGTCCTCGGCGCCCGTCTCCGCGAGGCCGCCGCCGGAGCCGGCCGAACCGGAGCCGCCGCCGGACGTCGCGTCACCGCCGCCCGACGCGCCGCCCTCCTGCTTGGTGGTGTCGAGCTCCAGCGAGGCCTGGACGGCGCCCTTGACCTGGCAGGGGATCACGATCGGCGAGCCGCCGAGCGAGACGTTGATGGTCAGGGTGCCGGGGCTGAGCGTGGCCTTGCCGCTCGCGCCGGGCTTGTACGTGCCCTTCATGTCCGGCAGGTCGACCGGCTTGCCCTGCTCCAGCGGGGCGGCGTTCGCCGGGCCGTCGACCTTGACCGTGCCGCTGTCCGCGCCGCCGAGCTTGACCGCCATGGAGGGCTTGAGGGCCCCGGCGGGCAGCGGGGCGGGGCTGTCCATGACGCCCTTGGCGGTCTTGACCGTGAGGTCGTAGCTGCCGCCGTTCTTCTTGGCGTTGATGGTCACCTTGGAGGTGATGTTCGCCGGTCCGGGCGACTGGCAGGAGAACTGGACCGAGACCTCCTTGCCCGTGAAGTCGGTCTGCCCGCCGCCGCCTCCGGAGGTGCCTCCTGAGGTGCTGCTTCCACCGGCCGTGGTGCTTCCGCCGGAGGTGGTGCCGCCCGACGTCGTGCCGCCCGACGTGGTACCGCCCGACGTCGTGCCGCCCGAGGAGCTGCCGCCCCCGCCCTCCGACACCTTGATCGTCGCCCCGACCGCCACCGTCTCCTTCGGCGAACACTTCGTGTCCGTCGACATCGGCTTCGAGACGTTGATGTTGTACTTGTCCGGCGTCAGCGTGATCTCGCCCGCCTTCTCCAGCTTCAGCTTGCCCTTCATGTCCGGCAGCACCATCGGGCTGTTCTTCGGGATCGGCGGGTTCTGCCGCGGTCCCTCCATGTTCAGCGTGCCGCTCGCCGCTCCGCCGACCTTGACGACACCGGTCGGCTTCACCGTGTCCTTCTCCAGGTCGAGGATGTCGGGGTTCTTGGACGCGGCCTCGACCGTCTTCCAGACAACCTCGACCTCGTCGCCGACCTTCGCCTCCGCCGGTGCGGTGATCTGCACCTTCGTAGTGCCCTGTACCGGCGGGAGGCCGGAGATGGACGGCGGAATGCACTCGGTCTTGTACGCGACCTCGGCGGCCTGAGCGGGGCTGGCGGCCAGCATGATCCCCGCTCCGCCGAGCATCAGCGCGACTCCCGCCGCGCTCATCCTCCGTTGCGTGCTCACTGATGTCCCTTCGTCGTCGGGCTGATCTCTGACGGTGCGGACGGTGCGGAGTCCGGGGTGAACCACGGCAGGACCGTGGTCGTGCTGGTGGATTCGTCCCGCTCGGGGGCGGGGCCGTTTTCAGGTGTACGCACAAGGGCGCGGCGACGGCGGTGTCCGGCGCGGGACCCGGCGGCGCCGCCCGGCCGGACGCGGTCAACGACCGCCATGCCGATCCGGAAGAGCGCGGCCGGGACGACGACGGCGAGCAGCAGCCAGAACAGCGACACGCCCCAGGGCCTGCCGACGCCCCACGGCTGGTCGACCAGGACCTTGCCGGCGTACTTCACCGACACCTCGTAGTCGCCGTGCGCGCCCGCCGACAGCTCGACTGGCAGCTTGATCTGGGCCTTTCGGCCGGGCTCGATCGTGCCGCGCCACTGCCGTTCCTCGTACTGCGGCGAGAAGACGCCATGGGCGGTGCCGACCTGGAAGACCGGGTCCTTGACGGGTGCCTGGCCGAGGTTGCCGACGGTGAAGACGATCTCGCGCCGGGCGGGTGCGCCGAACCAGACCAGGACCCCGCTGGAGCCTTCGAGGCGTACGGAGGCGAGGACGGCGAGCCTGCCGTCGCCGGTGGCCTCGGGCAGCGGGGCGGACGGATGTCCGGCGACGGTGAAGGCGACGTCCACGACGTCCTGTTGGCCGGTGACCCCGGCCACGTGCACGACGCACGGGCACGGCTTGGGCGGCTCGGCCACCGGCATCTTCTGGCTGAAGGCGCCCTTGGCGTCGACGGTGGCGGCCCGGCCGAGGGTGTTGGCGCAGGAGTTGGTGCCGCCGATGACGCCCTTGCCGGGCGCGGACTGCCCGCACATCAGCAGCATGAGCAGCGCGCCCGGCTTCCACCCGGCGCCGCTCACGGTGATCTCGCCGCCCTTGCCGCCCTCGGTCTGCGACAGGGCGACGGTGGGCCCGGGCGCGGACGCCTGAGCGGCGGGCGGCAGGGCGAGCGCGAGCGCGGCGAGGACCAGCCCCACGACCGCCGCCGCCTTGCGACGCGCGCCACGGCCGGGGCCGGACGCGGCGCGCACGCCCGACGCCCGGGCCCCCGCCGCGAACAGAGCGCTCCCGTCCCGCCGCTCCGTACCGCTCGTACTCATCGGTCCGCTCCTGCCGTCGCGTCCACCAACTGGGGTTCCTCCACGGGGAATCCGGGACCTTCCGGGGCCCGGTCGGCCCGTTCGGCCCGGTCGCGGCGTCTTCGGGCCGCGAGGGCGGCCGCACCGGCCGCCGCGAGCAGGGCGCCCGCTCCGCCGGCGATCGCGCCGCCGGAGACGAAGACCCGCTCGGCACGGGCCGTCGCCGCCGGGGCGCCCGGGGCCGTGGCCCGCACGTGGAGCGTGATCGAGTCGAGCGCGGGCGGGCCGGGCCAGGGTTCGCTGCGGGTGAGGCGTTCGCCGGGGCCGAGGGTGAGCGGCAGGGCCCTGGAGGGTCGGTCGAGGACGGTGCCGTAGAGGCCCTCGGCGCGGAGGGACAGGCTCGGGGCGAGGACCGTGTTGCCGCGGTTGACCAGGGTGTAGTGCACGGTGCCCGAGCCGTCGAGGCGTACCTTCTCGACGGTGAGCGCCGCCAGGCTCGGCCCGCCGACCCGCAGATGCACCGGCACCCGCACCTCGCGCCCGCCCGCCTCCGCGCTCACCGTTCCGCGGTGCTCGCCGGGGGCGGTGTCCGCCGTGACGGTGACGGCGAACGGCACGTCCGCCCGGGTCCGCGCCGGTACGGTCACCGTCCGCGCGGCGAAGGCGAGCGGGGTGCCCTGCCCGCTCAGCCGCACCGTGAGCGGCTTCGGGCCCGGGTTGGTCACGGAGAGGGTGTCCTCCAGAACGCTGCCGGCCGTGCCCTCCAGATAGACGTACGGCCGCCCTTCGGCCGCGCCCGCCGTCCATCCCGGCGGCGCGGGCGCCGCCGCCACCGCCCCGAGCAGCGCGGCGGCCGCGGTCGCCGTACCGGCCCACGCCCCCCGCATCAGCGTGCCGTGCGCCGCGTGAGCCAGAGCACGCCGGCCGCGCCGGTCAGCAGCACCGTGCCGCCGAGGGTGGCGAGCGCCGTCGCGGAGTCGAGCGGTCCGGTCTTCGGCAGCTCGCCGCCGCTCGTGGACTGCGTCTCCCCGGAAGAGCCGCCGCCCGCTGCCGTCACATCGAGCTCGAGCGACGGTTCGGGGTTGTTCTTCGGGGTGCAGACCGCCGCGTCCATGCCGAGGGCGTGGACGGTGAGCACCCCGGCGGTGAAGGTGACCTTGCCGCTCTTCTTCGGCGTGTACGTGCCCGTCAACTGCCCGATCTTGATCGGGGTGTTGGGCGGGATGGCCGCCGTGTTCGGCGTGCCCTTGACCTTGATGGTGCCCGAGTCGTCACCGCCGAGCTTCAGCTCGGCGCGTGGCGTCATGACGCCCTTGGGCAATTCGATGGGGCTGTCGGAGACACCCTTCTCGAAGGACATGGTGATCGTGTAGCTGCTGCCGCTCTTGACGGCCTTGATGTCGACGGGCGAGACCGCGCCCTTGGGGCCGATCTTCGTCTCGCAGGCGTAGTTCACATCGACGACGGCGGCCTGCGCGGCGGGGGCGGAGGCCAGCACCACCGAGCCCGCCGCCGCCGCTGCCAGCGCGAAAGCTGTTCTCCTCCGGTACGGCACCTCAAGCACCCCTCACCGCGAAGTTACTGACGGCTTATCAGATTGGGCGTCAAGGTACGCCTGGGGCGTTGTAGAGGGAAGACAAAGGGAGGACCGAAGTGAGCGCCCGTCACCGGGCGCGCCACGGGCGTCGTACGGACGTGCTAGGCGGGAGCCGCCAGTTCGGCCCAGACCGTCTTGCCGGGGGCACCGGGCCTGCGCTCGATCCCCCAGTCCAGGCAGAGCCGCTGGACGATGAACATGCCGTGCCCGCCGGGCCGCCCGGCCCGGTGCGGGGTGCGCGGCGCGGGGTGCCCTGCGCCACGGTCGGCGACCTCGAGCCGCAGCACCTTGGCCCGCCGCAGCACGCGCAGCACCTCGGGGCCCTCGGCGTGCAGACAGGCGTTGGTGACCAGCTCGGAGACGACCAGCAGGACGTCCTCGGCGGCGGCCCTGGCGTCGGCCGTGGCGGCCGGCAGCCAGCCCCAGTCGTAGAGCGCCGTCCTCGTGAAATCGCGGGCGAGCGGAACGGTGCCGCTGGTGGCGCCGAGCGCGAGCGTACGCACGTCGAGATCGACGACGCCCACGACGGGGTCCACCGACTCCTCGATCTCCCTGCCACCGGCAGCAGTGTCCATCAGCGCTTCACCTCACCGATTCAACCGACTCAACGGAATCAACCGATTCACCAGACAACGGACGAAACCGGGGCTCTCCTGCCCGGTCTTTTCCTGACGACACCCGTCGCTCAGTCGGACAGTGCCGCCGCGAGCGAGTCGTGCACGGTGAAGACGACGTCCGCACCGGTGATCTCGAAGACCCGGGCCACCACCGGCCGCATCCCCGCGAGATGGACCCCACCCCCTGCGGCGTCGGCCTTCAGCCGGGCTCCGAGGAGCACGTTGAGTCCGGTGGAGTCGCAGAAGTCGAGGCGTGAGCAGTCGACGACGAGCCGTGACCGGCCGGCGTCGAGCGCGTGGTCGAGTGGCGTACGCAACACGTCGGCCGTGTGGTGATCGAGCTCACCCACCGGGGTGAGGATCTCGGTCGCCCCCACGGTGCGGACCTCGACCCGCAGCCTCCCCGGCTGCGCGCTGCCGATGTTCTGGCGGTCCATGCCCGTGCCTCTTCTCGCTCTCGCGGATGCCGGTTGACGTGCCACGAACCATACAAGCGACGCGCCAAGGCTTGCACATGAACTCCACCACATAGTGGAGCAAACCCGACAATTGGCACTTGCAACCATGCGTGTCGAGCAGGTAGGGCTAGTAAGGAACATTCGAAACGGCCGGCTATGGAGGCGCCGCAAACCGCAGCAGGAAGAAACGATGGAGGAGACCATGTCACCCCGGCTCGACGCCCCGCGTACCCCCGACGCGCCGTCGGCAGAAACAACTCCGCCCCCCACCCTCAGCCTTCCCCAGCAGCTCCACGGAGACCTGACCGAGGACCTTCCCGAGATCGGGCCCCTCGCCCAGGTCGACCCGATCGACGCTCGGGCGCTCTCGAAGACGCTGTTCGCCCGGCTCGACGCCCTCGAAGAGGGCACGCACGAGTACGCGTACGTCCGCAACACCCTGGTCGAGCTCAACCTCGCCCTGGTCAAGTTCGCCGCCTCCCGGTTCCGCTCCCGCAGCGAGCCGATGGAGGACATCATCCAGGTCGGCACGATCGGTCTCATCAAGGCCATCGACCGCTTCGAACTGGCCCGCGGCGTCGAGTTCCCCACCTTCGCGATGCCGACGATCGTCGGCGAGATCAAGCGCTTCTTCCGCGACACATCGTGGTCGGTGCGCGTCCCGCGCAGGCTCCAGGAACTCCGCCTCGACCTCGCCAAGGCGGGTGACGAGCTGTCCCAGCGGCTCGACCGCGCGCCGACCGTCGGCGAACTCGCCGAGGAGCTCGACCTGAGCCGCGACGAGGTCGTCGAGGGCATGGCCGCCAGCAACGCGTACACCGCGAGCTCGCTGGACGCCCAGCCCGACGAGGACGACGGCGAGGGCGCGCTCGCCGACCGGATCGGCTACGAGGACCACGGCATCGAGGGCATCGAGTACGTCGAGTCCCTCAAGCCGATGATCGCCTCGCTGCCGCCCCGCGACCGGCGCATCCTCTCCCTCCGCTTCGTCGCCGGCATGACCCAGTCGGAGATCGGCGAGGAGCTGGGCATCTCCCAGATGCACGTGTCCCGGCTGCTCTCCCGGACGCTGGGCAGGCTGCGCAAGGGGCTGACCCTGGAGGAGTGACCTTCACGCTCCCCGAATGACGTGTGGAAAGGGCCTGTTCTTCACCGGACGGGCCCTTCCGCGTTATTGACGGACCACCCGGAATGGGACACATTGAGCCCGGGGTTCAGGGGGGAATCACATGGTTTCTGCGTACGCGGAACTGGAAGAGCGGATGCGTGGCAGGCTCGGGGGCAGAGAGTGTCTCCATGTGCCGTCGTGCCGCTTCGGTCTCTATCTGGCGTTGCGTCACTGGTGCAGACCCGGCGGACGCGTGCTGATGTCCCCGGTCAACGACGACGTCATCTTCTTCGTGGTCCTCGCCGCCGGACTGCGTCCCGTCCAGGCGCCGCTCGACCCGCGCGACGGCTCGATCGACACGGCGGCCGTGCCCGATTCCGTATGGCGCGGGCTCTCCGCCGTCCTGACCACCAATCTGTACGGGAATCCCGACCCGGCGCCCGAACTGCGGGCCCGCTGCGACACCTTGGGGATCCCGCTCCTTGAGGACGCCGCCCACGCCATCGGGTCCGAGGTCGGCGGCAGACCGGTCGGCACCTGGGGCGAGGCGTCCGTGTTCAGCCTCTCCAAGCACACCGGCGCCAAGACCGGAGGCTTCGTCGCCCTCGCGGATCCCGCCCTCCGGGCGGAACTGGCCGCCGCACGGGACGAGTTGCTGCACCCGTCGCGTACGACCGCCGAACTGGCCTATCTCGTACGGCCGTACGCCGAGGCGACCGTACGCGGGCTGCGCCTGGTCAAGGCCGCGCACGCCACGCTCCGGCTGCTCGGGCAGCAGGAGCGCGAGGAGATCCGGATGCCGCTGCGGGCCGGCGAGCTGAAGCAGGCCCTCGCCGCCGCGCCCGGGCTCGCGCCCTTCCACTCCTGGGTCCGCGTCGACATGCACGACTACCGCCTCGGCCCGGGGCCCGGCCGGCTGCGCCGCACCGGCCGGCTCCTGGCCCGCCTCGACGCCACCCTCGCCACGCACCGGGCCGGTACGGAGCGGCTGCAGACGAGCGAATGGGGCGCCGGTGCGGGGGCGGACGCCGATACCGTCCAGCCGCTCTTCCGGGTCCCGCTGCTCGTCGAGGACCGGGACGCGGCCATCGCCGCGCTCGCCCGCCGCCGGATCGTCACCGGCTATCTCTACGACCCGCCGCTGGACACCTACGCGGGCGCGCTGTTCACCGACCCCTCCCCCGCCCCGGAGCCGGCCGCCTGGTTCGCCCGCCACGCCCTTCCGGTGGACCCGCGGCGGGCGGGCGAGGTGATCGAGGTGCTGCGCGCGACGGGCGTCCGGCCGATACGCCCCCCGGCCGGCCTCGCCGGACCGGACGACGCGCGGTCGCGGCGCGCCGACCGTGGCTGAGGCAGTCCGGCTGCACAAGCCGGCGGAGGGGGAGCGGGACCAAGAGCCGTCGGAGGCCGACCCGCCCGAGACCGGCTCCGGTGGGGACTCCATGTTCCGCAACGCGTACGCCCTCATGCTGTCCACCGGCGTCTCGGCGGCGCTCGGGCTCGGCTTCTGGCTGGTCGCCGCCCGCTACTACACCGAGGAGGCCGTCGGGCAGGGCTCCGCCGCCATCGCCGCGCAGCGGCTGCTCGCCTCGATCACCGCGACCACGATGATCGGCGCCGTCGTCCGCTACGTGCCCCGGGCCGGCCGGACGACCGGCCTCCTGGTCCGTCGCATCTACCTGGTCAGCTCGATCGTCGTCGCACTGGCCTGCGGGGTCTTCCTGCTCACCATCGACTGGTGGGGCCCCTCGTACGCGCCGCTCGGCACGCTCTCCGCCGGCCTCTTCTTCACCGCCTCCTGCGTCGGCTGGGCACTGCTCACCCTCCAGGACGGGGTCCTCACCGGTCTCAGGCGCGCCTTCTGGGTGCCCGTGGGCAACGCCGGCTTCTCCATCGGCAAGCTGCTGCTGCTCGTCGCCTTCGCCACCACCATGCCGGTCCTCGGCGTCTTCGTCTCCTGGTCGGCGGCGATCGCCCTCTCCGTCGTCCCGCTCGGCTGGCTCGTCTTCCGCCGGCTCATCCCCCGGCAGGCCCGCGCCGACCACGACCGCGAACCGCCCGCCATGCACGAGATCGGCCGCTTCATGGCCGGGGACTCCGTCGGCGCGCTGTTCAGCCTCGCCATGATCAACCTGCTGCCGGTGATGGTCGCCGTCCGCTTCGACGCCGCCCACAACGCCTTCTTCTACACCGCGTACACCGTCGGCGGCACGATGGAGTTCATGGCCATCAACATGGCCTCCTCGCTCACCGCGCACGCCTCGCACAGCCCGGAGTCCCTCGCCGAGGGCGTCCGCGGCGCGCTGCGGCGCATGGCGCTGCTACTCGTCCCCGTCGTGCTCGTGCTGGTCGTCTTCGCCCCGCAGATCCTCTCCCCGTTCGGCGCGGACTACGCCGACCACGGGACGATGGTGCTGCGGCTGCTCGCCGCCGCCGCGCTCCCCCGCGTCGCCGTCGAGCTGTACATCGGCGTGCTGCGCGTCCAGGGGCGTACGGGCGCGCTCGCCGTCCTCCAGGGCACGATGTGCGTCCTCGTCCTGGGCAGCGCGGCCCTGCTCCTCGGCCCCATCGGGATCTCCGGCGCCGGACTCGCCATGCTCGGTTCGATGACGCTGATGGCGGCGGCCTCCGCGCCCGGCCTGCGATCCGCGCTGAAGGGCGGACGCAAGGAGGTCGAGTACGGCACGAACTGGGCCCGGCGCGCCGCCGAGCAGAGCGGATACGAGGCGGAGTGGACGCGCGGGGGCGCGGCGGCGGACACGGTGACGCCGGCCTTCGGGCTGCCGGTGTACGTACCGCGTCCGCAGCGCGAGCCGGAGCTCGCTGCGGACCCCGGGGCCGTGGGGGACGACGGGCCCGCGACCTGGCTGTGGCTGCTCCTCGGCCTTGCCACCGGCCTCTTCTGGATCCCGCTCGCCCGCGCGGGCAGCCTGGGCCTGGACCACCTGTCCGGTACGCGGCTGATCACCGCGCTGCCCCTGGTCACCCTCACGGCGGGCGTCCTGCTGATCGTGCTGCACGTGGCCGTGGTGTCGCTGCGCCGGATCCGTCCGCTGCTCGCCGCGACGATCCTGCTCGCCACGTTCCTCGCCCTGCACACCGCGCCGCCGCTGCTCGGCATCCACCCGGACCCGGCGGCGGGGCCGGGAGTCGGCCTGGTCCCGGACCCCGCGCTGCCGGTGCTGCCGATCGTGGCCCAGGGGCTGTGCCTGCTGCTGGTGGCGGTGCTGCTGCGTGTCCTCGGCGCCGGTGGGCGGATCACGCTCTGCGCGGTCTGGGTGCTGGTCTGGACGGGCTGGGTGGCCCAGCACGCCTTCGCGGCGGCCCCGCTGCCCGTTCTGCTGGGGCTGTGCGGGGCCACCATGGCGGCGGTCGCGGTGCGCGGGCTCAGGCGCCGTTGACCGCGAGCGCCGCACCGCCCCGGGGCCGACCGGGCTCCGGGGCGGTAGGAACGGCTAGCCCGCCGAGGGGAACACGAAGAAGCCGGCGTCCGTGCTGACGTAGCCGTAACCGGACGCCTTGGAGAACAGCGGGACGTTGTCCGACGGCAGGTCCTTCACGAGGACCTTCTTCGTACGGGCGTCGACCGCGAGCACGGTGTCGTCGCTCTCCTCCGTCGTGCCGTAGAGCACGCCGTTCGGGGAGAGGCGCAGCGGCGTCATCAGCTTCTCGCCCTCCTTCTGCACCCAGACCTCCTTGCCGTCCGCGACCTGCCACACGGCGGCGCCCTTCTCGGTGGCGGCCGCGGCGAGCTGGTGGTCGGGGGAGAAGACCGACGAACCCTCGGTGTTGATCGTGTCGCCGGGGAAGTCGGCGTAGGCGTACCTCGTCGAGCCGCCGATCTGCTTGCCGCTCGCCAGGTCGTACGTCGCCGTGACCCATGTGTCGGTCAGGAAGGCACCGCCACCCCACGCGGTGAGGATCCGGCCGTCGCGGACGTCGAGGACGCGGATGCTGCCGCTCGTCCGCACGCCCTTGTCGTCGAGCTCCACACCCTTGGGCGGGGTGACGTCCGCGCTGCTCCAGACCTTCGCGCCGGTGGCGAGGTCGGACATGACGAGCTCTTCCGGATCCGTCTCGTACGTGGATCCGTTGTTCACGTGGAAGGTGTACTTGCCGGTGATCAGCGGGGCGTGGCCCTGGCCACCGTCGATGTCCTTGTTGCGGGGGTCGAACGAGCAGCTCGCCTGGAGCCCGCCGCAGGTGACCTTGCGGGGCTGCCCGCCGCCGATCGGGGTGAGCTGGAGGGTCGCCTGGTCCGCCTGCTCGATCAGGTGGCCCTCGTGGACGTGGAAGGGGGTGTCGCCCTTGTGCTCGGCCTTGCCCAGCTCGGCGCCGTCGCTTCCGTAGACGGTGATCGTGGTGGTGGTGCCCTCCGCGCTCAGCCCGTCGGACTCCGTCGTGCTGCTGGTGCGGACCTCGAACGCCGGCACGCCGTCGCGCCAGGTCGTGGCGGCGACATGGTCGGCCGTCACCTTGAGGGTCTTCCGTACGGCTCCGGTCTTCACATCGCGGAACTCCAGGGTGACGGGCCCCGGTTGATCGCTGGAGTGGAGGAGGCCCGTCGTGCCGTCGAGCGGGTCGTCCTTGTAGGGCCCGCCCGCGGCGTACTCGCCCGCGCCGGTCTTGACGAAGAGGAAGGCGTCGCCGAGGTCGATGGCGTCGGCGCGCGGCAGACTCCACGCCTGCTTGTCGGCCAGGCCGGGTATCGCGGGGCCACGGTAGACCGGGCCTTCGGCCTTCGGGGCCCCCTTCGGCGTCGCCGAGGCGCCCTTCTCCGAGCTGTTACCGGCTTCCGGACCGTCGGAGGAGCCGCAGCCCGCGACGAGCCCGAGCGACAGGACAAGACCTGCCGCCATCACTGTGTACTTGTTCATTTCCCCGTTGCTTTCCGCCTGTTACGCATGAATGGGTGATTCGGCGGAGCGATCCGCGTGATCACCAGGCAGAAGCATAGGCTCCGCTAATGGCGTGGGACGCCCTGCCTGAAGTACGGATCCAAGCCCGCCGCCTTGTATCCCTCAAGGGCCGCACCGGAGTTGACGGTGAGGTCGCAGTTCGGTCCCGGTACGGCCCGGTTCCATTGGACGTACGCCCGGACCTTCGGCAGCTTCGGGGCCACCTCGGGGATCTCCTTGTACCAGTCGCGCTGACGCTCCGGCCGCTGCGGATCGGGTGCGGTGGCGAACTCCGACAGCATGACGGGCTTGTTCGCGGAGATGTTCTCGCGCAGCCACTCGTAGCTGGGCCGCTGACTGGCCTCGAAGTCCATCCAGTTGGGCGACCTGTGGCACTGGTAGTAGTTGTACTGGTCCATGCCGATCCAGTCGACGTACGCATCCCCCGGATAGAGCGCCTTCATCTGCTCCTTGTGGTCGAGATAGCCGGAGACGGTCCACACCCACACCACGTTGCGCACCCCCAGCTTCTCGAAGCGGTCGCGCAGATGGCGGTAGGCGGCGACGTACTCGGCCGGGGTCCCGGCGCCCTCCTTGATCCGGAAGTCGGTCTCCTGGTCGAAGGAGAAGAAGACCCGCTTGCCGTACGCCTTGATGCGCCGCGCCTGCGGGTCGATGATCGACTCGTCGTACATCCCGGAGGCGATGTTCTTCCAACCAAGCTGGTTCTCGCTCCAGTTGGCGTGGTGCTTCTCCTTCCAGACGGTGGACTCCCAGGCCAGCATCAGCAGCCGTTCGCGGCCCAGCTCCTGCTCGTCGGGGGTGAGGAGTTCGCCGTCGACCGGGTTCCCGGACATGTCGTGGTACGTGTAGACGAGGTCTAGCCTGCGCCCGATCTTCTTCTCGAAGGCGTACACCGGCCGGGTGAGCGAGCTGTCGCCGTCGTACGGGATGTAGGCGCCCCACCAGGCTCCGCAGGGCAGGACGAGGTCGGCGTCGGGGGCGCAGCGGTCGTCGCCGTCGGCGTTGGTGGCCCAGACGCCTATCCCGGCGGCGAGCGCGGCGACTGCGGCGAGGGCGATCGCGGTGTGGGCCCGTCGCTGCGGCTCGGCATGGCGTCCGCTCATCGCCCGCCACCGGGCTTTCGTTTGGCCCGGGCGCGGCTGCTCTCGCGCTCGGCCGCGCCCCGCGTGGCGGCGGGCAGGGGCACGCCCGGCAGGACGGCGACGACGGTCACGAAGGCGGCGAGGGCGACCAGGAACGCGGTGGTGGAGAACGCCTCCACCAGGAACAGCGAGGTCGCGGCGAGCGCGGCGAGCGAGAGGCTGACGGGTGCGGCGAGGGCCAGGGCCTCGAGTCGGGCCCCCGGCCGCAGTCCGCCCGGCTGCGGGTGGAGCAGCGCGAGACCGGGCGCGAGGGCCACGAAGGCGAGGACGGGGATCCAGCGCAGCGGAGAGCCGCCCGGCAGTGCGGTCGCACCGAGCGCGAGCCAGCCGGAGGCCGCCAGGGCCACTCTGAGCTGGAGATGGGCGTGGGCCATGGCGTACTCCTGGTGCTCGGGTGCGGTCGGTCAGGACGCGGTGGACGGCGGCCGGTACTCCAGGACGAGCCCGTGTTCGCTCTCCTCCACCACGTGGAAGAGCGGAGAGCGCTTGAGGTCCTCGCGCAGGGTCCGGAAGCTGCCGGGCGGCAGATAGCCCTCGCCGATGACGGCCTTCTCCTGGGTCGGGGTGAGGACGACGAACGCGGGACGGCCCTCGGGGATGCCCCGGGCGAGATAGCCCGCCGGGTCCTTCAGCATCTTCAGGTTCTCCGGCACTTCCTGCTCGGTGAAGAACCAGCGCTCGTAGTGGTCGTAGCGGTAGTAGGCGCCGGGGAAGGAGCCGGTGGTGGCGAGGATCAGCGCACCGTCCGGCGCCCGGTCGTAGGCGCGCCGGGTGAGGGCGAGCTCCGCCGGCGGGGCGTAGTGCATCCCCTCCTTGCCGTAGTAGGAGGGCAGGAAGCCGGCCAGCAGCGCGGTGAAGGCGAGCGGCAGCGCGACGGCGGCGGTACGGCGTGCCGACACGGCCTTCCCGCCGACGGCGCCCGCCGCGGGGACGAGGGCGGCCGCGGCGAAGAACGCGGTGCCCGGCAGCCCGAAGAGATAGACGCGGAAGAGCATTTCGCCGCCGTAGTCGTTGACGGCGAACATGGGTACGGGCGCGGCGGCGGCGAGCAGCAGCGGCAGGGCGCTGCGGACGAGTCTGCGGCGCAGCAGAACGGCCGCGCCGGCGAGTGCGGCGAGCGCGAGCACCATCAGGATGTTCGCGGTGCCGACCAGCTCGGGTCCGGGCCCGGTTGGCTCTCCCGCGTATCCGGCGCGGGAGTTGGAGAGCAGGTCGCCGGCCGAGTCCTTGAGGGTGCTCATGGTCTCCAGGAAGAGCACCCGGCCCATGGTGAGGTCCCAGGCCAGCATGATGAGGCCGGTGACGACGAGCAGCCCGATGTTGCGGTAGCGGCGGGTGAGGCAGAGCGCGAACAGGGTGGCGCAGAGCATCACCGGCGTGAGCTGGTGCGAGGCGTTGATGGTCGCGATGAGCGGGGCGATGATCAGGACGCAGATCGCCCGCTGCTTGAGCGTCGTGGGCGGCGGCACGGCGGCCGCGGCCGGGTCGAGCGTGGTGCGGTCGCGCAGCCGTCCCGCCGAGCCGGGCCGGACGAAGTGCCGGACGACGACGGCGAAGACGGTCAGATAGAGCAGGTACGAGAAGCCCTGCGGGGAGAGGTAGTCCTGGCCGACCCAGTTGGCCAGCTGGAAGATCCACACCCCAGTCCACACCAGCCGCCAGTCGTCGCTGAAGGTGCGGTAGATCAGCAACAGGACGGGGAGGGTGAGCAGGCCGAGGGCGACCGGCGCCCAGTTGATGAACGAGGCCGCCGAGTCCACGCCGAAGGCCCGTACGAGCGCCGCGTCGAGCGAGAAGAACCCGGGCCACTGGTCGTACGCGGACATGCCGCCGGACAGCTCGCGCTGCGGATACACCGTGCCCTCGACGAGCAGCCGGCTGATCACGGCGTCGTGCTTGGACGCCCAGGCGTAGCGCACGGAGTCGTAGAGGACCGCCGGCGGCGCCTTGAGCGCCACGAGCATGGCGACGCTGTACGTCGCCGGCCACCACGGCGCGGTCCCGGCCCGCCGGAGCGTGACCAGGAAGCCGCAGGTCAGGACGGCGAGGGAGGCGTAGTACGCGAGCGGGAACCGGTCGAGGAGCCCGTAGTCGGCGATGTCACGGAAGCCGATCCGGGGCAGTGCGTACAGCCAGAGCGCTGCGGCCACCAGCAGCGGCAGCACGCTGAAGACGGTCTGCGGGCTCGGGAGGGAGAGCGAACGGGCCGGCTCCGTCTCGGGCGGCCGGGCGTCGGGAGGCGACGGCACACTGCTTCCAGCGGCCGGTGCGGACACACGTTGCTGCACGGTGGCACTCCCCCCACGAACCCCACGAACTGTCCCCTTCAGCGAAGTATAGGAACGCACTTCGCCTTTGTACGCGTATTCAACTCCCTTACCGAATAAGGGAGTTGGTGATCACAATCAGCCCGCGAACTCCGACCCCCTGAACAGCGCGCGGGCCCTGCGGTACATCCGCCAGCCGACCGTCGGCAGCGAGTCCGGATACGGCGCCGCCTTGGCTCCGCGCCCCTCCATCCAGTTCTCGATGTCGGCGACGGTGTGGCCGCGGCGCAGGATCAGCCGGGCGATCCGGTACGGCTCGTCGGACTCCGAGCTGAGGGCGTGCCGGACGGCGACGGCCGAGACGTATCCGGCGGCGACGGCGGCCCGGCGCACGGCCGGGCTGTTGTAGCCGTGCGGGTAGGCCAGGTGGCGGACCTCGTGCCCGAGCACGCCCTCCAGGACGGCCTTCGACTCGCGCAGCTCGCGCCTGAGGTCCCCCGGCCGCAGGGTGTCGAGCTGCGGGTGGGTGACCGTGTGGCCGCCGACCTCCATCCCGTACTGCTCAAGGCGCGGCGCCTGGCTCAGCGTCATCATCGGCGCGGGCGGCAGCAGACACGCCCGGCCCGGGGTGATCGCCCCGGTGGTCAGATACGCGGTCGCGGGCAGTTCGCGCGCGGCGAGCGCCTCGGCGGTCGGCCCCGGCAGATCGGCGAAGCCGTCGTCGAAGGTGAGGACGACGGGTCGGGGCGGCAGCGGGGCGCGGCGGGCGAAGTGGTCGGCGAGAGTGCCGACGGTGACGGGGGTGCGTCCGCTGTCGACGATCGCATCGAGCTGGGCCCCGAACTCCTTGGGCGTCACGGTGAATTCGGCGATCCAGGCGGGCGGGTCCTCCATGACCGCGTGGTAGAGCAGAACAGGGATCCGGGTGTGGGCGGGCGCGCTCATCTCGCGCCTCGCATCCGGAGACGGGCCTTGGCGTAGCCGATCGGTCCGTAGATCATTCCGCGTCGCTCCAGTCGGGAGAGGCTGCGAGGCCAGGGGTGGGTGGGAACGCCGTGCTCGCCGGGGACGGCGTGGTCGTCGGGGGCGGCGTGCTCGTCGGGGGCGGCGTGGTCGTCGGGGGCGCTGTGCGCTTCGGCGGCTTCCCGGTGAGCGGTCATGTTCTTCGCGTACACGAGCCCGCGGGGCAGCCGGGCGAGGAGCGCGGGCAGCAGCGACGGCCTGCGTACGAGGGTGGCGGTGAGGTACGCGGTGAGGCCGGCGCCGTAGCCGTACGCCTGGTTCCGCAGGTCCTGCCAGGTCTCGCGGTGGTGGTGCCACACCAGGGCCTCGGCGGTGTAGCGGAGCCGGAACCCGGCGGAGAGGACGGCGACGAAGGCGTACAGGTCGTCCCCGCCGCGGGCGGCCGTGCCGGTGCCGGTGGCCGGGTCGAAGCCGCCGACGGCCTCCAGCGCCCGCGCTCGGAAGGCCATGTTGGCGCCGGATCCGAAGCTGCCCGCGGTGAACGGAAAGAGCGGTTCGTCGGCGGGCGGGCGCAGCGGGTCGTACAGCCGGGGCGCGAAGCCCTTGGCGAAGCCGCCGTGGGATTCGAGGAGGATCTGGGCCGGGGTCCGCAGCCGGGCGGGCAGGATGAGGCCGGTGACGCAGCCGAGCCTCGGGTCGGCCGCGAAGGGCGCGGTGAGGGCGGTCAGCCAGCGCGGATCGGCGACGACGTCGTCGTCGGTGAAGGCGACGATCTCCCCGCGGGCGTGGGCCAGGCCGGTGTTGTGGGCGACCGCGAGTCCGGGGGTGTCCTCGCGGACGTACCGGACGCGGTCGGCGTACTTCCGGGTGACGAGCTCCTCGGTCTCCCGCGTGGTGGGCGCGTTGTCGACGACGAGGAGCTCGTGGTCGGGATGGTCCTGGTCGAGGAGGGAATCGAGGGCGCGGGCGAGCTGGTCGGCGCGCTCACGGGTCGCGACGACGACGGTGGCGCGCGGCGGTACGGCTTCCAGCGCTTCCGGCTCGTCGTTGTGGTGGGCGAGCCTGGGCCGGGCGAGCGCCGCCAGCACCTCGGCGGCGTCGGCTCCTTCGGGGACGTGCCCGAGCACGGTGGCGGCGGGCCGGCCGCGGAGGCGTACGAGCGCGTAGACGTCACCGGCGACGGCGGGCGGGCCACCAGGAGCGGGCCGGAAGGAGAGGACGGGTCCGTCGGGCGAGCCGAGATCGAGGTCGACGACGGAGAGGGCGTGCGTGCGGTTCATTCGGGTTCCCCCGGCGGAGGTGAGGGCGGACGGCTCGGTGGATCGGCGTGGCGCTGCGCGTCGGCCTACGGCTGCCGGCTATCCACCGGGCCGCAGACGGGCGAGCCGGTTGAGGGTGCGGCGGCCCCGCGCGGCGAGCGCCGGCCGGTTCCGTACGAAGCTGTGGGCGCGGCGGGACGGCTCGCGGGACAGCCAGTAGAGCCCGGCGCGTACCCCCGTGCGGACCACCGACCCTTCGTACACGGTCAGTTCGCCGGTCTTCAGGGCGTCCTTGTACTCGGCTGCGCCCCGGCCGAGGTCGAGCATCCCGATCCCGGCCGCCGCGGCGGCCTCCGCCATCCGCAGATGCAGGATCAGCCCCGGCGAGTACTTGGCGAACTCGGGGTCGTACGCAGGGAACCAGCAGGACAGGACGGTCGGCGAGCGCAGCCCGAAATGGGCGGCGACCGGCCGCTCGCCGGCGTACAGCACGGACAGCACGCCGGAGCAGCCGGGCGAGCGCAACTCGTGCAGCCGCCGGACCAGGGTGTTGATCCACTCCTTGGCGAAGCGGTCGCGGCGGCCGGTCCTGCGGTACTGGGCGGACTTCCACTCCATGAGGGTGCGCAGGGCGTCCGGGTCGCGCTCGTCGAAGACGAATCGGGTGGTGCCCGCCTGCCGTCCGAGCTTGCGCTCCTTGGCGAGCGTGGTCTTGAGGAACTTCGGCGACTGGGCGCGCAGCACGGCCTCGTACGCGGCGTAGCCCTCGCCGACGTCGATGACGGGCGAGGCGAACGCCTCGGCGGCGGCCCCCTCGAACGTCGGCTGCTCAGCCTCCAGGTTGTCGAACTCCCAGGCGGAGAGCCCGCAGACGCGCAGCAGCGCGCGGGCCGACGGCCTCAGGCCGGACCGGAGGACGGCGCCTTGACAGTCGGAGACCCCGAGCCCGATGGCCCGGCCATGCCCGAACGGCCCTTTCTCGTACGGGAAGAAGCCGACGGGTTCGCCGCCCTCCCACCAGACGGCCACCCGCGCCCGGGGCCGCACGGCGGCGACGGCCCGGGTGAACTCCGGCCCCATGAAGGGATTGTCGGGCGCCCCGGCCTTCCCGCGCAGCTCACGCCAGGCGTCGGTCTCGCGCGCGGTGAGTTCCCCCGGTTTCACGATCTTCAGGCAGGTGGCGGCCTGCGTACGAGATGGCATGCGGCCGACCTGCGTGCGGACAGCACTTTTACGGACAGCGCTCAACTCTCCGACCCCCCGGTCTTCCCCCCTGAGTCCTGCCGGTACAGGACGGTACCGGTCGAAAACCCTCCGGGACAGGGCTACTCGTCCTTTCTGTGACCGATCCGTGAAGGAGTGTGCAGGAGGGCAATTCGTGGTGATCAAGAGACCAATGGGGCATGTCGGCCTAGGAGTTGACAGGTCGCTGGGGGCGGACTCCGCGCCATCCAGGCGACGCTAGGGTGCGTGGCATGTTGATAGGTACGGGACGGTCGGCGGACGTGTTCGCACTGGACGACGAGTGGGTGCTGCGCCGATACCGGGACGGCAAGGACGCGGCGCACGAGGCCGCGACCATGGAGCACCTGGCCGGCCACGGCTATCCGGTGCCGCGGGTCCGTTCCGCATCGGGCCCGGAGCTCGTCATGCGACGGCTGGCCGGCCCCTCCCTGCTGGATGCCCTGCTCGCGGGCACGGTCACCCCCGAGTCGGCCGCGACGATCCTGGCCGGCCTCCTGCACCGCCTCCACACCGTCCCGTCCCCGGCGTCGGCCCCACTGCTCCACCTCGACCTGCATCCGGGCAACGTGATGCTGACGCCCGAGGGACCGTTCGTGATCGACTGGTGCACGGCGGAGGCGGGCGATCCGGCGCTGGACTGGGCGATGTCGACCCTGATCCTGGCGGAGGTCGCGGTGACGCCGGTCCCGTACGCCGACGGCGCACGAGCGGGACTGGAGACCCTGTTGTCCCTCGCGTCCACGGGCCCCCTGCCGTTGGCGAAGGCCCGGGAACGCCGGGCGTCGGACCCGCACCTGGACGAGGCCGAACGCGCCCGTCTGGACGAGGCGGTGGCGCTGGTGGCGACGCTGGAGGTCAGTCCAGCGTCTGGATGACCTCGCTGCGCGTGGGGGTGTGGACGACACGGGCACGCGCCCCGTTGACGAGGGGCAGGTACGGCGCAATGTGGCCGCACTCGACGTCGGCGATGATCGGCACGTTCAGGGAGCCGAGGGCGTCCAGCACCGCTTCGTGCTGGGTGAGCGAGGGGGCGTCGGGCGCGGAGGTCCGGCCGACGAGAACGGCGTTCGCGCGGTCGAAGAAGCCGGCCAGTCGCATCCCGTGCAGGTACCGGCAGATGCTGAGGGCTTCGTCGTCGCACGCCTCGACGTAGACGAGGAGCCCTTCCGGGGCGTGCTCCCGGGCGAAGGCCGACACGTCGAGATACGGCGAACCGGCGGCGTTGCAGACGGTCTCGATGCAGCCCCCGATCAGGCGCCCCTCGACATCCACATCACCGCTGCCGTCCAGGCGGGTCCACCTGCCAGGTGTGTCGAGCGTGAACTCGCCTATTTCGGGGTGGAGTTGCCAGTCGTCCCAGCCCGCCGCACGGTGCCGGTTCGGCGGGGTCTGGGTGAACGGCCGCCCCTGCGGAGCGGAGACGATGTCGAGCCACGAGAGCAGCCCCTCGGGCGCCCGGTACGGGGTGTCCATGAGGTTGTTGCCGTGCAGGGTCGCCACGCCGGTGAGGAGGGTCAGCGGCGTCATGAGGGTCGACATGTCCGAGTACCCGACGAGCCAGGTCGGCTCGGCATCGCGCAGCCGATGCCAGTCGAGCAGAGGCAGCAGATCGATCGCGGTCTCCCCACCCCACGGCGGCACGACGGCCCTGATGCCGGGATCGGTCAACATCCCCATCAACTCGCCCGCCCGCCGGGCAGCAGGCGCACTGACATGCCCGGCACCGTCCATACAGGCCCCGACGACGACCTCGTATCCACGCGCTTCGACGAACCGGATCGCCACGTCGAGGCGCTCACGCAGCTCCTTCGGCACGCCACTCGAAGGAGAGGTGACGCCGACGCGGTCACCGGGACGGAGGGGACGCGGGTATCGAACGGACATGCGCCGGATTCTGACACGGGCCGCCCCTGCGGCTCGACGGATTTCCCGCGGGCCGCCGGGGCCTGGGCGCGATCAGACCACACGTACCCCGCGGCGCCAGACCTCGGTCACCAGGGGGACGCCCGGGCGGTAGGCCAGGTGGACGTGGGACGGGGCGTTCAGGAAGGTCAGGTCGGCGGTGGCGCCCGGGGTGAGGCGGCCGATGTCCGTGCGGCGGAGTGCCGCCGCACCGCCTGCCGTGGCCGACCAGACCGCTTCGTCCGGGGTCATTCCCATGTCCCGTACCGCGAGTGCGATGCAGAACGGTACGGACGAGGTGAAGGACGAGCCCGGGTTGCAGTCCGTCGACAGGGCCACCGTCGCGCCCGCGTCCAGGAGGCGACGGGCGTTCGGCCACTCGGCGCGGGTGGAGAACTCCGCGCCCGGGAGGAGCGTCGCGACGGTGTTGCCCGAAGCCAGGGCGTCCACGTCCGCGTCCGTCAGGTGCGTGCAGTGGTCGGCGCTCGCCGCGTCCAGCCCCACCGCGAGCTGGACACCGGGGCCGTACGAGAGCTGGTTCGCGTGCACGCGCGGGTGCAGGCCCTTGGCCATGCCGGCGGTGAGGATCGCCCGCGCCTGGTCCCCGTCGAACGCACCCTTCTCGCAGAAGACGTCGACCCAACGCGCGTACGGTGCGCAGGCGTCGAGCATCTCGCCGGTCACCAGGGCCACGTACGCGGCCGGGTCGTCGGCGTAGTCCGGGGAGACGATGTGGGCGCCCAGGTAGGTGACCTCGTCCGTGTGCGCGGCCGCGATGCGCAACGCGCGGGCCTCGTCCTCGACCGTGAGGCCGTAGCCCGACTTGGTCTCGAAGGTCGTCGTGCCCTGGGTGAGGGCCTCGCGCATGTAGCGGGCGACATTCGCCGACAGGGCCTCGTCGGAGGCCGCGCGCGTCGCCGCCACCGTCGTGCGGATGCCGCCCGCCGCGTACGCCTGGCCGGACATCCGCGCGTTGAACTCCGCCGTGCGGTCCCCCGCGAAGACGAGGTGCGAGTGGGAGTCCACGAAGCCGGGGATCACCGCCCGTCCACCGGCGTCGACCCGGTTGTCAGTGGCCGGTGCTTTGCTGGATTCACCGACCCAGACCACGCGGTCGCCGTCCATGACGACGGCCGCGTCCTGGATCAGGCCGAGAGGGGTTCGATCACCGAGAGAGGGGTCGTTGGTGACCAGACTGGCGATGTTGACGATGGCGGTGGCCGCCGTCGCCACGGCGCTGTTCGCACTCGTGGGCGCGGAGCTCGCCGCCGTGTTGTTCGTCGCCGCGGGGCCCGTGTTCATGATGAGAGGTGTCTCCTTCAGGCGCTTCAGCCGCGCAGTGCGGCGATCGATTCCGCGAGGGCACGGGGCACGTCCGGCACGGTCTGGTGGACCCCGTCCCGTACGACATGACGGCCACCCACGATCGTGTGCCGCACATCCGCGGCCGACGCTGCGAATACCGCCGTCTCGGCTGCCAGACGCGGCACCGGTCCCGCTGTCCTGACCGAGTCCAGGGCGATCGTCGTGAAGTCGGCGAGCGCGCCCGGCTCCAGGGTGCCCGCATCGTCCCAACCGAGCGACGCATGACCGTCGGCGGTCGCGGCCCGCAGCAGGGCCGCCGCCGTCCAGTGGCCGCGCGTGCGGGAGCGGAGACGTTCGTTCAGCTCCATCGCCCGGGCCTCCTCCAGGAGGTCGATCACGGCGTGGCTGTCGCTGCCCAGCGAGAGCGGGGAGCCCGCGCGCTGGAGGGCGACGGCCGGGCCGATGCCGTCCGCGAGGTCGCGTTCGGTGGTCGGGCACATGCAGGTGCCGGTCGTGGACGAGCCGATGAGCGCGATGTCCGCGTCCGTGAGGTGCGTGTTGTGGACACCCGTCGTCAGCGGGCCGAGCACCCCGTGGTCCGCGAGGAGCTGCGTGGGGGTGCGGCCGTGGGCCGCGAGGCAGGCGTCGTTCTCGGCCGTCTGCTCCGAGAGGTGGACGTGCAGCGGGGCGCCCCGCTCGCGCGCCCAGTCCGCCACCGTCGACAGCTGGTCCGCCGGGACCGCCCGTACGGAGTGGATCGCCGCCCCGATCCGTACGCCGTCCCCGCCCTCACGCTCCTTGAGCAGCGAGACGCGCTCCGCCCAGGCGTCGGCCGTGCCGTCGGAGAAGCGGAGCTGGTGCTGGTCGGGCGCGGCGCCGAAGCCGGCGGAGAGGTAGGCCGTGTCGAGGAGGGTGATCCGGATGCCGGCCTCGGCCGCTGCCTCGATCAGCGCCTCGCCCATCGCGTTGGGGTCGGCATAGGGGGTGCCGCCCGGCGCGTGGTGGAGGTAGTGGAACTCGCCGACCGCCGTGATCCCGGCGAGCGCCATCTCGGCGTACACCGCTCGTGCGAGGGCGTGGTACGTCTCCGGGGTCAGCCGGGACGCCACCTGGTACATCACCTCGCGCCAGGTCCAGAACGTGCCGGAGCCGACCTGGACGGTGGAGCGCAGGGCGCGGTGGAAGGCGTGCGAGTGGGCGTTGGCGAGGCCGGGGATCGTCAGGCCGCGCAGGACGACGGCGCCGGGGGGCGGGGTCTCCAGACCCGTGCGTACGGCCGCGATGCGACCGTCGGTCCCCGCGGGGGAGCCGCTGATCGACACGGTGAGCGCCACGCCCGGCTCGACGTTCGTGTCGAGCCAGGCGTGCTCCAGCCAGTACGTCACCTGCACGCGAGACCCTCCAGTACGTCGGCGAGTGCGAGGACCCCGGCGACGCAGTCGTCCTCGGCCGCGAATTCGGCCGGGGAGTGCGAGACGCCCGTGGGGTTCCGTACGAACAGCATGGCGGTCGGAATCGATTCGGACAAAATGCCCGCGTCGTGTCCGGCGCCGGTGCCGAGGACCGGGGTCTTCTCGCCGAGGATCCCGGCGAGCTCGTCCCGCAGCGCGTGGGCGAACTCCACGACCGGCGTGAAGGACTCCCGTACGACAGTGAGGTCGATGCCGTGCCGGTCCGCGTAGTCGCGGGCGGCGGTCTCGACGCCCGCGACGACCGTGTCCAGGGCGCCCTGGTCGGCGGCGCGCGCGTCGAGCCAGCCGCGGACGAGGGAGGGGATGGCGTTGACGCCGTTCGGCTCGACCGCGATCTTGCCGAAGGTGGCGACGGCGCCCGCGAGTTCGGCCTCGCGGCGGGCGGCGAGGACGGTCTCGGCGTAGGTGAGCATCGGGTCGCGGCGGTCGACGAGCCGGGTGGTGCCGGCGTGGTTGGCCTCGCCGGCGAAGTCGTACCGCCAGCGGCCGTGCGGCCAGATCGCGGAGGCGATGCCGACGGAGTCGCCGGTCAGGTCCAGGGCGCGGCCCTGTTCGACGTGGAGCTCGACGAAGGCGCCGATGCGGGCGAGCCGCTCCGGGTCCGGGCCGATGGCCTCGGGGTCGTGACCCGCCGACTCCATGGCCTGCGGGAGGCTGATGCCGTCGGCGTCGCGGAGCTCGTACGCCTGCTCCTTCGTCAGCCGGCCGGCGGTGAGACGGGAGCCGACGCAGGCGAGGCCGAAGCGGGCACCCTCCTCGTCACCGAAGTTGGTGATCGCGAGGGGCCGCTTGAACACGACGCCACGGGAGCGCAGTTCGTCGAGCGCGGCAAAGGAGGAGACGACGCCGAGCGGGCCGTCGAAGGCTCCACCGTCCGGTACGGAGTCCAGGTGCGAGCCGGTGACGACCGCGTCGCCGGCCGCGGGGTCGCCGAGCCAGGCCCACTGGTTGCCGTTGCGGTCGACCTCGTAGTTCAGCCGGCGGGCCTCGGCCTGCATCTGGAACCAGAGCCGGCAGTCGGCGTCGGCGGCGGTCCAGGCGTAGCGGCGGTAGCCGCCGGAGGCGGCGCTGCGGCCGATGGGCCGCAGCGACCGCCACATGGCGTGGAAACTCGCACTCACGCGGAGTCACCCTCGCGCATCGGGACGCGGACGCCCTTCTCGTCGGCGACCCGCTCCGCGATGTCGTAGCCCGCGTCGACGTGGCGGATGACGCCCATGCCCGGGTCGTTCGTCAGGACGCGGCGGATCTTCTCGCCCGCGAGAGCCGTGCCGTCCGCGACCGAGACCTGGCCCGCGTGGATGGAGCGGCCCATGCCGACGCCGCCGCCGTGGTGGATGGAGACCCAGGACGCGCCGGAGGCGACGTTGACCATGGCATTCAGGAGGGGCCAGTCGGCGATCGCGTCGGAGCCGTCGAGCATGGCCTCGGTCTCGCGGTACGGGGAGGCCACCGAGCCGCAGTCGAGGTGGTCGCGGCCGATCGCGAGGGGCGCGGCGAGGGTGCCGTTGCCGACCATGTCGTTGAACATGTCGCCCGCCTTGTCGCGCTCACCCTGGCCGAGCCAGCAGATGCGGGCGGGCAGGCCCTGGAAGTGGACGCGCTCGCCGGCCATCTTGATCCAGCGGTGGAGGGACTCGTTCTCCGGGAAGAGCTCCAGGATCGCCTTGTCCGTCTTGTGGATGTCCGAGGCCTCGCCGGAGAGGGCGGCCCAGCGGAACGGGCCCTTGCCCTCGCAGAACAGCGGGCGGATGTACGCCGGCACGAAGCCGGGGAAGGCGAACGCGCGGTCGTAGCCGGCCAGCTGGGCCTCGCCGCGGATGGAGTTGCCGTAGTCGAAGACCTCGGCGCCGGCGTCCATGAAGCCGACCATGGCCTCGACGTGCTTCGCCATCGACTCGCGGGCGCGGGTCGTGAAACCGGCCGGGTCCTTGGCCGCGTACGTCGCCATGTCGTCGAAGTCGACGCCCACCGGCAGGTACGCGAGGGGGTCGTGGGCCGAGGTCTGGTCGGTCACGATGTCGATCGGGGCGCCCTCGGCGAGCATCTGCGGCAGCAGCTCCGCCGCATTGCCGAGCAGGCCGATGGAGAGCGGCCGGCGGGCGTCACGCGCCTCGGTCGCGAGCGCCAGGGCGTGGGCGAGGTTGTCCGCCTTCACGTCGAGGTAGCGGTGCTCGATGCGGCGCTCGATGGCGCGCGGGTCGACGTCGATACAGATCGCGACGCCGTCGTTCATCGTCACGGCGAGCGGCTGGGCGCCGCCCATGCCGCCGAGGCCGGCGGTCAGGGTGATCGTGCCGGCCAGGGTCCCGTTGAACTTCTTCGCCGCGACGGCGGCGAAGGTCTCGTAGGTGCCCTGGAGGATGCCCTGGGTGCCGATGTAGATCCACGAGCCGGCCGTCATCTGGCCGTACATGGTCAGGCCCAGCTGCTCCAGGCGCCGGAACTCCTCCCAGTTCGCCCAGTCGCCGACCAGGTTGGAGTTGGCGATGAGGACACGCGGGGCCCACTCGTGGGTCTGCATGACGCCGACCGGGCGGCCGGACTGGACGAGCATCGTCTCGTCCTGCTTGAGGGTGCGCAGCGTGCGGACCATCGCGTCGAAGGAGCGCCAGTCGCGCGCGGCCTTGCCGGTGCCGCCGTAGACGACGAGCTTGTCGGGGTGCTCGGCGACCTCGGGGTCCAGGTTGTTCTGCAGCATCCGGAGGGCGGCCTCCTGCTGCCATCCCAGGGCGCTCAGTTCCGTACCGCGCGGGGCCCGTACGGGGCGGGGTCCTGACATGGGGGAGCCTCCTCCGATGTGAATCAGTTATTCACATCCTGGACTGCTGAATACTTGTAGTCAACAGCTGCGGCGCCACCCGTCCCGGTGGTCCCATGGACACATGGCTTCCCACCGTCGCGATCAGGCCGTCCGAGCCGCCGTCGAACAAGGCCGCCTCTCCCCCGCCGAACCCGTCGTCGCCCTCCTCGACACCGCCGGCGTCCGCGCCTCGGCCGCCGCCCTCGTCTCCGCCTTCGCCGCCGTCACCGACGCACCCGTCCTGCACGCCTTCGCCGTGAAGGCCTGCCCGCTCGTACCCGTCCTGCGCCTGCTCTACGACTGCGGACTGGGGGTCGAGGTCGCGAGCCCCGGCGAGCTGGCCCTCGCCCGCGCGGCCGGCGTCCCGCCCTCCCGTACGGTGCTCGACTCGCCCGCCAAGACGACCGCCGAGCTGCGCCAGGCCCTGGCGCTCGGGATCGCCGTCAACGCCGACAACCTCCAGGAACTGGCCAGGATCGACGCTCTCATCGCCTCCGCACCGACTTCGAGCCCGCTCGGGCTGCGGGTCAACCCGCAGATCGGGGCGGGTCTGATCGGCGCGCTCTCCACCGCGACCGCCACCTCCAAGTTCGGGGTCGCGCTGCGCGACGCGGGCGCCCGGGAGGCCGTGGTCCAGGCGTACCTCGACCGGCCCTGGATGCGCCGGGTGCACACGCACACCGGCTCGCAGGGCGTTCCGCTCGCCTTGATGGCCGAGGGGGTCGCGGCGGCCTACGACCTGGCCGAGGAGATCAACGCCAAGGCCGGCAGGCAGCAGATCGACACCGTCGACATCGGCGGCGGACTGCCGGTGAACTTCGCCTCCGACGAGGAGACGCCGACCTACGCGGAGTACGCCGAGCTGCTCGCCGCCACCGCCCCCGGCCTGCTCGACGGGCGCTACGGGCTCGTCACCGAGTTCGGGCGCTCGCTGCTCGCCAAGCACGGCACGGTCCTGGCCCGCGTCGAGTACACCAAGACCTCGGGCGCCCGCCCCATCGCGGTCACCCACGCCGGGGTCCAGCTGGCCACCCGTACCGTCTACGACCCCGCCTCGTGGCCGCTGCGCATCCTCGCGTACGACTCCGAGGGCCGGCCCCGCGAGGGGGAGGAGACCGTCCAGGACGTGGCCGGACCCGCCTGTTTCACCGGCGATCTGCTCGCCACCGCACGCCCGCTGCCCCTGCTGCGGCCGGACGACGTCGTCGCTGTGCCGGACACCGGCGCGTACTACTTCGCCCACCACTACGCGTACAACAGCCTGCTCCGGCCCGCCGTCCACGGCTTCACCGTGGACGATGAGGGGAGGGTGGTGTTCGCGACCGTGCGCGGGGCGCAGACGCTCGACGAGATCGTCGCCGAGGCGGGCGGGGACCGGACGGACGCCCTGCTGCCGTAGCACTGCGGGCGCTTGTCCGAGCCCGGTGGTTCGATGGAGCCATGGCTACCAAGAGCGTCGTCGTCGAACGCCGGGTCGCGGCGTCTCCCGGGCCCGTCTGGGAGGCGCTGACGGACCTGAAGGACATGGAGCGGGTCCTGAGCGGTGTGGAGCGGGTCGAGGTGCTGACGGAGGGCGCCTTCGGCGTGGGCACCCGCTGGCGCGAGACCCGGCGGATGATGGGCAAGGAGGCCACGGAGGAGATGACCGTGACCGAGGCCGAGCCGCCGGACCGCTATGTGACGGTGGCCGACTCGCACGGAATGCACTACGTCTCGGAGATCGCGCTGCGGCCGGACGGGACGGGTGCGACGACGGTACGGATGACGTTCTCGGCGAGCCCGGCCGAGGGCAGCCGCATGGGGTTCCTCGCCAAGCTGTTGAGCGGCCTCGGCGCCAAGGCGGTGAGCCGGGCGCTCGCGAAGGACCTGGACGACGTGGCGGCGTCGGTGGAGCGCCGCCACTGACGCTCGTCTGCCACGGACGCCCGTCCGCCACTGACGCTCGTCTGCCACGGACGCCCGCCCGCCACGGACGCTCGTCCGCCACCGAGCCTCGTCACGCACGGACGCTCGCCGCCACCGAGCCTCGTCCGCCACGGACGCCCGCCCGTACGTTTGTTCGCCCGTACGAGTGATGGTGCGGCGGGCATCACGTGACGGACGCCCGGGCAGGCACTCTCCTGACGCCGCAGGGGAGGTCGCCTCATGACGACAGCACCACGATCCGAACAGCCCGTACCCGAACAGCCCGTACCCGGAGAGCCCGCACCGGGCGACGAGACCGGACAGCCCGCGCTGAAACGCGCCATCGGGCCCAAGCTGCTGATCCTCTTCGTGATCGGCGACATCCTGGGCACCGGGATCTACGCGACGACCGGCAAGGTGGCGGGCAAGGTCGGCGGCGCGCTCTGGCTGCCCTTCGTGATCGGTTTCGTCGTCGCACTGCTGACCGCCGCCTCGTACGTGGAGCTGGTCGGCAAGTACCCGAAGGCGGCGGGCGCCGCGCTCTATACGCAGAAGGCGTTCAAGGTCCCCTTCCTCACCTTCATCGTCGCGTTCATGGTCATGTGCTCGGGGCTCTCCTCCGCGAGCGCCGCGGCCCGCGCCTTCAGCGGGGACTACTTCCAGGAGTTCACGGAAGCGATCCCGGCCACGCTCATCGCTGTCGTCTTCGTCCTCGCCCTCGCCTGCCTCGCGCTGCGCGGAGTGTCGGAGTCGGTGAAGACGAACGTCGTCCTCACACTCGTCGAACTCACCGGCCTGCTGATCATTCTCGGGATCGGCGCCTGGGCCGTCCTGGGCGGCGAGGGGGAGCCGTCGCGGCTCGGCGAGTTCGAGGCGTCGGGCAGCGGATACGCGCTGATGACGAGCGTGCTGGGGGCCACCGCGCTGGGCTTCTTCGCCTTCGTCGGCTTCGAGGACTCCGTCAACATGGCGGAGGAGACACAGGACCCGGTCCGCGCCTTCCCCCGGGCCATCTTCACCGGCGTCGCCGTCACCGGCACCGTCTACGTCCTGGTCGCCCTTGTCTCCTCCCTCCTCGTCGACCACGAGACGCTCGAGAGGTCCAGCGGGCCGCTCCTGGAGGTCGTGAAGGCCGGCGGAGTCGACTTCCCGCCGAAACTCTTCGCGCTGATCGCCCTGTTCGCGGTCACGAACTCCGCGCTCATCAACATCATGATGGCCTCCCGGCTCTGCTACGGCCTCGCCAACGAGCGGGTCCTGCCACGCGTGATGGGCAAGGTCCTGAAGAACCGCCGTACGCCCCTCACCGGGATCGCCTTCGCCACCCTCCTCACCATCGGCCTGGTCGCCACGGGTGAGATCGAGGGCCTCGGCGACACCACGGCCTTCCTGCTGCTGTGCGTCTTCGCGGTGGTCAACATCGCCGTCCTGGTGCTGCGCAAGGACAGGGTGGAGCACGCCCACTTCCGTACGCCGACGGCGCTCCCGGTCCTCGGCGCGATCACCGCGCTGATCCTGGCGAGCCCGCTCGCGGACCGCTCGGCGGACGTGTACGTCCGGGCCGGTGTGCTGCTCGCCATCGGGATCGGGCTGTGGGTGCTCAACAAGGTCGTCCTGCGCGCACGCGGGGAGGACTGAGCCGGCCCGGGGAGCCGACCTCCGAGGGGGAATTCAACCAAGCCGACGGCATGTTCCGATGGAAAATGCCAGAACTCCTGCCCCTGACCGGAACGTTGAGTAACGTCTCCGTCACTGCCGTACACCCGCACGCCGCATCGGGAGGGGAATCCGCGTGCCCGGAATCGACGAGTGCCTGCTGGAGGCCATGAGCCTGCCGGGCGCACGCGGGGCCTGGCTGGTCGACTGGACCAGCGGACTCGCCCTCGGCACGGCGGGCGACTCGCCGGTCGGCGACCACGAGACGACCGCGGCGGAGGCGGCCGAACTGGCGCGGGCGGCAGCGGAGTACGACTCCTTCGCCCACGGCCCCCTGCACGACGAAACGTTACCCAAAGGGCCGCCCGTCGAGGACCTGATCGTCACAGCCCGCGGCGGCTACCACGTCCTCCGCTTCGTCGAGACGGCCTTCGACAGCAGCGTCTTCCTGCACGTGTGGATCGACCGCGACACCGGAAACCTCGCCCTCGCCCGGATCCGGTTACGCGACCTCGCCGAAAGGCTGGTCCTCGGATGACCGTCTCGCCGATGCTCACCCGCCTCGCCGCCGAGCGCGCCACCGGAGCCCTGCTGCGCGACCACGGCACCCTCTACCTCGTCGACGGCCACGTCGTGCACGCCGAGAGCCCCGCAGCCCCGGGCCTCGACGTCCTGCTGACGGCCGGCGGACGGCTGCCCCGCGAAGGCTGGGACGAGGCCGTCAATCGGGCCGGGGCGCGCCGCGAGGTCGGCCGGTTCCTGGTGGACAGCGGCCGGCTGCACGACGGTGAGCTCCAGATATGCCACCTCGGCGCCGTCTTCGACGCGGCGTTCTTCGCGCTCGCCCCCGCCAGCGGTCCCACCCGCTTCCGCTACGGCGTCGCCCACTGGTTCGGCCCCGTACGGCCGGTCTCCACCGAGGCCGTCGAGCGCGAGACCGTACGCCGCCGTGAACTGCTGGACAGCGTCTGGCCGTACGGGGCCGTGGACACCGCCCCGGTCGTGCCCCGCGCCGCCGCCCCCGGACAGACGGTGAGCCTGCGTCAGCGGGCCCTGCTGGCCGCCGCCGATGGGGCCCGTACCCCGGCGGACATCGCGCGGCTGCTCGGCCGCCCGGCCTTCCACACACTGCTCGACATCCGCCGCCTGGCGGCCGCCGGCCTCGTCGAGACCCCGCTCGAACCCTTGCCGGCCGCCCAACCCGCCGTCCCCGCCTGGGTCGGCGAGGTCGCGGTCGATCCGGACATCGCCCTGCTGCGCCGGCTCCGTGACGCCCTGGAGGCAAGCCTGTGATGAGGCGTGCCCTGCGCATGCGCGCCGAGAGGAGACAACTGATGTCGGCAGAGGCCGAGGTGCTCGGCGAACTGAGACGGCTGCGGGCCCGACTGCCCCAGCTCACCGGGGCGCTCGCGGCGAGCGCCGACGGCCTGGTCCTGGCCCAGGACACGGTCGACACCGAGGCCGAGACGGTGGCCGCGCTCACGGCCGCGGCGCTCGGCGTCGGGCAGCGACTGACCGATTCCACGGGCCAGGGCGGCTTCCGCGAGCTGCTGGTGCGCGGCGAGAACGGCTATGTCGCCACGTACGCCGCCGGCGGCTCCGCCGTCCTCACCCTGCTCGCCGAACCCCGGATCAACGTGGGGCGGCTCCATCTGGAGGCGCGGCGGTCGAGTGCCCGGATAGGCGAGCTGGTCGACGGGGCCCTGGAACGCAAAGACCTGAACTGATCCCAACCACAGATGCGAAAAGGAAGTGCGACACCCATGGCGAACACCGAGACCTCCCTGAAGGAAACCATGACCATCGAGGGTGCCATCGGCTCCGCGCTGGTCGACTACACCAGCGGCATGGCCCTCGGCACCATCGGCGGCAGCAAGGAGCTCGACCTCAACGTGGCCGCGGCGGGCAACACGGACGTGGTCCGCGCCAAGGTCAGGGCGATGGAGATGCTCGGTCTCAAGGACGAGATCGAGGACATCCTGATCACGCTCGGCGGCCAGTACCACATGATCCGGCTGCTCAAGGGGCGCGGCACCAACGGCCTCTTCCTGTACCTGGCGCTGGACAAGGACCGGGCGAACCTGGCGATGGCCCGCCACCAGCTGAAGCGGATCGAGGCCGAGCTGGAGATCTGATCCCCGGCGGCAGGAACGGTCCAGTCCCCTACTCCACGAACAGTCCCCGCTCCGCCGCCTTCGCGTCGAACTCCTCGAGCCGCGCCTGGGCGTCCGGCAGCTCGTCCGCCATCGCCTCCAGGAGCACCCGGCCGAGCAGCATCGGAGCGCAGGCGGTGTCGAAGGCGAGCCCGGTGCCGACGGCGGCGGGGATCAGCAGGTCGCTGTGGGCGGCGACGGGCGCGAACGCCGATTCGGCGACCGTCACGACGGTCAGTCCGGCCGCCCGCGCGTACTCAAGGGCCTCCACCACCTCCCTGGGGTGGCGCGGCAGCGCGAAGCAGAGCAGGGCCGTCGCCCCGGCCCGTACGGCCGCGTCGACGCGGTCCGTGAGCATCGAGCCGCCCTCGTCGAGGAGGCGGATGTCGGGGTGGACCTTGGCGGCGAAGTACGCGAAGCCACGGGCCTGGGAGGAGGCGGCGCGCAGGCCGAGGACGGGCAGCGGCCCGGAGGCGGCGAGCAGCCGCCCGGCGCGCTCGACGGGCGTGGGGTCGGCGAGCAGTTCGGCGAGATGGCGGAGGTTCTCGATCTCGGCGAGGACGGCCTGCTGGTACTCGTTGTGCTCGCTGGCCTCCCCCACGGGCTTCCGCTCCGGCGCGACTTCGCGCAGATGGCGGCGCAGGGCGGGGTAGCCGTCGAAGCCGAGGGCGACGGCGAAGCGGGTGACGGAGGGCTGGCTGACGCCGGCGAGCTCGGCCAGCTCCACGCTGGACAGGAAGGGCACGTCGCCGGCCCGGCGCACCATGCAGTGCGCGATGCGCCGCTGTGTCGGTGTCAGCCGGTGCCCTTCGAAGAGCGCCTGAAGCCGTCCGGCCGGGCTGTCGCTCACGCCGTCCCCCTTTTGCCTATTCATCCTCCTCGAACTCTGCATGAGGATATGCAGCAGGGCAAGAAAAAGCGGGGGATAGCCCTACCGACGTGAGGGGCCGGGGCTCTCTACCGTGGCGAGCATGGATACGCGCGACCCTGACCGCACCTCCGAGCTCAAGAGCGAGCTGGACGCCACCCTGCACGCCCGGCGGGAGCTGGGCACGGAGTACGAGGCCGCTCTGATCGAGTCCTTCCTCGGCAAGGTGGAGCAGAGCCTGGACTCCACGGTCGACCGCCAGGTGCGGCGCCGACTGGCCGAGCAGCAGGTGGCGGCCGCCCGCGGAGTCCGGCCACCGGGTTCGGGCGCGGAGGGCTTCGGTGAGCGCTACGGCTTCGGGATCATCTCGCTGATCCTGGCGATCCCGCTCTCCGCGATCGCCGTCAGCCAGGCGAACCTGGAGGGCCTGATCGTGGCCTGGCTGGGCATCGTGGGCGTGAACTTCGTCCACGCGTTCCGGGGCCGGCTGCCGAGGCGCGACGACACCGAGGACTTCTAGCGGAACGAGATGGCGCGGGGACCGCCGCACCCCCGTTGCCGGGGGGCGGGACGACGGCGGTCCCCGCGGGGGACACGGGCCCGGGTCAGGGCCGGTCTCCGCGTCCGGCGGCGTCTTCAGGAGTCCGGGAGCCGCTCCGTAGTCCTTGACGCCGACAACGACCAATGTGCCGGACGCGTGTTAAGCGGGTGCTGCGGGTACGTGTCGCGCTCGTACCGTTTGCGCGAACGCCCGATCGACGAGCTGTTCGAGCTACTTCGCGGCGCCCTTGGATCCGCCGTTCGCCAGGAAGGCGAGCAGGTCCTGACGGCTCACCACACCCGTCGGCTTGCCCTCGACCAGCACGATCGCCGCGTCCGCCGCACCGAGCACGGACATCAGGTCGGCGACCGGCTCGCCGGATCCGACCTGCGGCAGCGGGGCGCTCATGTGACGCTCCAGCGGGTCCTCCAGGGAGGCCCGCTTGGTGAACAGCGCGTCGAGGAGCTCGCGTTCGACGACCGAGCCGACGACCTCCGCGGCCATGACGTCCGGGTGGCCGGCACCCGGCTTGACGATCGGCATCTGGGAGACGCCGTACTCCCGTAGCACCTCGATGGCCTGACCGACCGTCTCCTCCGGGTGCATGTGGACGAGGGAGGGCATTCCGCCCTCCTTGTGGCGCAGCACGTCGGCGACGGTGGCGGAGGAGGTGTCCTCCAGGAAGCCGTAGTCGGCCATCCACTCGTCGTTGAAGATCTTGGAGAGGTAGCCGCGGCCGGAGTCCGGCAGGATCACGACCACGATGTCGTCCGGGCCGAGGTCCTTGGCGACCTCGAGCGCGGCGACGACCGCCATGCCGCAGGAGCCGCCCACCAGGAGGCCCTCCTCCTTGGCGAGGCGGCGGGTCATCTGGAAGGAGTCCTTGTCGGAGACGGCGACGATCCGGTCGGTGCCGTCACGGTCGTAGGCGGTGGGCCAGAAGTCCTCGCCGACGCCCTCGACGAGGTACGGCCGGCCGGATCCGCCGGAGTAGACCGAGCCCTCGGGGTCGGCGCCGACGATCTGGACCGTGCCGCCGCTGACCTCCTTCAGGTACTTGCCGGTGCCGGAGATGGTGCCGCCGGTGCCGATGCCCGCGACGAAGTGGGTGATCTTCCCGTCCGTCTGCTCCCACAGCTCGGGACCGGTGGTCTCGTAGTGCGAGCGGGGGTTGTTCGGGTTGGAGTACTGGTCGGGCTTCCAGGCGCCGGGGGTCTCACGCACGAGCCGGTCCGAGACGTTGTAGTACGAGTCGGGGTGCTCGGGGTCCACCGCGGTGGGGCAGACCACGACCTCGGCGCCGTACGCCCGCAGCACGTTGATCTTGTCCGTGGACACCTTGTCGGGGCAGACGAAGATGCATTTGTAGCCCTTCTGCTGGGCCACGATGGCGAGCCCGACGCCGGTGTTGCCTGACGTGGGCTCGACGATGGTTCCGCCGGGCTTGAGAGCACCGCTCTCCTCGGCCGCCTCGATCATGCGCAGGGCGATGCGGTCCTTGACCGACCCGCCCGGGTTGAAGTACTCGACCTTGGCCAGGACGGTGGCCTGAATGCCCGCTGTCACATTGTTGAGCTTCACCAGCGGGGTGTTGCCGACGAGGCTGATCATCGAGTCGTGGAATTGCACCGTAATCTCCGGGGTCTCCGTAATGGTGCAGCCAGCGTATGCGTAGTCGGAGTGGGTTACGGGGCAGTTAGATCCTGAACGGCTTGAAGGAGGTGACTGCCCCCATGTCGAGGGCGAGGGTGGCACGGCGGATCGCGGCGGGCGCGGCGTACGGCGGTGGGAGCATCGGGCTGCTCGGTGCGGCGGCGGTGGGTGTGCTTCTGGCCGAGGTGCAGCTGGCGAAGAGGACGGTCGGGGGTGGGGTGGCGCCGCTGCCACCGGGGGCGGACGGGCTGTACGGCCGCTCCTTCGAGGCCACGGACCCGGCCTCGCCCCCGCTGCGACTGGCCCTTCTGGGTGATTCGACGGCGGCGGGTCAGGGGGTGCGCCGGGTGGGTCAGACGCCGGGGGCACTGCTGGCCTCGGGGCTCGCGGCGGTGGCGGAGCGTCCGGTGATCCTGCGGAACGTGGCGCTGCCGGGAGCGCGCTCGGACGACCTGGAGCGTCAGGTGTCGCTGTTGCTGGCGGCTCCGGCGGGGCCGCCGGGCGTGTGCGTGATCATGATCGGGGCGAACGACGTCACGCACCGGATGTCGGCGACGGAGTCGGTGCGGCTTCTTGCGGCGGCGGTGCGGCGGCTGCGGACGGCGGGGGCGGAGGTGGTCGTCGGGACCTGCCCGGACCTGGGGACGATCGAGCCGGTGTACCAGCCACTGCGGTGGCTGGCGCGGCGGGCGTCGCGGCAGCTGGCGGCGGCGCAGACGATCGTGGTGGTGGAGCAGGGCGGGCGGACGGTGTCGCTGGGGGACCTGCTGGGTCCCGAGTTCGCGGCGAATCCGCGGGAGATGTTCGGGGCGGACAACTACCACCCGTCCGCGGAGGGGTACGCGACGGCGGCGATGGCGGTGTTGCCGACGGTGTGCGCGGTGCTGGGCGTGTGGCCGGAAACGGACCGCCTGGAGCCGGACCGTCACGAGAACATGCTGCCGGTGGCGAAGGCGGCGGCGGAGGCGGCGAAGGAGGCGGGTACGGAGGTCACGGGGGCGCGGGCGCCGTGGGCGCTGCTCAAGCACCGCCGGCGTCGTCGCCTCGCGGAGCCACCCCCGGCCGCGCCGGAACCGACCCCGTCCCCGGAGGAGGCCCACCGCCCCTGACGACGGGGGCGCGCCTGGGGGTCCCCCGGGACGGAGTCCGGGGGAGGGACGATTGCCCACAACGGTGGTGCGAGGGTGCGCGCCACGCACACAAACTGAGCGCTCGCTTAGAAAAGAGGTCCGCGTCACACCGTCTGGGCGGTGACCCGTGCCGTACGTGCAGGTAGCTTCGCTTTCAGTCCGTCCACCCCGCATCCCCCTGGAGCCGTGATGCCCGAAGCCGTCATCGTCTCGACCGCCCGCTCCCCGATCGGCCGGGCCTTCAAGGGCTCCCTGAAGGACCTGCGGCCCGACGACCTCACCGCGACCATCATCCAGGCCGCGCTCGCCAAGGTCCCCGAGCTGGACCCGCGGGACATCGACGACCTGATGCTCGGCTGTGGCCTCCCCGGCGGCGAGCAGGGCAACAACCTGGGCCGGATCGTCGCCGTCCAGATGGGGATGGATCACCTCCCCGGCTGCACGATCACCCGTTACTGCTCCTCCTCCCTCCAGACCTCCCGCATGGCGCTGCACGCCATCAAGGCCGGCGAGGGCGACGTCTTCATCTCGGCCGGTGTCGAGATGGTCTCCAGCTTCGCGAAGGGCAACTCGGACTCCCTGCCCGACACGCACAACCCGCTCTTCGCCGACGCCGAGGCCCGTACCGCCGCCGTCGCGGCATCCGAGGGCTCCTCCTGGCACGACCCGCGCGAGGACGGCCTCGTCCCGGACGCGTACATCGCCATGGGTCAGACCGCCGAGAACCTGGCCCGCCTCAAGGGCATCAGCCGCCAGGAGATGGACGAGTTCGGCGTACGGTCGCAGAACCTCGCCGAGCAGGCCATCAAGAACGGCTTCTGGGAGCGCGAGATCACCCCGGTGACGACCCCGGACGGCACCGTCGTCTCCGCCGACGACGGCCCGCGCGCCGGCGTCACCCTGGAGGGCGTGCAGGGCCTCAAGCCCGTCTTCCGCCCCGACGGCCTGGTCACCGCCGCCAACTGCTGCCCGCTCAACGACGGCGCCGCCGCGCTCGTGATCATGTCGGACACGAAGGCCCGCGAGCTCGGCCTGACGCCGCTCGCCCGCATCGTCTCCACCGGCGTCTCGGGCCTCTCCCCCGAGATCATGGGCCTCGGCCCGGTCGAGGCGTCCAAGCAGGCGCTCAAGCGCGCCGGCCTGACCATCGGCGACATCGACCTCGCCGAGATCAACGAGGCCTTCGCCGCCCAGGTCATCCCGTCCTACCAGGACCTGGGTCTGGACCTGGACAAGGTGAACGTCAACGGTGGCGCCATCGCCGTCGGCCACCCCTTCGGCATGACCGGCGCCCGCATCACCGGCACGCTGATCAACAGCCTCCAGTTCCACGACAAGCAGTTCGGTCTGGAGACCATGTGCGTCGGCGGTGGCCAGGGCATGGCCATGGTCATCGAGCGGCTGAGCTGAGCCCACCGGGCCGCTTGAACTAAGCCCAGAAGACGCCTCGGCCAACCCCGTCGCGTCCTAGCCGTGACCGAATCTCCCCCAGGATGTGACCTATGTCCCGGGGGAGAGTCGTTCCCGCAGGTCACAACCACATCGGGACTAAACACCTGGCCCAAATACCTGTCCATTTCGTGACGTAATGCACTGACAGGGGGCGCACTCCCACGACAAGCTGATGTAGGAAGTCGGGGGGATCGACTCGGAATCGGGAGTACGTCAGTGAGCGCCATGTCTCTTGCCCTGCTGGTGACCACGGCCGCCGCCACGGCCGTGGGCGCCGCCGCCCTGCACGCCGCCCACGGTCTCCGTAAGCAGGTCACTGCTCTGCGTAGCGAACTCGCCACCGCGCACGGGGTGTCCGTACCCCAGGCACGCCAGACGCCCGCGTCCGAGATACGGGCCGCGGTCGCCGAGGCGCTGGCCGAGGAGCGCGAGCGTGAGCTCGCCGAGGCGCGGGCGTTCTGGGCGGCTCAGGAGGCACGTGACGCGGCCGATGCCCCGTCCCTGCTCGGCGGCCTGGGCGGATCCGCCGAGGACGGTCCCTTCTACGTGCCGCGCCAGGCCGACTTCGCGGGCCTGGAGGCCATGGCCCTGGAGGCGATGGAGGCCGAGGCCGCCGCGCTGGACGGCCCCGGCGTCGACAGCGTCCTGGACGAGTTCCCCGAGCTGAACGAGTACGCCGAGGACTCGCCGGAGCTCGCCGCGGCCCGCCGCCGCCACCCCTCGCACCCCGACTTCGTGCCGGTCCAGACGCCCGTGGTCACCGACCACGAGCGCACGGTGGCCCGCCTCGAGGAGCTCGCCGACACGCGCACCGCACTGACCGACGTGCGCCCCGGGCCGCTCGGCACGCTGGACGTGTACGTCTTCGCCGACGGCACCACGCTCTGCATGACCCCCGGCCACCGGGAGACCGCGGAGCGTCTCGCGGACGCCCTGCGCGCCGGCCGTACGCCGGTCCTGCTCGGCGGTTCGGGGGTCTCGGGCGCGTACGCCCTGACGTTCTCCTTCGGGGACGCGGACGACGAGAACGTCTACATCCTCGCCGACCGCGTGATCGCCTCGCTGTAGCCCCCAGGGGCCGTCAGAGCCCCGAACGCTCCGCGGCCTCCCGGACCAGCCTCACGGCCTCGCCCAGCTCCCGTTCCAGGGAGCCGGCCGGGGCCGTTCGCAGAATCTCCGCCAGATCGTTTCCGGCCACGACGAGTTGGTCGGCGACCGCGAACACACCGGCGTCCGGCATGATCCTCCCGGCGCCCTCCGGCTCCTCGATCCGCTGCGCCAGGAGCGCCAACTCCCTGGCCAGCTCAAGCCCTTCGGCAGCCGCGCCACGCTGGAGGCGGCTCTGCGGGGCGGCCCGCAGCCGGTCGGCGAACCGTTCGACGACGGCGGTCAGTTCACTCGTATCAAGCACGGCGCGACCCTACGCGCCCTCCGGGGACTGTTGCCAACGGCCCGGCACTCAGGCACGGTGACGGGAAGGAGCACACGGCAACACGCGTCCGGAGGCGCCGATGTCCCACGCATTCTCCGAAGAGACCCATCGCAACCTGCTCGCCCGCATCCCTCATTGCACCGGTCGTGAAGTCTCCGACTGGCTTCGCACCGTCGAGGAAGGCCCCTCCCTCATCCGCTTCGAGGAGAAGGTGAGCTGGCTCCGGGGCGAGCACGACCTCGCGTACGGCCACGCGAAGGCGATCATCCACGAGTACGACCTTCGGCGAGCGGCCCGTCGGCTGCTCTGACACTCCGCACCGGGGGTCCGCCCGTGCGGGCCCCCGTCGACCCCGCCCCGACAGGGAGAACCATCGTTCCCCAATCCCTGTAGAGTGAGAGAACGATGATTCTCCACTGATGGGGTGATCGGGCGATGGACACGGAAACCGCCGAGCTACGGCTCCTGGAAGCCGCCGAGGCCCTCTTCGACGAGCGGGGCGTGCAGGCGGTCGGCATGGACGCCATCCGCACCACGTCCGGCGTCTCCCTCAAGCGTCTCTACCAGCTCTATCCGTCCAAGGACCATCTGGTCTGGGCCGTCCTCAACCGCCGCGACGCGGCCGTACGGGAGGCCATCGCCGCCCACGGAGCGAGTCACGCCGGCACCCCGTACGAGCGCGCCCTGGCGGTCTTCGACTACCTCGGCGACTGGTTCGCCGACCCCGGCTTCCGGGGCTGCGCCTTCATCAACACCTTCGGCGAGATGGGCGGCATCTCGGCGGACGTCGCCGACATCGCCCGCGGCCACAAACAGGCCCTGCGGGGTTACTTCGCCGAGCAGACGGACGCCCTCGGCGCGCCGTCGGAGCTCGCCGACCAGCTGGCGCTGCTCGCCAACGGCGCCATGGCCGTCGCCGGCATCAACGGCTCCCCCGAGCCGGCCACGCAGGCGAAGGAGGCGGCCCGGGTGCTCCTGGAGGCCGCGCTCAAGGGCTGAGAACGCGGAAGGGCCCGCCCGGCGGAAGCCGGACGGGCCCTTCGTCACACACGAGCGGTGCGTCAGTCGTCGCCCTGCAGGATCGACAGCAGGCGCAGCATCTCCAGGTAGATCCACACGAGGGTCAGGGTGAGGCCGAAGGCCGCCAGCCAGGACTCCTCGCGCGGGGCGCCGTACGTCACGCCGTCCTCGACCTGCTTGAAGTCGAGGGCGAGGAAGCAGGCACCGAGGATGATGCCGATGACACCGAAGAGGATGCCGAGGCCGCCGCTGCGGAAGCCCAGGCCGTCACCGGCGCCGTCGAAGAGCGAGAAGATCGCGTTGACCGCCATCAGCAGGATGAAGCCGATCGCGGCCGCCATCACGAAGCCGTAGAAGCGGCGGGTCACACGGATCCAGCGCATCTTGTAGGCGATCAGCACGCCGGCGAAGACCGCCATCGTGCCGAGGACCGCCTGCGCGACCACACCGGGCGAGATGTAGGTCGAGACCGTGGCCGAGATGACGCCGAGGAAGACACCCTCGAACGCCGCGTAGGCCAGGATCAGCGCGGGCGAGGCCTTGCGCTTGAAGGACTGCACCATCGCCAGGACGAAGGCCACCAGGGCGGCGCCGATGGCGATGCCGTAGGACTTGCCGAGGTTCGCCTCGTCGACGGGCAGCAGGAACCACGCGAGGGCGGCGGTGACCACGACCGTGCCGAGCGTCATGGCCGTACGGCTCACGACGTCGTCGATCGTCATCACATCGCCGCGCGTCTGCTGCGGGGCGCCGAGCTGGGTGTCCTGCGCGTACGGGTTGGTCGCGTACGGGTTCGTCGCGCCTTCGGCGTACGGGGTGGTTCCGACGGCGGGGCCCCCGGCCTGCGGCTGCTGCGCGTTGAAGCCGGCGTAGCCGTTGTCGCGGCTGAACCCCCGTCGCGAGAAGACCGGGTTGCTGCTCCTCATCTCACTCCTTCATGGCCGCACTGCGCGGCCTTGCGTCAAGAGTAATGCGGAAGCAAAAGAAACTCCCTAGTGCTCGGGGAGGATCTTTCCGAGATCGTTAGAGAGACCCGGCGGTCTATATGGGGTGAGCTGTGCCCGGAACCGGACTCGAACCGGTACGGCCCGAAGGCCAGCGAGGTTTAAGCTCGCCGTGTCTGCATTCCACCACCCGGGCATGGCGCGCGGCTCCGCATTGGCACATGAGCCTATCGGGACGCTTCCCCCGTTCAGCGGAACGCCGGCCCGATGTTGTCTTATTTTATTGACGTCTGAGGGTGTGTCAGTGCAGGTGGGGCCCCATCTGACGAACTGTGACAGGGGTCGCAGGCGCAAAGACGCGTACGCCGGAATGACGAAAACTCGCCGCATCTATGTCACATCGCCCGCGGGATCCCGGCCCGGTCCGCGCTCCGAGGGCGTCTCAGGGGTCCTGTCATACCTCAGGAGGAGGGGCGGGCCCCCCGGTCCGACTCCAGGCTGCCCCAGGAACGGGCACGTGGACGGACGCTCCGGGCCTCAACGCTCGACACGATGGAGTGGTTCCCAAACGTCCGCAGTGACAGGAGTCTCCCTCGTGACCACCACCCCCACCGTGTCCCGCGCCACCGCGGTGGCCGCCCGCGCCACGGATCTCTCGAAGGTCTACGGACAGGGCGAGACCCAGGTGGTCGCCCTCGACCAGGTCACCGTGGACTTCCGCCAGGGCGAGTTCACCGCGATCATGGGCCCCTCCGGCTCCGGCAAGTCCACCCTGATGCACTGCGTCGCCGGCCTGGACTCCTTCAGCTCCGGTTCGGTCCGCCTCGGCGAGACCGAGCTGAGCACCCTGAAGGACAAGCAGCTCACGCAGCTGCGCCGGGACAAGATCGGCTTCATCTTCCAGGCGTTCAACCTGCTGCCGACACTGACGGCCATGGAGAACATCACGCTGCCGATGGACATCGCCGGCCGTAAGCCCGACAAGCAGTGGGTGGAGAAGGTCATCGACATGATCGGCCTGTCCGGCCGGCTGAGCCACCGTCCCGCGCAGCTCTCCGGCGGCCAGCAGCAGCGCGTCGCCGTGGCCCGCGCGCTGGCCTCCCGCCCCGAGATCATCTTCGGTGACGAGCCGACCGGAAACCTGGACTCGCGCTCGGGCGCCGAGGTGCTGGGCTTCCTGCGCAATTCGGTACGGGAGCTGGGCCAGACGGTCGTCATGGTCACCCACGACCCGGTCGCCGCGTCCTACGCGGACCGGGTGATCTTCCTCGCGGACGGCCGGATCGTCGACGAGATGATCGCCCCGACGGCGGACGGCGTGCTGGACCGCATGAAGGCCTTCGACGCGAAGGGCCGCACGAGCTGAGGCGGCGGCGCCTCACCGCGCCGTCCCGGGGCCCGGCCCCGGAGCCCCGCCCACGCGGGGACCGTGGCGGCGCCCGGCCACGAGCCGGGTGCGCCCCGTCCTCCCCGCCCTCTCACTTCCCGGCCCGCCGCAGGCGCCGGCCCCACTCCAGGACACACATATGTTCCGTACCGCCTTGCGCAACGTACTCGCGCACAAGGCCCGGCTGCTGATGACCGTGCTCGCCGTCATGCTCGGCGTGGCCTTCGTCTCCGGCACCCTGGTCTTCACCGACACCCTGTCCCACGCCTTCCGCAACCAGTCGGCCAAGAGCTACGACGACGTCGCCGTCGCCGCCACCCTCTACCCGAACCCCGACCAGGCCAAGAAGACGCCCGGCATCTCCGAGCAGGTCCTGGCGAAGGTCGGACAGGTCGACGGGGTCGCCTCCGCCACCGGCCGGGTCTCCGGCTTCGCCGGCGTGCCCGACAAGGAGGGCAAGCTGATCGGTGGCGGCTGGTCCAACAAGGGCACCAACTTCGCCCCCGGCAAGGACGGCAAGGACCGGGCGTACGACTTCACCTCCGGCACCGGCCCTGTCCAGGACGACCAGGTCGCCCTCGACAAGGAGACCGCCGCCAAGGGCGGCTACCAGGTCGGTGACCGTGTCCGTGTCGCCACGAACGGCCCGGTGCAGCCGTTCACCCTCTCCGGTGTCTTCACCACCGAGGACGGCGCGGTCAACGCCGGCGGCAGCCTGATCCTCTTCGACACCGACGTGGCCCAGAAGCTCTACCTGAAGCCGGGCTACTACTCGGACATGACCGTCACGGCGACCCCGGGCACCGACGACGCCACGCTCCTCGACGCCGTGCTGAAGGTCATGCCGAAGGAGGCCCAGGCGGAGACCGGCCAGGAGCTGGCCGACCGGCAGGCCCGTGACATCGAGGCCGGTCTCGGCGCCTTCAAGCAGGTACTGCTCGGCTTCGCCGGCATCGCGCTCTTCGTCGGCGTCTTCCTGATCTCCAACACCTTCACGATGCTGGTCGCCCAGCGCACCAAGGAACTCGCCCTGATGCGGGCCGTGGGTGCCTCACGCAAGCAGATCACCCGCTCGGTGCTCGCCGAGGCCGGTCTGGTCGGTCTGGTCGCCTCCGTCATCGGATACGCGCTCGGTGTCGGCCTCGCGATCGGACTGCGCGCGGGCATGGCGGCCTTCGAGCTGAAGATGCCCGACGGCCCGCTGATCCTGGGCGCCACCCCGGTGATCTCCGCGCTCGCCGTGGGTGTCCTGATCACGATGTTCGCCGCCTGGCTGCCCGGCCGCCGGGCCGCGAAGATCCCGCCGGTGGCGGCGATGAGCAGCGTCCACGCGGTGGCCACCACCAAGTCGCTGGTCGTCCGCAACTCCATCGGCGGCGCGATCACCGCGCTCGGCGCGATGCTGATCGTCGTCGGCGCGGCCAAGGGCGCCGACATGGGCCGGATGCTCGTCGGGGCCGGCGCGTTCTTCGCGCTCATCGGTGTGATCGTGCTGATCCCGCTGCTGTCCCGCCCGGTCATCGCGCTCTTCCGGCCGCTCATCGTCAAGCTCTTCGGGGTCTCCGGCAAGCTCGCCGGGCAGAACGCGGTCCGTAACCCCCGCCGTACCGGAGCCACCGCGTCCGCGCTGGCCATCGGTCTGACCCTCGTCACCGGACTGTCGGTGCTCGGTGCCACGGTGGGCTCGGCCATCGACCGGATGACGGTCGACTACCTCAAGGCCGACTACATGGTCACGATGGCCCAGGGCTCGGGCCCCGGTCTCGACCAGACCGCTCTGACCGCCCTGGAGAAGGCGCCGGGCGTCGTCGCGGTCTCGCCTCAGCAGGCCGACTACCTCGAGCTCGGGGGCGACTTCCGGGCCGCCTCCGGTGTCACCCCGGGCGACATCGAGCAGGTGCTGAACCTGAAGGTCGTCAAGGGCTCGCTCGACACGCTCGGCAAGGGCCAGATCGCGGTCGCCCAGAAAACCGCGGACAAGCAGGGCTGGAAGGTCGGCGACTCCCTGCCGGTCACCTTCGAGGACGACAAGAAGGGCAAGCTGACCGTCGGCGCGGTCTACGAGGAGAACGAGTTCGTCTCCCCCGTGCTGATCGACGCCAAGATCGTCAACGCCCACACCGAGAAGCCCCTCATCATGCAGATCCTGGTGAAGATGGACGGCGGTGAGTCGGCGGCCGGCGAGGGCGCCCTGATCAAGGCCCTCGGTGAGAACCCGGCCATCTCGGTGATGGACCAGAAGGACATCCGCGACTCGTTCGGCGGCCCCATCAACATCCTGCTCAACATCATGTACGGCCTGCTGGCGATGGCCCTGATCATCGCGGTGCTCGGTGTCGTGAACACCCTCGCCATGTCGGTGTTCGAGCGGCAGCAGGAGATCGGGATGCTGCGGGCGATCGGTCTCGACCGTCGCCGCGTGAAGCGGATGGTCCGTCTGGAGGCCGTGGTCATCGCGGTGTTCGGCGCGGTCGTCGGTATCGGTCTCGGCTCGTTCCTCGGATGGGCGATCGGCGAGACGATCAAGAGCAGCCTGCCGGGCTACGCCCTGGTGCTGCCCTGGGACCGGATCGGGCTCTTCCTGCTCGCCGCCGCGCTGGTCGGTGTCCTGGCCTCGCTGTGGCCGGCCCGCAGCGCCGCGAAGCTGAACATGCTGACGGCGATCAAGGCCGAGTAGTTCGACCGGCGGTACGGATACGAGGAAGGGCCGGGCTCCCCCTGAACGGGAGCCCGGCCCTTCTGCGTACGTACGGCTACGGCTTCTCGTTCCACACCCGCGGCCGCAGCGCCACGCCCGAGGTGCCCGACTCCGGTGTCCTCACCGCGAGGAACTGGTTCACGCCGATCCGGTTGCGCTCGAACGCGACCGCGCAGGCGGCCATGTAGAGCCGCCAGATCCTCGCCCGGCCCGGCGAGGTGTTCCGTACGGCGCGCGCCCAGTCGCCCTCCAGGTTGGCCACCCAGCGACGCAGCGTCAGGGCGTAGTGCTCGCGGATGGCCTCGACGTCGCGGACCTCGAAGCCGGCGTCCTCCAGAGTGGCGAGGGTGCGTCCCATCGGGGCCAGCTCGCCGTCCGGGAAGACGTACGCGTCGATGAACTCGTCCACCTGGTAGGCGGCCTCGTCCGGTTCGGGGCGGCGGGAGATCTGGTGGTTGAGCAGCCGGCCGCCCGGCTTGAGGAGGGCGTGCAGTATGTCGGCGTACTCGCGGTAGCGGACCGCGCCGACGTGCTCGGCCATCCCGATCGACGAAATGGCGTCGTACGGGCCGTCCTTGACGTCCCGATAGTCCTGGACGCGGATCTCGATCCGGTCGGTCAGCCCCTCCTCGGCGATCCGCTTGCGGGCGAAGGCGGCCTGCTCGCGGGAGAGGGTGATGCCGACGACCTGGGCGCCGTACTCGCGGGCCGCGTGGATGGCCATGGAGCCCCAGCCGCAGCCGACGTCGAGCAGCCGGTCGCCCTCCTTCAGGTTCAGCTTGCGGGCGATGAGGTCCAGCTTGTCGCGCTGGGCCTCCTCCAGGGTCCCGCCGTCCGTCCAGTACGCGCACGAGTAGACCATCGAGGGCCCGAGGACCAGCTCGTAGAAGTCGTTGCCCACGTCGTAGTGGTGACTGATCGCCTGCTTGTCGCGGCGCTTGCTGTGGCGGGAGCCGGTGCGCCGGCGCATCTCCTCGGCGGGCGGCGCGGGCGGCGGGTACGGGCCGGCCAGCTTCAGCATGGCGCGCGCGGCGGCGCGCAGCTTCGGGTCCCGTACGGCCTCCAGGGAGCTCCTGGTCTCCTCCCCGCGCTCCCAGATCAGTCCCGCGAGCCGGTCGAGGACCTCGTAGAGGTCTCCCTCGACGTCGATCTCGCCGGCCACCCAGGCGCGGGCGAGGCCCAGTTCGCCGGGCTTCCACAGCAGCCGGCGCAGGGCGCGGCGCTGCCGGACGATCAGGACCGGGGCGCCCGCGGGCCCGGCTTCACTGCCGTCCCAGGCTCGCAGCCGCACCGGGAGCGGGGCCCCCAGGAGTTCCTCCGCGAGAGTGGTCAGCCGCAATGCGGCGTCGGCCATGGTGCACACCTCCGTGATGTCGTGCCCCAGAAATGCTCGTCACCACGTAAACACCCTCCGTAGGCGATTTTCGTCCCGTCGGCGCGCAACGACTCGGCAAAACACCCGGGCGGACTCCGGCGGACCGGTGCGGACATGCCGAAGGGCCGTCCGCACCACGGATGGCGGACGGCCCTTACGGGGGTGTACTGCGGTGGAGCTAGGAGGCCTTGGCCTTCTCCTGGCTCGCGGCGGCGGCCGGAGCGGGAGCGGGCTTGGCCGCCTCGTAGAACTCCTCGCGCGGCGTCTCCATCGCACCGAGGGAGACGACCTCGCGCTTGAGGAACATCGCGAGGGTCCAGTCGGCGAAGACGCGGATCTTGCGGTTCCAGGTCGGCACTGCCATGCCGTGGTAGCCACGGTGCATGTACCAGGCGAGACGGCCCTTGAGCTTGATCTTCATCTTGCCCATGACGATCATCGCGACGCCCTTGTGGAGGCCGAGGCCCGCCACAGCACCCTTGTTGGAGTGCGAGTACTCCTTCTGCGGGAAGCCCCGCATGCCGGAGACCACGTTGTCGCCGAGGACCTTCGCCTGGCGCAGCGCGTGCTGGGCGTTCGGCGGGCACCAGGCGTTCTCGACACCGGCCTTGCGGGCGGCGAGGTCCGGAACCTGGGCGTTGTCGCCCGCGGTCCAGATGTAGTCGGTGCCGGTGACCTGGAGGGTCGGCTGGGCGTCCACGTGGCCGCGCGGGCCGAGCGGGAGGCCGAAGCGGGCGAGCGCCGGGTTGGGCTTGACGCCCGCGGTCCACACGATCGTGTTGGAGTCGACCTCGAGGCCGTTCTTCAGCACGACGTGGCCGTCGACGCAGGAGTCCATCGACGTCGAGAGGTAGATCTCGACACCGCGGCCCTCGAGGTGCTCCTTGCCCCAGCGGCCCAGCTCCGGGCCGACCTCGGGAAGGATCTTGTCGGCGGCGTCGACCAGGATGAAGCGCATGTCCTCGCGCTTCACGTTGGTGTAGTACTTCGCCGCGTCGCGGGCCATGTCCTCGACCTCGCCGATGGTCTCCGCGCCGGCGAAGCCGCCGCCCACGAAGACGAAGGTCAGCGCCTTGCGGCGGACGTCCTCGTCGGTCGTCGAGTCGGCCTTGTCCAGCTGCTCCAGGACGTGGTTGCGAAGGCCGATGGCCTCCTCCACGCCCTTCATGCCGATGCCCTGCTCCGCGAGGCCGGGGATCGGGAAGGTGCGGGAGACCGCGCCCATCGCGATGACCAGGTAGTCGAACGGCAGGTCGTAGGCCTCGCCGACGAGCGGCGCGACCGTGGCGACCTTGCGGTCCTGATCGATGGTGGTGACGCGACCGGTGAGCACCTCGGCTCCACGCACGACGCGTCGCAGCGGGACGACGACATGGCGCGGCGAGATGCTGCCTGCGGCGGCTTCGGGGAGGAAGGGCTGGTACGTCATGTACGAGCGCGGGTCGACGACCGTGACGGTCGCTTCCGCATAACGCATCTTCTTCAGAATGCGTCGTGCTGCGTACAGGCCTACGTACCCACCGCCTACTACGAGGATCCTGGGACGCTCCGTGGTGCTCATGCATCCGAGTATCCACCCCTCCCAGGGGGGTCGCTCGTGCGCCCCTTCACAAGGTCTCCGGGGACCTCTGCTACACTCCGCCGCCCACGTGACCTAGGTCATGGTCGTGCAAAGGAACCAGGGTGCGGAGGTGAACGTTGTTCACCCCTACTGAACTGGCCCGGAGAGCTGTCGTTAACGCTGAACCACAGGGCCCGTTCACGCGATGGAAACATCGAGCGAACAAGGCTCCCCGCCTACGAAAGAGCCCCGACAGGGGTGTTGGAGGCCTTGAAGGCCCTCCACGGCCCCCATCAGGGCTCTTTTCCTTGTGAAGAACTTCACGAACTTTCTCGACGGACCGTTTCCGGACGTGTCGCCGGGTGCCCGTTATGCCACGGACAGTGCGATTCCGTCGAGGATGTCGTGCTCGCTGACGACGACCTCCCGAGCCCCGGTCCGCTCCATGATCTCCAGCAGGACGAGCGCCCCGGAGACGATCACGTCGACCCGCCCGGGGTGCATCACGGGGATCGCGGCGCGCTCGGCGTGGGTGGATCCGAGCAGCGACGTGACGATCTCTTCGACCTTCTCGTACGAGATCCGGGAGTGGTGGATCTCCTCCGACCGGTACTCCGGGAGCCCCAGCGCGATCGCGGCGACCGTGGTCACGGAGCCGGCGAGCCCGACGAGCGTCTCCGCCTCGCGGATCGGGACGGTCCGCTCGGCCAGGTCGAGGGCGGCGCGGATGTCGGCGCGGATCGCGGCGATCTCGTCGGCGGCCGGCGGGTCGCTGCGGACGTGCCGCTCGGTGAGCCGTACGCAGCCGATGTCGACGGACCGGGCGGCCTCGACGTGCTTGTTGCCGACGACGAACTCGGTCGAACCGCCGCCGATGTCCACCACGAGGTACTTCTCCGTTCCGTGCAGCTCGGCCGTGGCGCCGGTGAAGGAGAACTCGGCCTCCTGGTCGCCGGAGATCACCTCGGGCTCGACGCCCAGGATGTCCAGGACGCCGGAGACGAAGTCGTCGCGGTTCTCGGCGTCGCGGGAGGCGGAGGTGGCCACGAAGCGGAGCTTCTCGGCGCCCAGCTCCTTGATGACGGCCGCGTACTCACGGCAGGCCGCGAAGGTCCGCTCCAGCGCCTCGGGCGCGAGCCGCCCGGTCTTGTCGACGCCCTGCCCGAGCCGGACGATCGTCATCCGCCGGTCCAGCTCGATCAGCTCGCCGGTCTCGGGGTGCACGTCGGCGACCAGGAGGCGGATGGAGTTCGTACCGCAGTCGATTCCGGCGACCCGGGTCACTGGGCGGACTCCTTCTCTTCCGCGCACGGCGTGACGCACGGGCCCTTGGCCCACCACTCCGGCAGCATCGCCAGCGCCTCGTCGCCCAGCGGGTTCACGCCGGGGCCCGCGGCGAGCGAGTGGCCGACGAGAACGTGCAGGCACTTGACCCGGTCCGGCATCCCGCCGGCGCTCGGGAATCCCTCCAGGACCTCGATGGCGTCACGGCGGGCGATGTAGTCCTCGTGCGCGGCCCGGTAGGCGGCGGCCAGCTCCGGGTCGGTGCCGAGCCGGGCCTGCATCTCCTTCATGACCCCGTTGGCCTCCAGCGTGCCGATCGCCGAGGCCGCGCGGGGGCACGTCAGGTAGTACGTGGTGGGGAACGGCGTGCCGTCCGGGAGCCGCGGCGCGGTCTCGACGACGTCCGGGTTGCCGCAGGGGCAGCGGTGCGCGATGGCGCGCAGCCCCCGGGGCGGGCGGCCGAGCTGTTCCTCGAAGGCGGCGACGTCCGCGTCGGTGGGCTCGGTGCGTGCGGTCTGCGGAGGGGGCGTTTCCATGCCTGCGTCTGTCTTCTCGTCGGGGGCGGTCTGCTTCCGGGCGGGCCCGGTCGGGTGGGACGGACCGGACCGCGAGGGGGCCGGCCGGGCCCGGGGTGTGGGCCCATCATCTCGCGCCGGGGCGCTAACGGCTCGCGTCGGCCCGGTCGACGCCGTCCCAGAGGTCGGAGTACCAGGGGCGGTCGGCCGCGCTCTGCTCCTCGCGCCGGGCGCGCTCGGCCTCGGGGTCGTTCACGGTGAAGCCGGTCTCGCCGGGCAGCACGTAGTGCAGGTGCTCACGGGCGAGGCGACGGACGTAGGCCGGGTCCTGGAGGCGGGCCTTCTCGTCCCGCAGTTCCTCGACCCGGGCGGCGGCCTCGGCGGCCTGGCGCTCCTGCTCGGCGATCTCGCCGCGCTGGGAGACGTACTGCCGCATGGGGTAGGCGAGCGCCACCACCAGCGAGCAGACGACCAGGGCGAGGAAGGCCGCGCGGCCGGTGAGCCGCGAGCGGCGGGCCTGGCGGCGGGTCTGGGAGCGGTAGACACGGGCGGCGGTCTGCTCGCCGAGCAGCCTGATCCGGGTCGCGGTCGAGAACCGGTCCCGGTCCTTCGCGGCCATGTCGTGTCGCCTCCCCTTCTCCTGTGCCGTAAAGCGTGCGTCCCCGCACACGGTACGGGACCGTGTGCGGGGACGTATGTACGACGGGCTGGACGGCCCTTGAGCCGCTACCGGCCCCGAGCTGGTGCGGGCCTGAGCCGGTGTCAGCCCTTGAGCCGGTGTCAGCCCTTGAAGCGCGGGAAGGCGCTGCGGCCGGCGTAGACCGCGGCGTCGTCGAGGATCTCCTCGATGCGCAGGAGCTGGTTGTACTTGGCGACACGCTCGGAGCGGGCCGGGGCACCGGTCTTGATCTGGCCGCAGTTGGTGGCGACGGCCAGGTCGGCGATGGTGACGTCCTCGGTCTCGCCGGAGCGGTGGGACATCATGCACTTGAAGCCGTTGCGCTGGGCCATCTCGACGGCGTCCAGGGTCTCGGTCAGCGAACCGATCTGGTTGACCTTGACGAGCAGGGCGTTGGCGGTGCCCTCCTCGATGCCGCGGGCCAGGCGCTCCGGGTTGGTGACGAACAGGTCGTCGCCGACGATCTGGACCTTGGAGCCCAGCTTGTCGGTGAGGACCTTCCAGCCGGCCCAGTCGTCCTCGAACAGCGGGTCCTCGATGGAGACCAGCGGGTACGCGGAGACGAGCTCCTCGTAGTACTCGGTCATCTCGGCGGCCGAGCGGGACTTGCCCTCGAACTCGTACGAGCCGTCCTTGTAGAACTCGGACGCGGCGACGTCGAGCGCCAGCGCGATGTCCTTGCCCGGAACGTAGCCCGCCTGCTTGATGGCCTCCAGGATGAGGTCGAGCGCGTCGCGGTTGGAGTCCAGGTTCGGGGCGAAGCCGCCCTCGTCGCCGAGGCCGGTGGACAGGCCCTTCGTCTTCAGGACGGCCTTGAGGGTGTGGTAGACCTCGGTGCCCCAGCGCAGGGCCTCGGAGAAGGACTCCGCGCCGATCGGCGCGATCATGAACTCCTGGATGTCCACGTTGGAGTCGGCGTGCGAGCCGCCGTTCAGGATGTTCATCATCGGAACGGGCAGCAGGTGCGCGTTCGGGCCGCCCAGGTAGCGGAAGAGCGGGAGGTCGGAGGCCTCGGACGCGGCGTGCGCGACGGCGAGGGAGACGCCGAGGATGGCGTTGGCGCCGAGCGAGGCCTTGTTGTCCGTGGCGTCCAGGTCGAACATGGCCTGGTCGATCAGGCGCTGCTCGGTGGCGTCGTAGCCGACGAGCTCCGGGCCGATCTGCTCGATCACGGCGAGGACGGCCTTCTCGACGCCCTTGCCCTGGTAGCGGTTCTTGTCTCCGTCACGGAGCTCAATGGCCTCGAACGCACCGGTGGAGGCACCGGACGGAACAGCAGCACGACCGGTGCTGCCGTCGTCGAGGCCGACCTCGACCTCGACCGTGGGGTTGCCTCGGGAGTCCAGGATTTCCCGGGCTACGACGACGTCGATGGACGGCACGAGCATCTCCTTCTGGGATGTGACGCTAGATGTGACGCTTGCTGTGCAGGGTCGCTTTGGCCTTGCGCCAAGAGCCTAACCGGCTCCGGGGCTCCGGCCCGCCCGGCGCCCGCCCCCTGGGACGAAAAAGGACCCGAGGGCAGGTATCTCGGGTGAAAACACCCCAGACCTACTCACCGGTAACGGGGGAGAGGGTCTACGGGAACCCCGAGAAGCGGGAACCCCGGCGCACGCGGACCCGGGGAACGCGGAACCCCGGCCCGGCACACACGGGGGAGGGTGCGCCGGGCCGGGGTGGTCACCGCGGGAGGGTCGGAGGGGCCGCGTGAGCCGCCGGACTCACGCGAACCGCCGGGCTCACTTCAGGTGAAGCTGCTGGCCCGGGTAGATCAGGTCGGCGTCCTCGACGACGTCCTTGTTCAGCTCGAAGAGCTTCTCCCAGCCGCCCTCGACCTTCTGGGCGGCGGCGATCTTGCTCAGGGTGTCGCCGGCGACGACCTTGTACTCGCCGTCACCCTTCGCGACCTTCTTGCCGGTCGGGGTGGTGACGGTCTTCTTCGCCTCGGCCTTCGGGGCGGCCTTCGGCGCGGTCCGCTGCTCGCTGCGGGTCGTCGGCTGCTCGGCCTTGCGCTCGGGCTGGGCCGGGGCGGTCTGGGCCGGCGCGCTCTCGGCGGCGCCGCCGGTGTAGGCGGCGCTGGAGAGGCCTACGCCACAGCTCGGCCAGGCGCCCTTGCCCTGGCCGGCCAGGACCTTCTCGGCGATCTGGATCTGCTGCGACTTCGAGGCCTGGTCGGCGGTGGCGGCGAACGCGGTGCCACCGTAGGAGGCCCAGGTGGAGGCGGAGAACTGCAGGCCGCCGTAGTAGCCGTTGCCGGTGTTGATGGACCAGTTGCCACCGGACTCGCACTGGGCGACGGTGTCCCACTCGGAGGCGGTCGCGGCCGAGGCGGACCCGGCGGTCATCAGCGGCGCGGCGACGGCGACACCGGCGATGCCGGCGAGGGCGACGGCGCGGGTGGCCTTGGAGGCACGACGGTGTTTGCCCTTGGCGGAAAACAGCATGGGGATTCTCCTCACCGACGCCTACGAGGTGAGCTGTCGGGTTCGGGCCATGTGAGTTGCCCGGCCGCGCGACCTAGCGCGCGGCTTCACCCCAAGCCGCGACCTCGGCCGTCTGTCTCAACGGCCGGGGGCGGCACTTACCTTGGGTCCCCCGCTCCTGCCTTCGGCGCATGACGCGACGACTGTTCCCATCGGTCGACGGCAGGATTCGGCGTATCGGTCGACGGGGCCCGCGGTGGCGAGCGGTGCTGACCGTAGACACAGACCTCTCTGAAGTTCAAAGACGTCCATTGGGGAAATATCGCCCGTACTCGCTTCGGGACGAAGGGTGTTTACGCAGGTGAGAGGTGACGGAAGCAAACTTTGCGGACGCGATATGCCAGTTGAGACAAAGAGACCCATGTCTCAGTTGCACAGAACCGGACATACAGCCCTGAACTACCCCTTCGCCGGAAGGAGATCGATCGTCAGGTCGAGGCTCTGGCCAGGGATGATGAGGTCCGGATCGGCACCCACCGTCGAACGGTTGGCGTCATAGAGGGCGCCCCAGCCGCCCGGGAGTTCGTTCTCCCGTGCAATGTCGGTGAGATTGTCGCCCGCCTTGACGGTGTACTCGCCCGAGTTGTCCTGAGTGTCGGTAACGCCCGAGGGGTCCTTGACATCCTTGACGTCCCCGACGCCCGCTACATCCGTACTGTCCGACTTATCCCCATTCTTACCCGAGGTCGCGTCACCTGTCGGCGCGTCAGTCGGCGTGTCCGTCGGTGCGGCATGTCGACCATTTTCGCCGCTCTCGCCCGGATTGACCGTCTCCTCCGGGGCCGCGTCACCGCGGTGCTTACCGGTGCCCGGAGTCGCCGGAGCGGAGGGCGTGACGGACGTCTCGGGGGTGGCGGTCGGGTTCGACGTCGAGGGCGCGGCGGTCTCAGGGGTGCCGGTCTCGGGGGTGGTGGCCCCGGGGGTGGCCGGAAGGCCCGCCGTCCGGTTCGACTCCTCGACGGGGCCCGTGGGCTCCTCCGGCGTGACCGCAGGGCCCGGGTCGACGCCGGGCGCGGCGCCGTCGTTCGTCAGTCCGGCGATCGGGGCGCAGGTGGCCCACTGCGTGGAGCCGGCGGCGAGCGCCTTCTCGGCCACCGCGATCTGCTGGGCACGGCTCGCGAGGTCAGCGCTGGTCGCGTACCCCAGACCGCCGTACGTCTCCCAGGTCTCCTGCGTGAACTGCAGTCCGCCATAGAGACCGTTGCCGAAGTGTGCGCTCCACAGGCCGCCCGTCTCGCACTCGGCCACCCGGTCCCAGGTGGCGGCGTCGGCGGCTGAGGCGGAGCCCGCGGCGAGCAGCGGCATCGCCAGGGCGGATCCGGTCACGCCTGCGGCGACGACTATGGCGGGGGCCTGGCGGGGTCTGCGGTGTCGTCCGTTCCCGGAGCGCATGCGGAGGGCCTTTCGCGTGACTGCTGAGATGACGGTGAACGTAGCGGCATTCGAACGTCAGTAACAAGTCGATGCAGCGGAGATCACGTAAAAGTCACAGTCTTGACGGACCGTCAGCTACCCAAAGGGGAGAACTCGACCGGAAGCGTGCGCAATCCACGCATGATGAGCCCGCCGCGCCACCGCAGATCGGCAGGATCGGCGGCAAGTCGCAGGTCCGGCAGGCGAGTCAGGAGCGTAGCGAGCGCGATCTGTCCCTCCAGCCGGGCGAGCGGAGCGCCGATGCAGTAGTGGATGCCGTGCCCGTACCCCAGGTGTTGGTTGTCCCGCCGCGACAGATCGAGGGTGTTCGGTTCGTCGAATCGCGCCGGGTCGCGGTCGGCGGCGGCGAGCACGACGAGGACCGGGTCGCCCGCAGGGATCTCCTGCCCGCCGATGGTCAGCGGCTCCATGGCGTACCGCCAGGTCGCCAGCTCCACCGGCCCGTCGTACCGCAACAGCTCCTCGACACCGGTCTCCAGGAGTCCCCGCTCCCCCGCCACGAGCGAGGCCTGGAGCCGCTCGCGCTCGCCCGGGTTGCGCAGCAGGGCGTACACCCCGTTGCCGACCAGGTTGACCGTGGTCTCGAACCCCGCGAAGAGAAGGATGAAGGCCATGGCGGCGGCCTCGTTCTCGGTGAGGTGCTCGCCGTGGTCGGACGCCTTGATGAGCCCCGAGATCAGATCGTCGCCCGGGTCGAGCCGCTTGCGGTGGATCAGCTCCGCGAGATACCCGCGCATCTTCTTGACCGACCGCGCCACCCCGCCGCGCGGCCCTCCGCCGTGCCGGATCATCATCCCGGCCCAGTCCCGGAAGTCGTCCTGGTCCTCGCGCGGAACGCCGAGCAGGTCGCAGATCGCGTAGATGGGCAGCGGGAACGCGAACTCGTGGATCAGGTCCGCCTCGCCCTTCGCCGCGAACGAGTCGATCAGCCGGTCGGTCAGCTCCTGCACCCGCGGTGCGAACTCGGCGACCCGGCGCGGCGTGAAGGCCTTCGAGACCAGCCGGCGCAGCCGGGTGTGGTCGGGCGGGTCGATGTTGAGCAGATGCGTCATCAGCTCGGCCTTGCGCTCCCCCGGGATCCCCGTCTTCCCCTTGGCGTGCGCGGGCTCGTCGTGGTGCGCCGGGTTCTTCGACAGACGCTGGTCGGCGAGGGCCTGCCGGGCGTCCGCGTACCGCGTCACCAGCCAGGCCTCGACCCCGCTGGGCAGCTTCGCCCGATGGACGGGCGCGTGCTCGCGCAGCCAGGCGTAGGCGGGGTACGGATCGGTCGCGAACTCCCAGGTGAAGAGCTCGGGGGCGGGGGGTTCGGCGCGGGGCGTGCTCACCCTGAGACGGTACAAGGTCGCCACGGCACCGGCCCGCCGGAGCCGGGGGCCCGTGGGCGGACGCGGAGGCTCGGGAGCCGGGGCCGTGGTCGGGCGCGGGGGCCCGAGAGCCCGCGGGCCGGGCCCGGGTATGCGATCGTCACGTGTAGCTGCGTCCACGGCCGAGATCCGCCGGACACCCCCTAGATTCTCCGGAGTGGATGCCCAGTTGCTCAGGAGCACGTTCGCCGTTGTCGAGAGACGGGCCGAACACGCCGTCACGTTCTTCTACTCCCATCTCTTCTGGAACAACCCGGGCGTCCGCGAGCTCTTCCCCGAGGACATGCGCCCCCAGCGCGACCGGCTCTTCGCCGCGCTCACCCATGTGGTGACCCGTCTGGAGGACCCCGCGCTTCCGCACTACCTCGCCCATCTGGGCCGCGACCACCGCAAGTTCCTGGCGACGCCCGCCCTCTACGCCGCTGTCGGGGCCAGCCTGACCGCCGCGTTCGCGCACACCGCCGGAGCCGCCTGGACCGTCGAGGCCGAGAAGGCGTGGACCGAGACGTACGGATACGTCGCCGACCTGATGATGCGGGGCGCCGAGGCGGCGGCGGAGGACGGGGAGCCGGCCTGGTGGGACGCCGTCGTGGCGCGCCACGAGCGGCTCGGCGAGGACCTGGCGGTGCTGACGCTGCGCCCGCGCCGACCCTTCGCCTATCTGCCCGGGCAGTACGCGGGCGTCAGCTCGCTGCGGGTCCCCCGGGTGTGGCGGACGTACTCCCTGGCCAACGCGGCCCGGGCGGACGGAACCGTGGATCTGCACGTCAGCCGGATCCCGGACGGCGCGATGAGCACCGCGCTCGTCGACGAGGTGCGCGAGGGCGAGCCGCTGCGGCTGAGCGCGCCCGGCGGCGCGCTGATCTCACGGACCACGCCTGACACGCCCCGGACCTACATCGCGGCCGGCACCGGCTGGGCACCGGTCAAGGCGCTCCTCGAGGAGGTGGCCGAGGGTCCCGAGGGGACCGAGGCCCGGCTCTTCCTGGTCGCCCGGTCCAAGGAGTATCTGTACGGGCGGGAGGACGTCGCGCGCCTGAAGGAGCGGATACCCGGGCTGAACGTCACGTACATCGCCTCCGCGCCGAACCACCCGCGCGACCAGGCGACCGAGCGGCTGATCCACGCGCTGTACGCCTGCGGCAACTGGCCTTCCCACGACGTGTACCTCGCGGGCCCGCCCGGCTTCCTCGCCGAGGCCCTGCCGGTCCTGGAGCACCTCGGCGCGGCCCGGCTCCACCACGACCACCTGCCGACCGCGGGCCGTCTCCGCCCCCGCCCGGCCTCCACCGCCGAGTGGCTCATCGAGCCCCCTGAACCGTTCTGGCACAACCCCGAGGCCCGCACCCCCCGCCGGCCGTGAGGCTCAGGCGGTCGGGACGCCCTCGCTCGCGCGGTGGGCTCGGGCGGCTGCTCGCAGCGCCGTGAGGCTCAGGGCGTCGGTATGCCCTCCGTCGCGCGGATCGTGTCGCGGTAGGCGCGGGCCGCGGCCCGTAGTGCCGCCTCCGGGTCGACGCCGGACGCCTCCGCGCGGGCGGCGAGGGCGAGCAGTTCGTAGCCGATGCCCTCGCCGGTCGGCAGGGCCACGTCCAGGCCGGCCGTACGCACCCGGCCCGCCAGTTTCGCGGCGAGCGCGAGCCCGGGCTGCCCCAGCGGCACCCCGTCGGTCACCGACGCGCGCTGCTTCTCGATCGCCTTCGTGCGCAGCCAGTGCGCCTTGACCTCCTCCGGCGTCTCGGCCGTCGCGTCGCCGAAGACGTGCGGGTGGCGGTGGATCAGCTTCTCCACGATCGTCCCAGCCACGTCGTCGACGGAGAAGGGCTCCTCCTCGTGGTCCTCGGCGATCCGGGCGTGGAAGACGACCTGGAGGAGGACGTCCCCGAGCTCCTCGCGCAGTTCGTCGCGGTCGCCGTCCTCGATCGCCTCGACGAGTTCGTACGCCTCCTCGATGCCGTACTTGGTGAGCCCCTTGTGCGTCTGCTGCGAGGACCACGGGCATTCGCGGCGGATGCGGTCCATGACCTGTACGAGGTCGAGGAGGCGGGCGCCGGGCAGGTCGTACGAGCCGGGCAGCAGCTCCAGGTCGGGCATGGTGACGCGGCCGGAGCCCGCCAGCCGGGCGAGCCCGTCGGTCAGGGCCTGGTCGCCCTCGCCGGAGGGAAGGACCACGACGGTCCGCCCCCCGGCACAGGCGTCGACGAGCTCCTGCGCGGCGGGGCGGGCGTGTTCGACGGCGACACCCGCCTCGCGGAGGTACGGCAGCTGCGGGTGGTGCTCGTCGCCGCACAGCACCCGGTCGGCGCCGTGCAGCGCCTGCCACGCGGGCCAGGACAGCAGTCCGGGCGCCACGCGGTGGCTGGCGGTGAGCAGAACGATACGGCCGGGATCGACGGGTGCTTCAGCGTTCACCCTTCGACCTTACGTGGGGCGGGCACCCTCTACGCGCCCGCTTCCGCGGCCGCCTGGTCCTGGGTGATCGGGCGTACCCAGGACGGGGTGTACGTGCCCAGCTGGATCTTCTTGTCGTCCCAGGCGCCGAAGCGCGGGTTCACGTCGATGTCGAGCTCCTTCGACGCGGCGGTGAAGATCTCGGTGAGCTTCTGCTGGCCCTCGGGGGTGTTCGCGATGCCGAGCTTCGCGGCGATCTTGTTCATGAGGACCGTGCGGCGGACGACCGTGTCGATCTGGTCGGGGGCGATGCCCTGCTGCTGGAGCAGCATCGCGGCGAGCTGGGTCTCGCCGCCGCTCTGCTCGGCGAACTCGGCGCGCGCCTTCTGGATCTCCCCACGGGAGGCGGTGATCCCGTTGTCCGCGGCGACCTTGTCCACGACCTTGTCGAAGATCATCACGTTGAGCTTCTCGCGGCTGAGGTCCCCGGTCGCCTGGATCAGCTCCGCCGCCTGCGGCGACGCCTGCTGCGCGGTCCGCACGTCGCGCACCTGCGCCTGGAGGCTGGACACCTCGATCCGTTCGCCGCCGACGACCGCAGCGGCCCCTGGGTGGGGCTCACCGCCGCAGGCGGCGAGCAGCGGGGCCGCGGCGAGGAGCGCGGCGGAGACGGAGAGCGCTGTGCGGCGGTGCAAAGGAGCCTCCCGGCGTGGGTCATTCAACAGGTGCGGCGCTGGGGGTCCCCCCGGACGGAGTCTGGGGGAGCCTCGTTGAGGGGTGGTGGTCGGGCGACGGGCGGGATCAACGACCTTGCGTTGATCGATGTTAGGCAGTCGCCGTGGCCTGGGCCACTACTTCGACGCGACTGCCTCGATCAACGACTCACGCGTTCGGGTGGTGGCGGCCCGCGGACCGATCGGCCCCGGAACGTCCGTGTTCGTCGCCTTCACCAGGAAGTGCGGGCGGCGCTTCACCTCGTAGTAGATGCGGCCCACGTACTCGCCGACCAGCCCCAGCATCACCATCTGCACCCCGGCCAGCGCCGTGACGATGACGAGCAGCGTGACGTATCCGGGGGTTTCCACGCCCTTCACCAGGGCGACGCCGACGATCCAGGCCGCGTATGCCAGAGCCACGGACACGAGGATCATTCCCATGTACACGGCGGCCCGGAGCGGCTTGTTGTTGAAGGAGAGCAGCCCGTCGAGTCCGTAGTTGAGCAGCTTTCCGAAGGTCCATTTCGAGCGACCCTCCTCACGCACCGCATTCTCGTACTCGAACGTGGTGGTGCGGAATCCGACCCAGGCGAAAAGGCCCTTCGAGAATCGGTTGTACTCGGTCAGTTCGAGGATCGCGTCGACGGTACGACGGGAGAGCAGCCGGAAATCGCCGACCCCGTCCACCAGCTCGACGTCCACCAGGCGGTTGATCGCCCAGTAATAGGCGCGCGCGGTCAGCGTGCGGGTGACCCGGTCGCCCTTGCGGGTGCGCCGGGCGATGACCTGGTCGTACCCCTCGGAGTGCAGGCCCACCATGCGGTGCACGAGCTCCGGCGGGTGCTGGAGGTCCGCGTCCATGATGACGACGGCGTCGCCCTCCGCATGCTGGAGGCCGGCCAGCATCGCGGCCTCCTTGCCGAAGTTCCGACTGAAGGAGACATAGCGGGCGCGAGGGTCGGAGGCGGCGATCTCCTCCAGGAGCGGGAGCGTACGGTCGTGGCTTCCGTCGTCCACATAGACCAGCTCGAATTCACCGTCGAAGCGGGAGAGTTCGGTGGTCACATGGTCGTGAAAGCGACCGATGATCTCTTCTTCGTTGAAACACGGGACCACGATCGAGAGCAGCACACGGGCCACGACAACCGACCCGGATGTCGTCGACCGATTCGAAACATGACGACAGGGCGACCATTGAGTGAACTGGCCCCGGAGGAACACAATTTCGCGTTCCGTACTGGCATATTCGCACCATCATGCCTGATCAGACGAGACGGATCGTGGGCCGCGCCGCCGGCCTCGCCGCGTTCCTCACCGCGCTCGCCGTCTGCACGGGGGACGCCGTCGCCCGCACCTTCCCGTTCGGACCCGAGCGGCGCGGCGTCAACGACCTGTCCAACCAGTTCGTCCCGTACCACGCCCATCTGTGGGACCTGCTGCACGGGAAGGCCGACGGCGGGCCGCTCCTCAACTGGCAGTCCGGCTGGGGCACCAGCTTCCTGCCCGACCTCGGGACGTACCTGGGCAGTCCGTTCGCGCTCCTCGTCGCGCTCTTCCCGCGCGCGGACATCGAGTACGCGGTCTATGTCGTCACGATCCTGAAGATGGCCGCCGCGGCGGCCGCCATGACCGTGGCGCTGCTGCGGCTGCGTCCGGGCCCCTGGTGGGCGGCGGCGGTGCTGGGCGCCTCGTACGGGCTGTGCGGCTGGGCCGTCATGGAGGCCACGTACAACCCGATGTGGCTGGACGGTCTGATCGCCTTCCCGCTGCTGTGCCTGGTCGGCGACTGGGTCCGGGAGGGACGCCGGCCGCTCCTCGGCCCGGCGGTCGTCGCCCTGTGCTGGGTCGCGAACTTCTACACCGCGTACATGGCCACCATCGGCGCGGCCCTGGTGCTCCTCGTCCGTCTCCTCCTGGCGAACGAACTCCGGATCCGCACCCTGATGCGAGCCGTGGTGACCGTGCTGCTCGGGATCGGGATCGCCGCGCCGATCCTGGTACCGGTCTTCCTCGGCTCCACGCGCGCGTACCCCGGTGTGACGAGGCAGTTCCAACCGGTGGACTGGACGGACTTCTTCGCGCGGCTGCTTCCGGCGACGTACAGCTTCTCCTCCCCCGCCGCGTTCCTCGGCACGGGAACCCTGCTGCTCGCGGGCGCGCTGCTCTTCCACCGGAACGTGCCACGGCGGGAGCGCCTGGTGTGGGCCGGGTTCGCCGTCGCCGTCGCCGTGTCGATGCAGTGGGGGCCCACCCACCTGGTGTGGCATGTCTTCGCCACCCCCAACGGCAGCCCGTACCGGCAGACCTTCGTCCTCTCCGGCGTCCTGGTCCTCGCCGCCTGGCTCGCCCTCTCCCACGGCTGGCCGGGACGGCGGGAGCTGCTCGGCGGGGCGGGCGTGGTGGCCGCGGTCGCCGTGGGCGCGACGGCCAGCGACCTGGTGACCGGCTGGACGTACCCCCTGCTCGCCGTCGGCCTCGCGGCAGCCGGCGGCGCGCTGTGGTGCGCCGCCAGGGGGCGGGGCCGGTACGGGGTCGTGGCGGCGGTGCTCCTCGCGGGGTCGCTCGTCGGGCAGGCCGCCGCGACGACGGCGTACGCGGACCGGGAGCGCCTGTCCCGGCTCGACGACTATCCGGCCTGGGGCGCGGAGCAGGACCGGCGGACGGCGGCGCTCGCGGAGGCCGACGGCTGGCCGGAGTACCGCACCGACTCCGGCCGTCAGCAGATCACCGGCAACGAACCGCTTCTCCTGGGCGGTCAGGGAGTCGCGTACTACAGCAGCCACACCCCGGAGGTGCTGACCAGGACGCTGGCCGCGCTCGGCGGCGGCTGGACCTCGCGCGGCCGCAATCTGCAGAGCCTCGACAACCCGGTGACGGACGCGCTGTTCGGGGTCGGCGCCCGGTGGCGGGACGACCGGGTGGTGCGGACGGAGCCGGTGCTGCCGCTGGTGACGGTACGTCCGGAGGGCACCGACGCTCCCCGGTACGGGGCCTCGCCGTTCCGGAACCAGGAGATGCTGCTGGGTTCGTCCGTGTACACGCTGCCCGTCGACGGGGTCTGCCCGGTCGGCAGTGAGGTCTTCCTCTGGGCGCCCGACATGCGGGGGACCGCCCGGCTCGGTGCCGGCGGTCGGACGGTGAAGCTTGCGGGCGGGATGCCGAAGTGGCGGGCCGCGCTGACCTCGCTGGGCCCGCAGGAGACGGCGGGCACGAAGCCGGTCCTGAAGGGCAACGGCACACGCGGCCACCAGGTCGGCTGCCTGGACCGCGAGCGACTGACGACGGCGGTGGACGCCCTGCGCGCGAAGGCGGCGGCCTCGATCACCTCGGTCCACGTCACCGACAGCGGCATCCGCGCGGAACTCCCGCCGGGAACGAAGGGGACGGTGGTGCTCGCGTCTCCCCGCATCGCGGGCTGGACGTGCGACGACCGCCCCGCCGACGCGTACGGCGGCCTGGTGGCGACCAAGATCGACGGCCGGACGTGGGTGACCTGCGACTTCCGCCCACCGGGCCTACGAGCAGGCCTGGCGGCGGGGGCGGCGGCACTGATCCTGCCGGCGGCCCTGACGGCCTGGAAGCGAAGGACGCGGCACCGCCGACGGCCCGGGACGCCGGACCCGCTCACGCGCGACATGGCCATGGCGTCGGCGGGCGACACGGGCCGCTGAGGCCTCGGCCGTGGGTCAGGACTCCCACCGGAGGTGCACGTCAGGGGCGACCGGGCTCGACGGCACCCTGAGTCGCCATCGGACCTCCCCCTCGTGCCACTCGTCGGTGGGCGTGAGCCCGACGGCGGTGGCGACGGCCGCGGACGCCGCGTGGTCGGGGTGGATGTGCGCGACGAGGGTCCGCACCCCTTGCGCGCCGAGCCACCCGACGAGCCCCTGTGCCGCCTCGACGGCGATCCCGCGCCCCTGCCACGGGGCCCCCACCATCCAGGCGACCTCGGCTGCCTCCCTGCCGTCGACGGTCGCCTGCACGGTCCCGACGAGGCTGCCTCCGTCCCGGAGCCGAACGACCCAGTTGCACCAGGAGACCCCGAGCTCGGGCGATCCCGTGACGAGCCGCTCGTAGCGGGCGCGCAGCGCTTGCGGAGTGGGCGGGGCGCCGCCGATGAAGCCGTAGAGCGCCGGGTCGCCGAGCACGCCGGCCATCTCCTCGGCGTGGTGAACGGCGAGGGGGAGCAGGTTGAGCCGGGGGGTGTGGACGGTCTCGGGCTGAAGGGTCACGCGGCCTCCGGGATGGGTTCGTCGACCGAGTATGGCGGTGGGGGTCCCACAGACAAATTCGTCAGTACTTGTGGGCCCGTTGGCGCCCTCGCAGCATGGATCGCCCACCCACCCCTCCGGACAGGAGCACACCCATGCTGAGGAGCTCGGCAGGGAAGCGGGTCTCACAGGCCGCGGTGGACGTGACGAAGGGCCGGACCCCATCGGGTCCGGCCCTTCGTCGTGCGCCTGGCGTCAGTTCTTGACGGGGTTCAGGCAGAGCACGAACTTGTACGACTCCAGCTGCTGCGCGAGCGCGACCTCGCTCACGTCGCCGCACTTCTCCACGTCGAAGGTGTCGTCGACGACCTTCACGACCTTGTAGAGGTCGGGCACCTTCTCGCCGCACGGCTTGGTGTTGACCTCGGGGTCGTTGTCCGGGCCGGTCACCGTCACGCACTCGCCGACCTTGGCGGCCACGGGCGCCTCACCCGTGAGGTACGGGAGGCCGAGCTTCCAGAACAGGATGGCCGCGAAGGCCACGACGATGCTGAGGATCGTCTTGCCTATGCTGCGCTTCTTCTTCGCCGGCTCGACGGGCGCGAGCGGCTGGTCCGGGGTGGCGGATGGCGTCGTCATGAGGGATTCCTTGGGGACGTGAGCATGATCAGACGCGAACGCTACATCGCCACGAACGGGCAAAACGGACCCAAAAGATCCACTTCTCCATCAGTTGTGGACTCGTGATCCTGGCGCCCCGTCAGGCAACCGACCGGTCGGGCGAATCGCCCTGTCATGCGAACCGCCCGCCCTGGCCGATCCCCCGTCAGGCGAACCGGCCCATCTGCTGCTGTCGCGCCAGCGCACGCCGTAGATCCGTCGGAAGCGCGTGGTACGGGCCGTACGTCCGCTCCGTGTCGTACAGCAGCGCCTGGAGCTGCTGGTGGCCGGCCGTGTGGTCGCCCATCGCCAGGAGCAGCGTCCCGATCCGCCGCCGGATGTCGAAGAACCGGGCCTGGTCCGCGCCGTGTTCGTGGAACGGCAGGAGCGCCCGGTACTCCGTCAGCGCGGCCGCCGTCTCCCCCAGCTGCTCCAGGCACTGCGCCGCCTCGTAGCGGAACTGCAGGGTCTGTGGGTCGGCCGGGCCGGCCTCGGCCGCGCGGTCGTCGGCGAGGCGGCGCAGTTCCGGGAGGGCGCGGCGGTACTGGCCGTCGTCCATGAGGGTCGTCGCGTACTGCTTGCGCAGGATCCGGACGACGGGCGAGTGTTCGCCGTGCTCGGCGGCGGCCGCCGGGAGGATCGAGCCGAGGAGGTCGACGGCCCGCGTGAGGGAGCCCTCGCCGAGCAGCCGCTTGACCTCGTCGACGGTGGCGGCCACGTCGGGGCGCACGACGGGCGGTGCGACCGGCGGCGCGGGGACGGACCCCCGGTCGGGCCAGGGCGCGTGCGGACGCAGGAAGGGACGTGTCGGGTCGAGCGGCCCCGCGGGGGCGCCGCGCGCGGGCAGCAGCGGCAGCAGCGCCTCGTACACCTCGTGCGCACCGGACGGGCGGTGCTGGGGGTCCTTGGCGAGCAGCCGCAGGACGAGCGCCTCCAGGGCCTCCGGCACCTCGGGACGCAGCCGGCGGACCGGGACCGGGGGCTCGTAGAGGTGGCGGTGCAGGACCCCGAGCGCGGTCGAGCCGGCGAACGGCACGTTTCCGCTGAGGAGTTCGTGGAGCAGGATGCCGAGCGCGTACAGATCCGTGTACGGGCCGACTGCGCCGCCCATCGCCTGCTCGGGCGCCATGTAGGCGGGGCTGCCGATGGGCGAACCGGTGTGGGTGAGGCGGGTGGTGTCGGTGTCCAGGACCGAGGCGACGCCGAGGTCGAGGACGGTGACGGTGCCGTCGGGGCGCACCATCACGTTGCGGGGCTTGAGGTCGCGGTGGACGATCGGGACCGCGTGCACGGCGGCGAGCACCGCGCACAGCTGCGCGGCGACGGAGACGGCCCACTCCCAGGGGTACGGGTCGTGCTCGGCGAGATGGTCCGCGAGGTCCGCGCCGTCGAGGTACTGCATGACGAGGTAGAGGTCGTCGCCGTCGCTGCCGGCGTCGTGGACGGTGACCAGGCCGGGGTGGTCGACCTGGGCCGTGACCCGGCACTCGCGCACGAAGCGGCGCCGGAGCTCCTCCGCCGCGGTGGCGGGCCCGGTCATGGTGGCGGGGCGAAGCAGCTTGACGGCCACGCGGCGGTCGAGCCGTCCGTCGTACGCCGTCCAGACCTGGCCCATGCCGCCCTGGCCGATGACCGTGGAGAGTTCGTAACGGCCGTCGATGAAGCGTCCGTTCACTTCCCCTCTTCCTTACGGAGGAGGTTGCTGAGCTCGTCCAGTTCGGCGCGGACCTGGTCGGTGCGGGGCGGCGTGGGCTGGTCGGTGGGGGGCATGGGCTGGGGAGCGTTCGTCCGGGGTGAGGCGTACGGCTGGGGCGGTGCGTACGGCTGGGGCGGTGCGTACGGCTGCTGAGGCGCCGTCGCGGCCGTCGCGGGATACCCGTACCCGTAGCCGCCTCCGTACGGCCCGACAGGCATGACCGGTGTGATCGGCGTGACCGGCTTCTGGTGATGCCTGATGTCGACCACCAGGTAGTACGCGGTCACGGCGGCCATCTGCACCAGCAGTCCGGCCATGCCCACGTCCGAGATCCAGTGGTCGGCGAGGCTCTGCTCCAGCGTGGACAGACAGGCGATGTTGAGCACGAGCTGCCCCCAGAACAGCGCCCAGTCCCTGGCGGTGCGTCGCATGATCGCGATCCGCAGCATCCCGATCCACGCGAAGAACCCGAAGGAGAGCACGACCAGCACGCAGATGATCACGCGCACGGCGATCACGCCCGCCGACGGGCCGGGGCGCGGTGGCGTCATGGGCGCGTGACCGTGCATGGATGCAGCTCCTCGGGTACGAGCGGGCGAGGCGGAGTACGAGCGTATAAGGCGACACGCATGCCCGGTCCAGGGTTGTACGGAAGCGATGTCGCACCCGTCACTGCCGCCCCGTCACTTCCGCCCTGTCACCGCGATCGCACTGTCACTCCGGCTGCACCGTCCCGTCCGCGAGTCCGTCGTACAGGCCCTGCACCAGCTGCTCGCCGAGCCTGCCCGCCCGTCGCAGCGCGTCCTCGAACGCGCCGAGCGCGCGGAAGCGTTCGCCGTAGCGTCGCTGCTCGGTGAGGGGCAGTCGGGGCAGTTGGAGGCGGCGGACGTCGAGCCGGGTGGCGGTGGAGGCGAAGCTGCTGGCCTGCCGGTTGTTCGCGGTACCGCGCAGGAAGCCGGCGAGGAACCAGGGGTCGACCGCGGCCGGATCGGGGCGCAGGAGCTGGAGGTTGCGGCCGAGGGCGGCGCCGGCGGTGGTGGCGTCGACGACACGGGCAATGGAGCCGCCGCCGAGGACGGGGACGACGACATCGCCCTCCTCGACGAGGACGGGGTCCTCGGCGGGGCCGTCGGGGAGCGTCCCGGAGGGCGCGGCTCCGGAGAGGACGTCGTGCTCGGTCAGGACGGGGCCGCCTGCCGGGGAGGTGCCGGCGCCGCCGGACCGGAGCTGGAGGGCTCCGGCGCGGGCGAGTTCGCCGACCGTGGTGTGGGTGCGGGCTGCGGATCGGGCGGGGGCGGCCGGGGTGGGGGCGAGACTCAGGGTGCGGCGCAGGGTCTCGTCCAGGCGCGCGCGGACAGCTTCGAGTTCGGCGGCGGAACCGCCCGCGGCGGGGTCGGCCAGGTGGCGGGCGGGGGCGAGGTCGACGTCGTCGTCGAGGAGTTCGATGACGGGGACGGAGCGGCTGACGCCGGGTTCGTCCCGGCCGCCCCAGGCGTCGAGGACCGCACCCTGGACGGTTTGCCAGGGCAGCTTGTCGCGTCCGCCGTCCGGCACGAGGGAGGTGGTGTCGACGAGGAGCAGTTCGGGAGCGGGCCGGTGGTCGCGGCCGGGGCGGTTCAGCACCCACAGGTGGAGCGGGATGCCGTACGGGGGTGCTGCGCCGGCGGGCAGGGCGATCACGGCCCGCAGGGCGCCGCGGCGCAGCAGGTCGGCGCGGATGCGGCGGCCGGAGCGGCGGGAGGCGACGGCGGGGGGCATGAGCAGAACGGCGGTGCCGCCGTCGCGGAGCCGGGCGAGCGCGTGCTGGACCCAGGCCAGTTCGGACTCGGTGCGGGCCGGGAAGCCGTACTCCCAGCGGGGGTCGTAGGCGAGTTCGTCGTGACCCCAGCCGCGTTCGTTGAACGGGGGGTGGCACAGGACGGCGTCGGCGGAGAGAGCGGGGAAGGCGTCGGCGCGCAGGGTGTCGCCGGCGGCGGAGCGGATGTCGGCGTCGCCGTGGAGGGCGAGGCGCAGGGCGGTGAGGGCTGCGAGCTCGGGGTCGGCGTCCTGGGCGTAGAGCGCGGTGGGGCGCGGGACGGCTCGCAGCAGCCCGCCGGTGCCGGAGGCGGGGTCGAGGACAGTGAGGGCGGGGCCGGCGCCGGTGCCGCCGGCCTCCGCGGCCAGCGCGGCCATCAGCTCGGCGAGGCCGGGCGGGGTGAGCGTGTACTGACGCGGGTTGGCGTCCAGGTGGCGGCCGAGCAGGAACTCGAAGGCCTGGCGTGCGCCGAGTTCGGCGGCGAGTTCGGCGGCGCCGCGCATCAGGGGCACGGAGGGGGCGAGTTCGCCGGGTGCAGGGGTCCGCACGGCGCGGTCGAGCCCGAAGCGGGCGGTCAGGAGCTCTTCGAGCGCGGACGGCAGGACGTCGGCCAGGCGCTCGTCGGAGAGCGCGGCGGCCTCGAGCCATCCGGTGGGCCGGTCCCGTACGAGCAGGAGTGCGCAACCGGTGTGGACGAGGGCGGTGACCGTCCCGGCCGGGTGGGCGGCGAGCTGCTGCCAGACGCGCTCGCGGAGCGGGACCTCGACGAGCTTCCCCTGGTCGCGCAGCCACTGCTCGATGTCGGCGAGGGCGAACGAGGGGCTGGTCTCGGTGCCTCCCACGGGCTTGGGGAAGTCCTCGTGGCGGCGCCGCCAGTTGCTGACGGCGGCCCGGCCGACGCCGGCGAGCCGGGCGATGCCGGCGGCGGTGACCTCTGCTGCGTGCTCGTCCGGCACCTGTCCGTCTCCCCTCGTGCGTCTGTGAACACCGAGCATACCGATGACACCCGTTCACAGTGTGAGTCGATCCAAATCTCGTGAACACGGTTGACTCGGTTCACAAGCTCTGTTGTGATTGACCCATCGCAAACGGAGTTCACACCAGCGCCCCGGAAGGTGCCACAGCCATGTCTCACACCACCGCCCCGCAGAAGCAGCGCAACTGGTTCGCCCGCCACAAGGTCCTCACCGCCGTCGGCGCGATCGTCGCGATCGTCGTGATCGGCGCGGCGGCGGGCGGAGGCGGCGACGACACGACGACGACGACGGCCGGCGACAACAAGACGTCCGCGGAGAAGAAGACGCCGAGCACCTCCGAGGCCCCCGCGAAGAAGAAGGCCGCCGCGATCGACGGCGACGGGGACTTCGAGGTGGGCACGGACGTGAAGCCGGGCCTCTACCGCACGAGCGGCAACGAGGACGCCCTCTGCTACTGGGAGCGCGCCAAGGACTCGTCGGGCGAGATGGACTCGATCCTCGCCAACGACAACGTCACGGGCACGAGCTACGTCCAGATCAAGGCATCGGACAAGCTCTTCAAGTCCTCGGGTTGCAAGGAGTGGGAGGCCGTCGACGAGAAGGCCACCGGCACCCCGAAGTCGGCGCCGAAGGGCAATGGCGGCATGTTCAAGGTGGGCCTCGACATCGCCCCGGGCACGTACAAGTCGACGGGCAACAAGGACGCCGGCTGCTACTGGGAGCGCTCGAAGGACGCGAGCCACGGCATGGACTCGATCCTGGCGAACGACAACGTGTCGGGCACGGCGATCGTGAAGGTCTCGAAGTCGGACGGGTACTTCAAGACGTCGGGCTGCGGCGACTGGGTCAAGACGGGCTGACACGCCTGGCATCGGGCGCGCGAGCAGCCGGGGACGCCCCGCCGGGTCCACGCGGCGGGGCGTCCCCGCAGGGAGCTCGGCTCGAGACGAGCGACCCGATGCGGACGGCGGCCGCGATCTCTCTCACTCACCCTGACCACCTTGTCGTCCACGGTGACGGCCCTGCCCCGTCGCCCTCGACCGCGCCACGCACCTGACGGCGGCCACGTCTCAGCGGGACACGAGCACGACCGTCGGACCGTAAGCATCAGGATCGTCACTCGTCGAGACCTCGAAGTCCCGCCCGGGAAACGCCTCCCGGGCCGCGCTCCGCCACATCGCGGCGATCTCCTCCGCCAGCGGGCGCAGCGCCGCGTACTCCGCGTCCGAGGTGGGCCCGAAGTAGTCCCACAGAGGGACTCGGTTCACGACGGACTCGACCGCACGCAGGTCGCCCGCCAAGTGCTCGATCCACACGTCGACCCCGCCCCGGTCGAACCTGAAGCCGAGGAAGACACCGCCACCGTGCTCGACGAACTCCGGCCGGAACAGGGCAGCCAGGGCCACGGCCTGCGCGATCGAGGCGTTGGCGGACATGAAGCCCTGGAGGTGGAAGTCGTCCGACTCGACGACCCACTCCTCGAGCTCCGGCAGGCCTCGGGGGTTCAGATCCACGGCTTTCGACGTTCCCGTCAGAGGAGGAGGGTCAAGGCGGGGGATGTGCGGAGTGTACGGCGCCGGAACTGAAACGGCCCGCCTCGAGATACTCGGGACGGGCCGCGACCGTGGCTCCGTCGGGAAACCGACGGAGCCACAGGCATCACTGCTCAGAGATCAGTCCTCGTCATCGCCGAATGTCCGGCACGAGACAAGGCCTTGCAGGAACTCCGCGAACGAATTCGCGAGGGGCCTCGGCACCCGGTCTTCGTCGATGTAGGCCACGGAGGGCTCACCGAAGGGACCGCACTCGGAGTAGTCGAGCATCACCGTGTCGTGCCCTGCGGACGGAGTGATACCGAAGACGACACCGATCTCGGGATACCGCCATTCGGTGATCATGTCGCGTGACACGACGTCCACGCCCCATTCACCACCGACCCCCCAGATGGCGTCGACGCAGACATGGTCCGGCGCCCACGACGTGGGGAACTCCGTAGGGAAGCAGCGGTTCCGCAGATCGCCGCCGTTCTGGACGGACAGCAGATCGACGTAGCTCTTCGGCAGCCGAACCTGGAGCACGTCCTCGGCATGCCGAATCATCTCGGCATCCACCGGCGGACCAGCGAACTCGGATTCATCCGTCTGGTCGAAGATCACGACCCCAGACCCCTCTCTAGCATATGGAGAAACCGCCGGTATGGCCGGTCTTCGAGTGGATCTTCATATCCACCAACTGCATCTTGCCGCAGTTTTGATGGTGATTCCATGTCCACTTCCCCTTCCTGTATTTCGGGTTGATACCGGCCGCCTTGTCCGCCGCAGCGAAGTCCTTCTTTCTGTCGCCGGTCAGGGTGATGGTGACATCCGGGGTGTTCGGGTCCCGGTGGCCGCTGAAGTCCGGGAAGCCCTGGGCGTCGAACGGCACATTTGTGACCGGGTGATTGCCCCCGGCGAGATGCGCGTTGATCGGCCCGACGGGGTTCCCGCCCGTGGCACAGGCACACGCCGAAGTGTGGCCGCGAACCGAGCCGCCGCAGTTGTGCACCAGCACCGCGTCCGCCGTGACACCTGCCGCCACGTCCGCCGTCGTCACCGCCGTACCGGCCACCACGAAGTACGTGTGCAGGCCCTCGATGCTCAGGTCGTAGGTGACGCGCTCCGCCGTGTACGACTTGACCTCGACGATCGCGGTCGGGGCACCCTCGCCGTTCTGGAGCTTCTGGCCGACCCGGAGGTCGCCCGCCTGCGTCCAGGCGTCGCGGGAGGACTCGTAGAACTGGTGGTGCTTGGTGGTCTGGATCGTCTTCGGACCGGTCTTCGTCGCGATGGTGACGTCGACGTAGTCGCGGTCGGTCTTGGTGACGATCACTTCCTTGACCCGGTGCTTCTCCTTGGTGGTCTTGCCCGGCTCGGCCGTGAGGACGTAGTCCCCGACCTTGACCTTGGAGATCTCCTTGGTCTTGCCGTCCGCCGTGAGGACCGGCGTCTTCCCGGTGAAGCTGTGCGGTGTCGTGCCACGCCGGATCGGGCAGGAACCGCCCGACGGGGCGTCCGGCGCCCCGCCCGGCTGGGCATCCGGCTGCGGGTTCGACTTCGACTTCGGGCCGCGGGCGTTGCCCGCCGCGCCGAAGGCTCCGCCCATCGCCGCGCCGACCGCCGTGGCCTTCGCCGCGCCGCCGACGCTGCAGCCGTCCTCGCTGTTCACACAGGAGGTGCCGTACTCGATCGCTCCGCCCACGGCGCCGTCGACGGCACCCTCGGCGGCACCCGAGACGACCCTGCCGAGCGTGCCGGAGAGGAGCTTGCCCGCCGCGTTCGCCGCGAGCCGGCCGCCGACACCGCCGACCGCGCCGGTGAGCGCGCCGACGCCGACAGCCATGGCGAAGCCGCCGAGCGTCTTCGGGCCGTCGCTCATCATGTAGCCGACGCCGTTGGCCGCCGCGCCCGCGAGGGCGGCGCAGCCGATGGCACCGACTCCGGCCGTGATCGCGGTGCAGCCCGCGAAGACGGCGATGCCGGTGGCGACCGATGCGATGGTCGAGGCGTGTTGCTTGACGAAGTTGGCTGTGGCCTTGGCCGCCTTCTTGACGGCTCTGCCGACCTTCTTGGCTGCCTTGACCACCTTCTTGGCTACGTGTTTGACCGCCTTGGCAACCTTCCGCACGGCCTTCTTGACGTGCTTGACGACCTTGTGGACGTAGCGCTTGACCCGCTTGTAGGTGCGTTTGACGTATCTCTTGACCTTGCGGACGCTGTCGGACACGTACCGCACGGCCTTACGGACGTGCCGGACTGCCCTCTTGACCGCCTTCTTGACCGCCCTCTTGACCTTCTTCGCGGCCCTCTTGACGGCCTTCGCGACCTTCTTGACCGTGGCCTTCGTCTTCTTGTAGGCCGACTTGACGGTCTTCTTGACCTTCTTGGCGACCTTCTTGACGGCCTTCTTCGCCCACTCGAACCAGTGGCCCGTCGGGTCGACACCCGTCATCGGGTTGCCGTCCGCGTACGCGTACCGGTTCGCCGCGATGGAGTCCGGCATCGGGTCGTTGGCGACCGTGTCACGGCTGTTGAACTGGCCGGTCTGCGGCGAGTACCAGCGCGCGGCCATGTTGACCTTGGCCGTCTGCGGGTCCGTCCAGCCCGACTGGTAGCCCAGCGCACCGAGCATCCCGGAGGACTGCACGACCTTGCCGAACGGCGAGTACGTCGTCGAACCCGACAGCGCCTCCCCGGCGGAGGTGAACTGCCCCACCACGTCGTCGTGCAGGTCCGTCAGCGCCAGCACAGCCGACACGGACGTCTTCACGCCGAGCAGGGAGCCGTCCGCGTCGCGGCTGTAGGACGTCACACCGTCCGAGGCCACCTCGTTGCCGGCGCCGCTGTACTGGAAGGTGTGGAGCGGGGAACCCGTCTCGTCCTTCGCCTCGCGGACCCGGTCGAGGCCGTCGTACGTGTACGTACGGTCGCCCTCGTTGATGACTCGGTTGAAGGCGTCGGCCTTGACCGAAGTCGACGTGCCGCCCTCGTCCGTGACCTGGCTCATCGTGCCGCGCGCGGTGTACGCGTACGTACTGTGCCCGTCCGAGGTGAGCCGGTTGCGGGCGTCGTACGTGTACGTGTCGCCACCGACACGGGTCCGGTTGCCGGACGCGTCGTAGCCGTAGGCCTCCGTCGTCGTCCCGTTGTTCCAGGACGACAGCCGGTCGGCCCAGTCGTACGTGTACGTGTTCGTCGACGAGCCGGCGAGACCGGTGGTCGTCTTCGACGTCTCGTTGCCGTTCTCGTCCCACCCGTAGGTGATGGAGGACAGCACCTTGCCGGTCGGCGAGGTCAGCTTGTCGCTGGTCAGACGCTGCAGCTTGTCGTAGCCGAAGGCACGCTTCGACTTGCCCGCGCCGTAGTCGACCGACGTGACGTTGTTGTTGACGTCGTAGTCGTAGGTCATCGCGGTGCCGGTGACACCGTCGCTGACCGTCTTCAGCCGGCCGGCCGTGTCGTAGCCGTACGTCGACGTGCCCGACGCGTCCGTCCGCGTGGTCATCGCCCCGTCGCCGTTCCAGGCGAAGGACGAGGCACCCGAGGGGCCGGACGCGGAGAGCAGCAGACCGCGGTCGTCGTAGGAGAAGGTGTTCTTCTCGTCACCGGCGCCCGCGACCGCCGTGATCCGGTCGTCCGCGTCGTAGTCGTAGGTGTGGTCGACCGTGGTGGCCTCCGCACCCGCGCCCGTCTGACGGACCAGCCGGCTCTTCACGTCGTACTCGTGTGAGACGACGACACCACCCGGGGAACGCATCTCCTTCACGCGCCCGCCGAGGTCGTACGTCGTCGTGAACGTACGGTCCGCGAGGTTCGGATGCGTCGGCGTCGACGGTTCGATCACCGACTCCGGCAACGCCCACGAGTTGTACGTCGTCAGGAACGGGTTGCCCCGTCCGTCGGTGAACCGCGTCCGGTTGCCTCCCGCGTCGTAGCCGTACGTCGTCGTGATCGACTCGGTGGCCGAGACGGGCTCGACCGCCTTGGTGATCAGGCCTGTCGCGTCGTACGTGAAGGTCTTCGTGTGACCCCTGGCATCCGTCAGCGAGACCGGGTTGCCCGCACGGTCGTACGTCGAGCTGCTGGTGCGCAGCACCGCGCCCGTCGCGTCCAGGTCCTGGATCGACTTCAGCTGTCCGAACCCGTCGTACGTGTTCTTCGTGCTGGTGCCGTCCGCGTCCTTGGACGTGAGGACCTGGCCGTCCATGTCGTACGTGAACGTCGACACGTTGCCGGCGCCGTCCGTGGCCTCGATGACCTCGCCCACGGAGTTGTACTTGTACGACTCCGCGACGCCGGTCGGCGACACGGTCCGGGACAGCTCGCCGCCCGGAGCGTTGTACTCGTTGATCGCAGTGAACGCCCGCTGCGTCGGCTGACGCACGATGTCCGTGCTGGTCACCGGACGCCCCAGGTAGTCCCAGGTGGTTTCCTCACGGGCACCGTTCGGCCGGGTGGCCGACAGCTGGTCACCGTTGGTGTCGAAGGTGTACTTGGTCGTACCGCCGCCGGGCTCCGTGACCGAGGCCAGGTCGCCGAGCTGCGTGTACGTGTAGGTGGTGCGGCCGCCCAGGGGGTCGACCTCCGCCGTGACCTGACCGAGGCGGTTGTACTCGTTCCAGGCCGTGGCCTGGATCGCAGTCGTGCCGCCCGGCGCCGTGTAGTTCGGCGACGTCGTCGAGGACTCCTGGCCCTCGGCGTCGTACGCCGTCACCGTCACGTTGCCCAGCGGGTCCGACGACTCCGTCGCCTCACCGAAGGTGTTGTAGCCCGTCATCGACACGGGGCGGATCGAGACCGGGGTCCCGCCGTTCTGCTCCGCGTTGACAGCCGGCTCCGTGACGGACGTCTGCTGACCCGCCTCGTCGTAGCCGTAGTCGGTGACATTTCCGTTGGTGTCCGTCAGTGACAGCGGCAGACCACGCTGGTCCAGCTTCCACGAGGTGGAACGGACGGAGCTACCGGCAGCCGGAAGCGTCCCGCCCTTCACCGCGGAGACCTGGGTCGCCGTCAGCGCCTCGCCGTAGACCTGGATGTCGTCGAGGGCACCCTTGTGGTACTCGGCATAGACACCGCTCGCCTTGCGGCGGCCGATCTGCAGCGGACCGGTCGCGTCCCAGGGAGAGGCGAACGCGGCCTCCTGGATCAGGGATCCGTTGACGTACAGCCGGATCTTGCCCGCCGCCGCGTCGTACACGCCGATCAGGTGGGTCCAGGTCCCGGCCGTCACCGCTGCGGCGCCCGAGGAGGCACGGGCCAGGGTGGGACCGGACATGTCGGCCGACGAACGGTTGAAGGTCCATCCGTAGGTCGTGGAGTAGTACAACTGGAAGGGATTGCCGACCGTACCGTCCTGTGACAGGAAGGTGTGGTTGGCCGTCTTGTCGTCCAGCCGCACCCACATCGCGACCGAGAAGCTGCCGCCGGTGTTGACGACCGACCCCTGGGTCTGGGCGTAGGAGTTGGCGTCACCGTCGAAGACGGCACTGCCGCCCCGCTCGGTGCTCCAGTGCACCCCGGTGCCGTGCGTACCTGTGTTGTTCGCGCCGGAGGAATCGCCGACCGAGAAGCCGGTCGTCTCGTCCAGCTTGTAGCGCGCCACCGGGGCCGTGGTGCCGTCGTGCACGGTGTTGCCCGTGACGTTGCCCAGGTTGTCGTACCGGGTGTCGGTCGTGGAGACGTCACCCGTCGCCGGGTCCCGCTCCGTCTCGGACACCACGTTGTCGTCCGGGTCGTAGGAGACCGTCGACGTCCTGGCGAGCCCGTTCGGGTCGAGGACCGACGTCGTCGTACGGTCCGCGGCATCCACCGTGAACGTGGTGCGGTTCTGACCGTCGTCGGTGATCTGCTCGATCAGGTTGCCGGCCGCGTCGTAGGTGTTCGCCTGCTCCGTGAACGACTTGCCGGTCTGCGGATCCTTGCGGACCACACTCGCCGACAGGCCGTCGTCGGTGTAGGTGTACGCCGTCACCCAGCCCATGGCGTCGGTGATCGACGCCAGCCGGCCCGCCGGGTCGTACGCCCGCGACTCCTGGACCAGGGTCGTCGGCGCCGACGGGCTGTTCGGGTCGCCCGTGTAGTTCAGCAGGCTCGTGACGAGCGGACGGTTCTCGGCGTCGAAGGTGTAGGTGTTGACGTTCCCCGCGGGGTCCGTCTCCTTCGTCTTGTTGCCGTACGCGTCGTACTCGAACGACGTGGTGTCGCCGCCCGGGTCCGTCCTGGTCGCGAGCATGTTGTGCGCGTCGTACGTCATCGACGTCGTACGCGCCGTGTCGCCACCGGTCAGGTCGGCGACGGTCTGCGACAGGATGTTGCCGTCCGCGTCGAAGGCCGTCGTCGTCTTCGCCTGGTGCACCGCACCGGTGACCCGGTTGGTGACCTTCGGATCCGTCTCCGTGACGACCTGGTCGTTCTTGTCGTACGTCTGCGACGTCGTGATCCCCGCCGGGTTGGCGTCGTTCACCTCGGTCTTGGCGATCTGCCGGCCGAGGTTGTCGTACGTGTACTTCGCCTTGCCGCCATTGGCGTCGGTGATCTCGGCGAGGTCACCGTTGGCGTAGTACGTGTACGACGTCTTCTTCCCACCGGCCGTGACCACCTGCGCCACCAGACCCGCCGGCGCCTTCGCGGTGCCGCCCTCCGCCGCCGGGGTGGCGGTCGTGGTGTAGGTCGTCGACGCGGTCCGCCCGTTCGGGTGCCCGGGTACCGGCGGCGTGGTCACCGACAGGAGATTGCCCGCCGTGTCGTACGCGTACGACGTCAGGTAGGTGTTGTCCGTCGGGCTCGCGGAACGGCCGTCGCGCTCGGTGAGCACCAGGTCGTTGCGCAGGTCCATCGGCGGGAACGCCGTGGTCGCGTCCGGGAAGTACGTCATGTACTCCGTCGAGCACTTGTTGGCCGCGGTGTCCTGACACGTGGTCTGCGAGACCGCGTTGCCCCGGACGTCATGGCCGGTGATCGAGCGGTTGCCGTTGGCGTCCGTCACGGTGTGCAGGAAGCCACCGCTGTCGTAGCCGTACGTCGTCCGCTTGCCCTCCGTGTCGATCGCGGTCAGCAGACGGTTGCCCATCTCCGCGTCGTACACATAGGTCAGCGTCTTGTCCGTCGGATCGGTCAGCTTGACCGTCCGCACCGGAGCGACACCGGACGACGCCTTGTACGCCGACCAGTGGCTCGCGACGTCGGCCGCCGTCAGGCCCTTGGAGTGGACCGAGACGTCCGCGATCGAGCCGGTGAAGTAGCTGATGTCAGCCGGAGCGCTGAACCAGCCCTTGGCGAAGCCGGCGCCGATGAAGGTGCGGCCGTTGGTCTGGTCCTTGGCCGCGCCGGTGAAGTCGGCCTGCTTGACTCCGTCGAGGTACAGCGTCTGGGTGGTTCCGGCGGCGGAGAGCACCGCGTGGTGCCACTTGTCGTCGGTGACCACGGACGTGGAGCCGAAGTCCGTCGTGCCGGAGCCGGCGACGCTCCACCAGTGGCCGCGCAGCTTGCCGTCGGCCCCCACGTACAGCAGCGGGTTCCAGCTACCGGTGACCCCGGCGGGGTCGTTGACGGCCTTCTGCTGGTCGGAGACGAGCACACCCGGCTCGGCCGTCTTGAACCACAGCTCGACGGAACGGTCGGGCTTGTTGTGCCAGACGCCGTACGGCACCTCCGCGTAGGAGCTGGTGCCGTCGAACAGGGCCGCCGTGACATCGCCGGCACCGAACGGACCCTCCACACCCTGCGTCACGTTGTTGTACGTGCCGAAGCCGGTGTGGATCTCGTTCGCGGCCTGCGCCGCGCCCTGGGTGTCGTCCAGGCGCCAGTAGCCGGCCGGGGCGGAGCCCATCACCGCGGAGCGGTAGACCTGCGAGGAGCCGGTGATGGTCGCCGGGTTGAGCTTCCAGGTGCCGCCGTTGCCGTCCGTGGCCTGCAGGACCCGGTCGTCGGTGGTGCCGTAGACGACGGACGCCTGGGTCTTGCCGTTCGGCGTCGTGATCGTCTGCAGCAGACCGGCGGACCGCTTCGCGGCCTGGTACTGCGTGGAGATCACGGAGGCGGGAAGCGGCTCGGAAAAGACGGCGACCTCGGCCATCTGTCCGGTGAAGTGCCCGAGCTGGTCGTTCGGGTTCATCGACGGCCAGCCGTCGGTGTTCACACCGGCGCCGAGGCTGATGTAGGGCTGCACCCAGTCGTTGATGGTGCCGCTGAGGGAGCCCTGCGAGACACCGTCGAGGTACAGGGTCTGGCTGGTGGCCATACCCGTGAGGACGGCGTTGTGCCACTGGCCGTCGGTGACGGTGGCGGTCGACGTGATCGTCGACATGCAGCCGGGCGACATGGCGAGGCACCCGCGCAGTTTGCCGTCCATGCCGACGTAGACCGCGGGGGTGTTCTTCGTGGTGTTGGCGACCGGGTTGGGGTCGCTCAGCGGCTTGTCGCCGTAGTAGAAGAGGACACCGCCGGCCGTGGTCGTCTTGAACCACAGCGACACCGACGTGTACGAGGGCGTCGCGCCGGGGGCACTGGGCATCTCGACGTACGAGGTGGTGCCGTTGAAGGTGGCCGTCTTCTGCGTGGAACCGGCGAGCACGGACGAGCTGCCCAGGGTCACGTTCTTGTACGTGCCGTTGTACTGGCCCTGGTTGGCGTCGATCGCGTCGGCGGCCACGGTGCCGGACGTCTCACCGAGGCGCCAGTAGGCGAACGGGTCGGCGTCGAGGACCGTGGTGCGGTAGTGGTTGCCGGTGGCGTACGTGTACGTCGTGCACTTGGTCCAGTCGGCCGGCGGGCAGACCTTGGTCAGCTGGTCGGCCGTGTAGCCGTACTGCCAGGTCTGGGCCGTGGCCGAGTCGCCCGCGGTGGACGGGTCGGTGGCGACCGTCTGGACGTGCCAGGCGGTGGCTCCGGCCGGCTGGAACCAGGCGAGGGTCAGCGAACGCTTGGACGTCTCGTTGGTTATCTTCGTCAGCCGCTTGTTCGTGTCGTACGCGAACGTCTCCGTGCGGCCGGCGAAGTCCTTGATGCTGGATATCGCGTAGACGCCGGCCTTGGTGGTCGCCTGCGTGAAGGAGTAGGCGGTGAAGTCCTTGTCCGTCAGCTTGTAGCCGACGGCGGGGGTCGTCACCGCTTCCAGGCGCGCGTAGCGGCCCAGCGGGGGCACGTAGGTGCCGTCGCTGTTGCGGCCGAACGCGACCTGCTCACCGCCCGGGTAGGTGATCACCACGCTGGTGATCACACCGGCGGGGTCCTTGACCTCGGCAGCCTTCATGTCGACGACCGTCGACCAGCCGGCGCCGAAGGCGCTGTCCACCCGCGGGTCGAGGCTGTTGTAGGAGCGGTCGATCTCCAGGGACGGGCCGACCACCTCCACATCGGCGTCGGTGTCCTCGGTGGTGTAGTTGCCGTCCGAGGGGTCGAACTCGTGGCCGTCGGTGTTCATCGACAGGCCCGAGGTCACCGGCGGCTGCGGCACGGCGGTGGTGAAGCGGCCGGACTCGACGACCTCCGTGGTGCCGTCGCTGACGCCCACGAGCCACTCGTAGTTCTTGCTCCACTTGAGCTTGCCCGCAGGGATCTTCCAGCTGCCCTTGGTGAGCGCGGCGGAGGTGGCGACGGGCGTGGTGCTTCCGCTGTCGGCGTCGTAGACCTCGAAGGTGTACGACAGCGGGCTCGGCCCCTTGTCGGCGTCGCTCGCGTAGACGAGCAGCTCCGGCTGCAGGGTGTTGGCCTGGAAGTTCTCCGGCGGGTACTGGGCGTTGACCTGCGGCGCCGTGTTGGCCGTGTAGGTCAGCTCCAGCGCCGGGCGGAAGCCGGCGGTCGCCGAGTTGTCCGAGTGGAACTTCTTCCAGTGGAACATGTCGTTGGTCGGCGCGGTGAGCGCGAGACCGTAGTTGGCGGCGCCGCCGGCGACCTGGTTGAACCAGGTGGCCGACAGCGAGACCGGCATCTTCACGCCGACGCTCGCCGAGCCTGAGCTGTTGGAGCAGGACGCGCCGGGCGCGGGCGTGGCCGTGCCCATGGCGGAGCCGTACGTCGGGCCGGGGTAGCTGGTGACGCCGGACGGGGTCCAGGACTGCGTCACCGGGTGGACCGAGAACGCATACGGGGTGCAGGTCGAGGACCACAGCGCGTACACGTTCAGGGTGGCGGCGGTGACCCGCTGCCCCGCGAGCGTGGTGCCCAGCGAGGAGAACTGCAGGAAGGAGTTCGCCTTGTTGGTGCCGGAGTCGTACGAGCCGACCTTGATCTGGGTCTCCGTGGAGTGGTCACCGGAGATGGTGTTCTGTGTGTACGTGGAGTTGGACGCGGTCACCGTCGGGTCGACGGTCACCGGGAAGACCCGCTCGGGGGCGTCCAGCCACGCACGGTCCGCGGTCATCCGCAGCGCGGGCTTGCCGTCCACGGTGGCCAGTTCGTAGGTGACGGCCCGCGACTGGGCGGCGTCGCCCGAGCGCGGGTCGATCTTCGAGTCCTCCATGTACGCGTGCGGAATGGTCGCGGTGACCTTTCCGTTCGCGTCGGTGAACTCGACGTCGCCGTCGGCGGCCATGCGGGGGGTGAGTCCCTTCACGGCCAGCGGGAAGGTCCAGGAGTTCGCCGCCTGCGGGGAGCGCAGGACGATGTTCTCCTTGAAGCCCTCGGCGAGCGGCACGAGCTCCACGTCGGTGTCGGGCAGCACGGCGGCGTAGGTCACCGTGCCGTCGGCGGCCACGGTGGGCTGGGCCTTGGAGGCGCCACGCAGCGCGTAGGCGAGGGAGCGGCCCGCGCCGAAGTCGACGGAGGCGAGCTGCTGGTCGGTGGCGTCCGGCGCGAACTCGATGTCGAGCGAGTTGGCGCGCTGCTGGAGCCGGCCGTCGGTGTCCTCGGTCAGCCGGCTGTCGATCGGCTTCCAGGTGCCGTCCGCAGCCTTGAAGTTGGTCCGGCCGCTGAAGTGCCGCACCGTGGTGGAGCCGTCGGCGTTGACGTAGAAGTCCGAGGTGGCCGTGGACTTCTTCGCGTCGCGCTTGCTGGTGCGGGCGTCGAAGCTCTTCGCGTTGCCGGGTGCGGCGCCGCTGGTGGCCAGTTCGGGCTTGTCGGTGTGCCGCTCGAACGGGTCGAGTTCACCCTTGCCCTTGCCGGGCTTGCGGCCCGCGTCACCCTCGGCGCTGGTGGCGTCGGACGAGGCGTGGTGCCCCTTGCCGCGGGCGGTGCCGCCCTGCTGGTCGGGGGTGTCGAGCGGGTTCTCGTTGGCCCATCTCCAGAGTCCGGAGAGGGAGAGTTCGGGCATGCGCAGCGGCGAGAGGGTGGCCCCGGTGGCCATCGCCGTCTCGGTCGTGAGCATGCAGGAGAAGAAGACTAGGACGAAAAGAGCCGTAGCCCTCAGCCTGCGTCGTCTACCGGTACGACCCGGTGGAGACAGCCGAGAGCTACGGACCCAACGTATGCGCATGGGCGAGCCTTTACACGATGCCTACAAAGCTTCGTGAGCCTGCCCTAAGTGCGGACACCAGTTCCACTTGCAACCGGGTGCTTTACGGAATCGTTGCACGCCGGTCGGAACCTGCAGGTGGGCGCTAGAGTCCGGATTCCTTGACGGCCTGTCTGACAGCGTCCGCTACCGCACTTTTGAGGCCTTTGCCGGTGGTCACAAGCGCGACATTCCCGGCGCCTTTTGTACCGTCAACGACAACGAACCGAACCTTCGGGTGCTTCTCGGCGCTTTCCTCGGTGACCTTCACCTGCGGGGCGCCGGACGCCAGGACCACGTCGCACTGGCGCTGCATCAGACCGTTGAAGAACGGCCGGGCGTTGGCCGCCGACTGCTCCCCCATGACGGGCACGAAGGTGACCCGCACCTGGGTGTCGCCGGACGCCTCCTGCATCCCGTCCCATACGGGTGCGGCCGGCGCGCCGGTCACGATGCCCTGCTCGCCGGTGAGGAGGCAGGCGTCGAAGTCCTTGTACTGCCGGGCCCTCGCATCGGGCGGCCCGTCCTGCTTCCCGCCGACGAAGAGCCAGACGGCGAGGAGGCCGAGAACGAGGACGGCGACGCTCGCCACCGTCCAGCCGGCCCGGCCGCGCAGCGAGCCGGCGGCGGCGGAGAGCAGACGCGGTACGAGGGAAGTCGCGGCGGAATCGGGCTTCTTGGCCGCATTACGCCAGGTTCGTCGGGTCTTCACGCACTCTCGCCCGTCGTCTTCACGAGGCTGGTGGCGGGCTGCTCGGCGGGCTCGACGGCAGGCTGCACAGCGGATTCGACAGCGGGCTGCTCAGCGAGCTGAACGGCGGGCCGGGCGGTGGGCCGGACCGCGAGGCAGTGCGCCGTCGCGCCGAGCGTGGAACCGAACAGCAGCAGGACGTCCAGCGCGAACTGGGCGCCATGGGTGACCTCGGGGGTCAGCGCGACCTGGAACCACCAGCCGACCGACAGCGCCGTGAAGGCGACTGCCGCCAGCCAGTCGCCGCGGGTGCCCCGGCGAAGGGCGAGGACGAGGGAGGGTATGAGACCCAGCACCCCGAGGCTCAGCAGCGGAACGACCGCCAGTGCCAGCCGGGCCCGTAGCCCGGGCAGGGCGGGTCCGGGCCCTTGGACCGGCGGGACGACCGGACTCTCGACGGGGACGGCTTGCTTCACGATCGGTGACCTCTCGAGGCGCGGGACATACGACAGGGACGCCGTACGGTACATCCCGCTCCCCGATACGTCGCCTCCCGGGTCGGATCCGAGGAAGTGGGTCTACAGCCGGTGGCGGACCCACACGTTGGGCTCGACGTAGACGGCGTAGCCGCGCGTGGTCTCGCAGTGGACCGGGACGAGCGCGCCCTCGACCTCGACGGGGCCGTCCGTGTCGAACGGCAGGCCCGTCCACTCGCGCCACTGCTCGACGGACCCGCCGATCGTCATCGAGGCCGGGGCGACCGCCTCGATCGTGGCGCCCGCGCGGACGTGGACGCGCAGCCACGGGTCGTGGGGCAGGCCGTCCGACTCGCGGGTGCGGAAGGCGTACTCGTGGATGGAGGCGGCGGCCTCCAGGTGCTTGCCGTTGGGGCGGACCGGGGCGACGACGTCGGAGAAGCCGAGCCGGCGGGCGTTGTCCCGCATGGCGTCCAGCATCTTCGCCGAGAGCCCCTGTCCGAGCGCGCTCGTGTCGACGGTGACCTCGATCGCGCTGACGGTGTCGGGGGTACGCCCGTGCCGCCGGTCGGAGAACGCCCACAGCAGCACCTGGTCCCAGCCGGTGGCGGGCAGTTCGCCGCGACCCTCGGCCCGGAGCTGGAAGGGAACACTGAGCGCGCGGGCGACGACCCTGCCCTCGGAGTCCGTGGCGACGAGGACGTACTCCGGCAGCTCGGCGACGATCCGCCCGAAGTGGGACCAGCCGACCGGGTCGTACATCATGAACTCCGGCCAGAGGTCCTTCATCCCCCACATCGGAGCTTCGAGCTCGGGGCGTTCGGCGAGGGTCGTTATGTTCAGCTCCATGAGAGCGCAGGCTAACGCCCGTTCACGAACCTCCCAACCCATTTACGGCAGCCGTGAGGTCACGGCAGCTTCTGGTCCGGGCAGCCGCGCAGGACCTTCTGCATCGCGTCGCGCTCGCCCCGGGTGACCCACACCCCGTACTTCTTCTTCACGGCGACCTGCGCGGCCACATAGGTGCAGCGGTACGCCTTGTTGGGCGGCAGCCAGGTCGCGGCGTCCCCGTCGGACTTGCGGCGGTTGGCGGACGCGTCGACGGCGAGGAGGTTCAGCGGGTCGTTGGCGAAGCGGTGCCGCTTCTCCGCTTCCCACTGCTGCGCGCCCTTCTGCCAGGCGTCGGAGAGGGCGACGAGATGGTCTATGTCCACCTTGCTGCGACCTCGGACGAAGTCGACGCGGCCTCCCGTGTACGGGTCGTCGGCGAGGACCCCGGAGGCGACCTTGCAGCGGCCCTCCTTGAAGCGGACGTCGGAGAGGTCGCGCTTGAGGATGTCGTCGCGGGTCCCGCAGCCGTTGCCGTCGACGTCGATCCAGGCACGGCCGAACTTCTCTCGTTCGTAGCCGGTCTTGGGGGCGCGGCCCTTGACGGTGAGGGTGTCGACGGCGGCGAGCGCGGGGCCGCCCCCGCCTGGGGCGGCCCCGGCCGGGGAGCCGTCGGTGTCCGCCGTACAGCCGGAGGTCATGAGGACGGCGGCGGCAAGTACGGCGAGGGGGAGGGTCTTCGGGTAGCTGGGCACGCGGGGATCCTAGCCAGGCCCCTTCGTGGTCCAGACCATTGAGCAGTTCGGCGCGCGGAATCGACAGGGGGCGCGTAGCGTCGAATGAGCTGTTTGTCCCCTTCCGAAGGAGTCGCACACATCATGGGGATCATGGACAAGCTCAAGGGCATGATGGGCCAGCATCCGGACAAGGCCGACCAGGCCGTCGAACGCGGCGGCGACATGATCGACCAGAAGACCGGCGGGAAGCACGCCGGCAAGGTCGACCAGGGCCAGCAGAAGGCACAGGAGTACATCGACAAGCAGCGGGGGCAGGACCAGCCCCCGACCTGACGACTCCCCCGCACCTGTGCGGCCGTGGGGTGCGCCGCGCGCACCCCACGGCCGCGGTGTTTCCGGACGCCTTCAGCCGCGGCGCTTCCGGCGCCGTCAGATCTTGCCGATCCCCAGGGTGTTCTCACCGGGCAGCAGTCCGGAGCCGATGACGGCCAGCCAGGGTCCGCCAAGGAGTCCGGCGAGCCGGGCGGTGGACTCGGCCCCGAGGGCGGCCCAGGGGGCGGCGGCCAGTTCGTCCGTACGCAGCTCCACCCCCGCACGCAGGGCGCGGCCGGCATCGGTGACCGAGCCGTCGGCGGCGAGCAGACCGCGGGCGGTGAGCCGGTCCCGGGCCGCCGACCAGGCGCTGTCGCTCCACCCACGGCTCGCGAAGGTCTGCTCGGACGCGGCCCCGACGGCCGCGAAGGAGACCAGGGACTCGGCCGGGTCCAGGTCGGCGGCGAGGAGGGCGACCAGATGGCCGTCCCCGCGGTGCTCGCGCAGGATCGTCGCGGCCTGCCAGAGAACCAGGTGCGGGGCCTCGGGCCAGGGCAGCTCGGCGTTGGCGGCGGCGAGCGGGCGACCGGCCGTCACCGCGGCCTCGGCGGCCCGCCGGGCGAGCGCGGCCGCCTCGGCGAGGTCCGGCCCCTCGACGACCTCGGGGCCGAGGACGGCGCGGTAGGCGCGGTCGACGGCGCGCAGCCGGGCGTCCAGCACATCGGCGGGCGCGGCGGTCCGCCAGACCCCCGGCACGTACCGGGCCACCATCTTCGGGCTGAAGCTGTAGAACGCGGAACCGATCCGCTCGGCCCCGGCCGGACCGAGGGGCGCGGCGCGCCAGGCGAAGTAGGCGGGCCAGCGCTCCTCCACGTCGTAGCCGAGCGCGCGGGCCTCCTCGAAGGCCTCGGGGGCGTAGTAGAGCAGCGCGTGGAGGGGTTCGAGCAGATGCCACATCTGCCGTACGCGTCCGGGCTCCACGGTGTGCTCGACCGCCATGCCGGTCTCGGTGCTCATGTCCGCCTCCTCGGTCGACTTCCATCCTCATCTTGACAATGACTAGATTGCTCCCGTCCCACGAACTTGTCAATGCCTAGATCAGGCGTAGGCTGCTGTTCATGAGCAGCCGGAGCACCTATCACCACGGCGACCTGCGGCAGGCGGTCCTGAGCGCCGCCCTCGACGTCATCGCCACCGAGGGCCCGTCCGCCCTGAGCCTGCGCGACCTGGCGCGCCGCGCCGGCGTATCGCACGCGGCCCCGGCCCACCACTTCAAGGACCGCGCGGGACTGCTCACGGCCGTCGCGACCGAGGGCTTCGACCTGCTGGCGGCGGCCCTCGCGCAGGCGAAGGACCTCAAGGACGCGGGGGTGCGGTACGTGCGCTTCGCCACCGAGCACCCGGCGCACTTCCAGGTGATGTTCCAGCCGGACCTGCACCGGCCCGACGATCCGGAGCTGCTCGCCGCCAAGGAACGGGCCGGCGCGGGGCTCCGGGCGGGCATCGCGGGCGTACCGGCCGACGGCCGGGGCCCCGACGCCCGCCTCGCGGGCGTCGCGGCCTGGTCGCTGGCCCATGGCTTCGCGACCCTGCTGCTCAGCCACAACCTCGCGGGCCCGATCGGCGAACAGGACCCCGAAGAGGTCTTCCGCACCCTCGCCGGGCTGCTGTTCACGTCCGATACCGCGCAACCGCCCCAGGAATAAGCGGAGTCGCGCTCCACTTGGTCACGTACATGACTACGAAGACCACAAAGACCTTCACCACGTCCGTACGCCTCACGACCGTCGCCGCCTTAAGTGCCGCCGTCCTGACCGCCGTTCCGCTCGGCGGCGCCGTCGCGGCCGAGCACCGGCACGACGGCGCCTGGCGTGGCGCCTGGGCCACCTCGCCGCACGCCCCGACCGCCCCCTTCGGCCCCAACTGGTCCCAGCAGGGCTTCTCGAACCACACGGTCCGCCAGGTCGTCCGCGTCACCACCGGCGGCACCAAGGCCCGTATCGAGCTGTCCAACCGCTACGGCACGACCCCGCTGCGGATCACCGGTGCGACCGTGGCCCGCACGGACAGGGGCGCCTCGGTGAAGGCCGGTTCGGTCCGGCAGCTGTCCTTCGGCAAGGGCCGCTCGGTGACGATTCCCGCCGGCGGGACGGCGTACAGCGACGGCGTGCCGTTCACGGTGAAGGCGCTGGAGTCGGTGACGGTCACCCTCTATCTGGCCGCGCCCACCGGACCGGCCACCTTCCACCACTTCGCCTCCGCCACCAGCTACCGCGCGGACGGCGACCACCGCTCGGACCGCGACGGGACCGCGTTCAAGGAGAGCAGCGAGTCCTGGTACTACCTCTCCGGCGTCGAGGTGAGCGGCGGTGCTCCCGCCCGCCGGGACGGCATCGTGACGTTCGGCGACTCCATCACCGACGGCGTCGGCTCGGGCCTGGGCGTGAACAACCGCTACCCCGACGAGCTGGCCGAGCGCTTCGCCGCCGCGGGGAAGCCACGGAGCGTCCTCAACCACGGCATCGGCGGCAACCAGGTCACCAACGACACGACCTGGGCGGGCGAGAAGGGCATCGAGCGGTTCAAGAAGGACGTCCTGACCGAGCCGGGCGTACGCACGGTCATCGTCCTCGAAGGCATCAACGACATCGGCGGCAGCGGCCCGACCTTCCCCGGCGGCCCCACCCCCGAGGTGTCGGTCGAGCAGCTCATCGAGGGCCACCGCTCCCTGATCCGCCAGGCCCACGCCCGGGGCATCAAGGTCGTCGGCGCGACGCTGACCCCGATCAAGGGCTCGTTCTACGACACCCCGGTCAACGAGGCCAAGCGGGACGCGGTCAACGAGTGGATCCGCACCTCGGACGCGTACGACTCCGTGGTCGACTTCGACCGCGCCGTCGCCGACCCGTCCGACCCGGACCGGATCCTCCCCGCCTTCGACTCGGGCGACCACCTGCACCCGGGCGACGCCGGCTACAGGGCGATGGCCGAGGCGCTCGACCTCGACGCTCTGTAGGACACGGGTCCGGGGCCGGCCCAGGCCGGCCCCGGACCGCGAGGCCCGCTACGACCCCAGGATCGTGGTCAGGAACTCGCCCGTCCACGCCAGCAGTTCGCGCCCCACCACCGGCTTCCCGCCGATCTTCCCGCTCGTCGGGCGCGGCACCAGGATCTGGTGGACGGCCGGCTTGATGACCGTGCGCGGGTAGAGACGCTTGAGGCGCAGCTCCTGCGACTCGCGCAACTCCACCGGAGCGAAGCGGATGTTCGGGCCCTGGAGCACGATCTCGCCGACCCCGCACGCGCGGGCCAGCATCCGCAGGCCGGCGACCAGGAGCAGGTTCTCCACCGGCTCGGGCAGCTTGCCGTAGCGGTCGGTGAGCTCCTCCCGCACCGCCTTGACGTCCTCCTCCGTGTTGGCGGAGGCGATCGCGCGGTACGCCTGGAGGCGCAGCCGCTCGCCCGGCGCGTAGTCGTGCGGGACGTGCGCGTCGACCGGAAGCTCGATCTTGACCTCCAGCGGCGGCTCCTCCTCGACCCCGCCCTCCAGGGAGGCCCGGTAGTCGGCGACCGCCTCGCCCACCATCCGTACGTACAGGTCGAAGCCGACGCCCGCGATGTGACCGGACTGCTCGCCGCCGAGCAGATTGCCCGCGCCGCGGATCTCCAGGTCCTTCATCGCCACGTACATGCCCGCGCCCATCTCGGTGTGCTGGGCGATCGTCGCGAGCCGCTCGTGCGCGGTCTCGGTCAGCGGCTTCTCCGGCGGGTACAGGAAGTACGCGTAACCCCGCTCGCGCCCACGGCCCACGCGGCCGCGCAGCTGGTGCAGCTGCGACAACCCGAAGTTGTCGCCGCGCTCGACGATGAGCGTGTTGGCGTTGGAGATGTCGATGCCGGACTCCACGATCGTCGTGGAGACCAGCACGTCGAACTTCTTCTCCCAGAAGTCGACCACGACCTGCTCCAGGGCCGACTCGGACATCTGGCCGTGGGCGGTCGCGATCCGCGCCTCCGGGACGATCTCCCGCAGCCGCGCCGTCGCCCGGTCGATCGACTCGACCCGGTTGTGGATGTAGAAGACCTGGCCCTCGCGCAGGAGTTCACGGCGGACGGCGGCGCCGATCTGCTTCTCCTCGTACGGGCCGACGAAGGTGAGGACCGGGTGCCGCTCCTCGGGCGGGGTGGTGATCGTCGACATCTCGCGGATGCCGGTGACCGCCATTTCGAGCGTACGGGGGATGGGGGTGGCGGACATCGTCAGGACGTCGACGTTGGCGCGGAGCTTCTTCAGCTGCTCCTTGTGCTCGACGCCGAAGCGCTGCTCCTCGTCGACGATGACCAGGCCGAGGTCCTTGAACTTGGTCTCGGAGGAGAAGAGGCGGTGGGTGCCGATGACGATGTCGACCGAGCCGTCCTTCAGGCCCTCCATCGTCGACTTCGACTCGGTGTCCGACTGGAAACGGGAGAGCGCGCGGGTGGCGACGGGGAACTGCGAGTACCGCTCCGAGAACGTGCCGAAGTGCTGCTGGACGAGGAGCGTGGTGGGGACCAGGACCGCGACCTGCTTGCCGTCCTGGACCGCCTTGAAGGCCGCGCGCACGGCGATCTCGGTCTTGCCGTAGCCGACGTCGCCGCAGATCAGGCGGTCCATCGGGACCGTCTTCTCCATGTCCTCCTTCACCTCGGCGATGGTGGACAGCTGGTCGGGCGTCTCCACGTACGGGAAGGCGTCCTCCAGCTCCCGCTGCCAGGGGGTGTCGGGGCCGAAGGCGTGGCCGGGGGCCGCCATCCGCGCCGAGTAGAGCTTGATCAGGTCGGCGGCGATCTCCTTGACCGCCTTCTTCGCCCGCGCCTTGGTCTTCGTCCAGTCCGCGCCGCCGAGCCGGTGCAGGGTGGGGGCCTCGCCGCCGACGTACTTGGTGACCTGCTCCAGCTGGTCGGTGGGGATGTAGAGGCGGTCGCCGGGCTGGCCGCGCTTGGCCGGGGCGTACTCGACGAGGAGGTACTCGCGGGTGGCGCCCTGCACGGTCCGCTGGACCATCTCGATGTACCGGCCGACGCCATGCTGCTCGTGCACGATGTAGTCGCCGACCTCCAGGGTCAGCGGGTCGATCGTCTTGCGCCGCTTGGCCGGCATCCGCTGGCCGTCCTTGCCGGCCGCCTTCTGGCCGGACAGGTCGGTCTCGGTGAGCACGGCCAGCTTGAGCGCCGGGTCGACGAAACCGAAGTCGATCGAACCGGTCGCCACATGGACGACGGACGGGGAGATCTCGGCCAGGTCCGCGTCGAGGCGGGCCGCGATGCCCTCCCCGCCGAGGACCTCGACCGTGCGGGCCGCCGGGCCGTGCGCCTCGGTCACATAGACCGTGCGCCAGCCGTCGGCCAGCCAGCCCTTGGTGTCGGCGAGCGCCCGGGCGGTGTCGCCGCGGTACGTCTCCGGCGGGTGCATCCCCAGCTTCACCGTGGCGGCGTCCAGCGTCTCGTCCGCCGCGAACGGGGAGACCGACCACCACATCATGTCGAGCTCGCGCGCCCGGTCCCGTACGTCCGCGATCCCCCAGAGGGAGGCCGCGCCGACGTCGATCGGTGCCTCGCCGCCACCGGCGGTCGCCGCCCACGACGCCTGGAGGAACTCCTGCGAGGTCGCGACGAGGTCGGCGGCCCGGGTACGGACCCGCTCGGGGTCGCACACGACGGCCATCGAGCCCTTGGGCAGGACGTCGAGCAACAGCTCCATGTCGTCGACCAGGACGGGGGCGAGGGACTCCATGCCCTCGACCGCGATCCCCTCGGCGATCTTGCCGAGCAGCTCGCCCAGCTCCGGGTGCTCCTCCGCGAGGGCGGCGGCGCGGCGCTTCACCTCGTCGGTCAGGAGCAGCTCGCGGCAGGGCGGGGCCCACAGGCCGTGCTCGGCGACCTCAAGGGAGCGCTGGTCGGCGACCTTGAAGTAACGGATCTCCTCGACGTCGTCGCCCCAGAACTCGATCCGGAGCGGGTGCTCCTCGGTCGGCGGGAAGACGTCCAGGATGCCGCCGCGCACGGCGAACTCGCCGCGCTTCTCGACCAGCTCGACCCGGGAGTACGCGGCGGCGGCGAGGCCCTCCACGATCTCGTTCAGATCCGCCGTCCGCCCGGTGCGCAGGGCCACGGGCTCCAGGTCGCCGAGGCCCTTGACCTGCGGCTGGAGCACGGAGCGTACGGGCGCGACGACGACGGAGACCGGGCCGGCGGACGGGTCGTCGGCGGACGGATGGGCGAGGCGGCGCAGCACGGCGAGGCGCCGTCCGACGGTGTCGGAACGGGGCGAGAGTCGCTCGTGCGGCAGCGTCTCCCAGGAGGGGTAGTCGACGACCGTGTCCGGGTCGAGGAGGCTGCGCAGGGCGGCTGCCAGGTCCTCGGCCTCCCGGCCGGTCGCGGTGACGGCGAGCACGGTCCGGCCCGCCTCGCGGGCGAGCGCGGCCACCGCGAAGGGGCGCGCGGCCGGGGGACCGACCAGATCCACGTGCATACGGTTGCCGTCGGCGGCGGCCTTCACCGCCTCGGCGAGGGCCGCGTCCTTGACGACGAGGTCGAGCAGACCGTGCAGGCTCATGGACTTCCATCCCGGTGGGTTTACGACAGCGGGCAACGCGAACAGCCCGACACGTCTCACGGGCCGGGGGTCCCGGCGCGACGGCCGGGTGGGACCAGCCTACGACGTGGCTCCGTCACTCGCGCGAAGGATTGCTGTCACCGGGCGAGCACACGGAAGGAGGGCCGGTCGCCCGGCCCTCCCTCCCCTTTCCACCGGATCGGTGGGGCCGAGTCGGCACTGACGCGTACGGCCCCGGTGACCGTCACCGGGGCCGTACAGCCCATGGGGGCACCCCCGTGGCCCCCTCGGGACTACTCGGTCGCGATCGCGTTCAGGACGTTCATCCGGCCCGCGCGGAACGCCGGGACCAGCGCCGCGAACAGGCCCACGAACGCCGAGCCCACGAAGACCGTCAGGATCGTCGGCCACGGGATCTCCAGGACCCCGAGGCCCTCCAGGGCCAGCAGCTTCTGGGCCGCCGTGCCCCAGCCCATGCCCAGGGCGAGGCCGAGCAGGGCACCGAAGAGGGCGATGACCACCGACTCCAGGCGGATCATGCGGCGCAGCTGGCGGCGCGAGAGGCCGATGGCCCGCATCAGGCCGATCTCCCGGGTCCGCTCGACCACCGACAGGGCAAGCGTGTTCACCACGCCGAGCACGGCGACGATGATCGCGAGGGCGAGCAGGCCGTACACGATGTTGAGCAGCTGGCCGACCTGGTCCTTCAGGTCCTGCTTGTAGTCGGCCTGGTTCTGCACCTTGTACTGCGGGTAGGCGGCGAGCGAGTCCTTCAGGGCCGCGTACGCCTCCTTCTCCTTGCCGTCCTCGGCCGTCGCGAACATGATCATGCTCTTCGGCCGCTTGTCGGCGGACAGATGCTGCGCCGCGGTGGTGATGTTGGTGTACATCACGCCCTTGTCGACGTTGTTCTCGTCCGAGGTGATCGCCGCGACCTTCAGCTTCGCGCTGTCGCCGCCCTTGAAGGCGACGGTCAGCTCGTCGCCGACCTTCACGCCGTGTTCGGTGGCGTAGTCGCTGCCCACGGACATCGCGTTCGCGCCGTACGCGGCCGAGAGCTCACCGGCGGTGGTGTCGCGCCGCAGGTCCTGCGCATAGGTCGGTTCGGCGGCGACCAGGCCCTTCTCCACGGGCTTGCCCCGCGGGTCGGTGATCGTCGCCTCGACCCAGGTGTACTCGGTGACGTGGCTCAGGCCGGGTGTCTTCTCCACGGCGGCCTGGGCCTGCGGCATGACCGGCTGCCCGTTGCTGGACTGGATGATGAAGTCCGCGCCGACCGAGCGGTCCAGCTCCTCGGTGGCCGAGGCGACCATCGACGAGCCGACCACCGACAGGCAGGCGACGAGGGCGAGCCCGATCATCAGGGCGGCGCCGGTGGCACCCGTACGGCGCGGGTTGCGCAGCGCGTTGCGCTCGGCCATCCGCCCGACCGGGCCGAAGATCCGCAGGACGATCGTGCCGAGGACCCGGACGACGCCGCCCGCGAGGAGCGGTCCGACGACGATGAAGCCGATGAGGGAGAGGACGATGCCGAGGCCGAGCCAGAGGGAGCCGGCGGAGGCCTTCTCCGCCTGCGTGGCGGTCCACAGCGCGGCGCCGCCGCCCAGCGTGAGGAGCAGGCCGAGCCCGCCCCGCACCAGGCCGGCCCTGCCGTCGGCCGGGGTGCCGGCGTCGCGCAGAGCGGCCATCGGGGAGACCTTGCCGGCCCGCCGGGCCGGGATGTACGCGGCGAGGACGGTGACGACGATGCCGAGGAGGAGACCGACGGCGGGCGTCGTCCACTTCACGGTCAGGTCCTCGGTGGACAGCTCCATGCCCATGGAGGACATGAGTTCCATGAGGCCGATGGCGAGTCCGACGCCGGCCGCGACACCGGCGATCGAGCCCACGACACCGAGGAGGACCGCCTCGACGAGGACGGAACGGTTGACCTGCTTGCGGCTGGAGCCGATGGCCCGCATGAGGCCGATCTCGCGGGTGCGCTGGGCGACCAGCATGGAGAAGGTGTTGACGATGAGGAAGATGCCGACGAGGAAGGCGATTCCGGCGAAGCCGAGCATCGCGTACTTCATGACGTCGAGGAAGCCGGCGACGTCCTCGCGGCCCGCGTCGGCGACCTCGGCCGCCGTCTGGAGCGTATAGCCGCCGCCGACCGCGGCGACGACGTTGCTCTTCAGCTTCTCGTCGCTGACCCCGGACTCGGCGTCGGCCGTGATCTGGGTGAACAGGCCTTCCTTGCCGAGGAGTTCACGCTGCGCGGTGGCGGTGTCGAAGTAGACGACGGTGGCACCGGGGTTGGTGACCTTGAACTCGACGATGCCGGAGATCTTCGCCTTGAAGTCGCCGGTGACGGCGATCGTGCGCAGCTCGTCGCCGATCTTCAGCTTGTGCTTCTCGGCGGTGCCGGCGTCGACCATCACCTCGGTGGGGCCGCGCGGCTCATGGCCGGAGGCCACGTCCACCGAACGCAGCTCGTTGGAACTCCAGTTGACGGCGATCGTCGGAGCGCCGCTGGTGGGTCCGACGTTGTTGTCGCGGGAGTCGACGACGGTCACGCTCAGGGAGATGACCGACCCCTGGGCGGCCTTGACGCCCTCGGCCTTGCGGACCTTCTCCACGAGGGAGGCGGGCAGGGTCTCGGGGCGGCCTGTCTGCGGGGTCTCGTCGTCGACCGCCGCGTCCTTGGGGCTGAGCGTGACGTCGGAGGCGGTCGAGGAGAAGAGCTTGTCGAAGGTGGTGTTCATGGTGTCCGTGAACACCAGCGTGCCGCTCACGAACGCCACGGACAGGAGGACGGCGACGGCGGAGAGCGCCATGCGGCCCTTGTGTGCGAAGAAGTTGCGCAGCGAGGTCTTGAGCACGGTCATGACGTCCGCCCGCGCGCGTCGAAGTCCTTCATGCGGTCGAGTACGGCGTCGGCGGTGGGCCGGAACATCTCGTCGACGATCCGGCCGTCCGCGAGGTACAGGACGCGGTCGGCGTGGCTGGCGGCGACGGGGTCGTGGGTGACCATCACGATGGTCTGGCCGAGCTCGTCCACCGACTGCCGCAGGAAGCCCAGCACCTCCGCCCCGGCACGGGAGTCGAGGTTTCCGGTCGGCTCGTCACCGAAGATGATCTCGGGGCGCGCGGCGAGCGCGCGGGCCACGGCGACACGCTGCTGCTGACCGCCGGAGAGCTGGTTGGGCCGGTGCTTGAGGCGGTCCGCGAGACCGACCGTGGACACGACGCGGTCGAGCCACTGCTGGTCCGCGCGACGGCCGGCGATGTCCATCGGCAGCGTGATGTTCTCGAGCGCGTTGAGGGTCGGCAGCAGGTTGAACGCCTGGAAGATGAAGCCGATCCGGTCCCGCCGCAGCTGCGTGAGCTTCTTGTCCTTCAGGCCGGTGATCTGCGTGTCGTCGAGGAAGATCTCGCCGCTGGTGACGGTGTCGAGACCGGCGAGGCAGTGCATCAGGGTCGACTTGCCGGAGCCCGAGGGGCCCATGATCGCGGTGAACTGCCCGCGGGCGATGTCCACATCGACGTGGTCGAGCGCGACGACCCGCGTCTCGCCCGCGCCGTACGCCTTGACGACCTGCCGCGCCCGCGCGGCGACGGCCGTATTCCCTCCAGTGTCCCCGCGCTTGGGGATGGTCACAGCCGAAGTCACGGTATGTCTCCTATAACTGAGTATGCGCAGGAACGCGTAGGTCGAGTGGGGCTTGGTTCAGAGTCTGCGGGGCGCCGGGGCGGCTGGTCACTGGTGCTCGTCGCACTCTTCGCCCTGGGGTTATCCGTAAGACCAAGCTAAAGACGGACAGGGCACTTCCTCGTCCTCCGTCGGGACGAACGGGCCCTGCCCTCTATGGGGGAGGAGCCCCTAGGGGTTCTCCACCCGTGGATCGAGTGAGAGGCTGAGCCGAACGAATTAGATGTACGACCCATTCAGGTCGGCGTCGCCGGATGGCGGCGGGTGCGGCGGTGGATGTGTCGATGCGTGGAGAGGGGATTCCGGCGTGAGCAGGACGACGACGCGGCAGGTCACGCCATCGGCCACCACGCCGCGCGGACGCGGCCCCGTCGTCGCGGCGCTCATGCTGGTGATGGGCCTGACCGCGCTCGACGGCACAGTGGTCTCGACCGCCGTGCCGCAGATCGTCGGCGACCTCGGCGGCCTCTCGGTCTTCTCCTGGCTGTTCTCCGGCTATCTGCTCGCCGTGACGGTGACACTGCCGGTGTACGGCAAGCTCTGCGACACCTTCGGCCGCAAGCCGGTCCTCATCGCCGGAACCGTCCTCTTCCTCATCGGCTCCCTGCTGTGCGCGTCGGCCTGGAACATGGGCTCACTCATCGCGTTCCGGGTCGTCCAGGGCCTGGGCGGCGGCGCGCTCCAGGGCACGATCCAGACGATCGCCGCCGACCTGTACCCGCTGAAGGAACGCCCGAAGATCCAGGCGAAGCTCTCCTCGGTCTGGGCCACCGCCTCGATCGCGGGACCGGCGGCGGGCGGACTCCTCGCGGGGTACGGGGACTGGCGCTGGATCTTCCTGCTGAACCTGCCGGTGGGTCTGCTGGCGCTGTGGCTGGTCGGACGATTCCTGGTGGAGCCGGATCGGGCGCCGGACAGGGCGCCCCGGAAGGTCTCCGTCGACTGGGCGGGGGCCCTCGCCGTCTTCGCGACCGGAACCCTTCTGCTCACCGCGCTCGTCCAGGGCGGCGTCGCCTGGCCGTGGCTGTCCACCCCCTCCCTCGGCCTCTTCGGGGGCGCCCTCGCCCTCGCCGGAGTGACCGTCCTCGTGGAGCGCCGGGCCGCCGAACCGATCATCCCCGGCTGGATCTGGCGCCGCCGCACGATCGCCGCGGTCAACCTGGCCCTCGGCGCGCTCGGCCTGGTGATGGTCGCCCCGACCGTCTTCCTGCCCACCTACGCCCAGGCCGTCCTCGGCCTCGGCTCCACGGCCGCCGGCTTCGTCCTCTCCGCGATGACCCTCAGCTGGCCGGTCACCGCCGCCCTGTCCAACCGGGTGTACAACCGCATCGGCTTCCGCCGCACCGCGATCGTCGGCATCACCCTCGCACTCCTCGTCCTGCTCGCCTTCCCCCTCCTCCCGTTCCCCGGGGAACCATGGCAGCCGGCCCTGCTCATGCTGCTGCTCGGCGGCGCGCTCGGCTTCTTCCAGCTCCCGCTGATCGTCGGCGTCCAGTCGACCGTCCCGTACGAGGAGCGCGGGACGACGACCGCGTCCGTCCTCTTCTGCCGCCAGGTCGGCCAGAGCGTGGGCGCGGCCCTGTTCGGAGCGATCGCCAACGGCGTCCTGGCCGCCCACCTCGGCGCCGGCCAGGACCTGGACAGCCTCGCGCCCACGCTGTCCCACGCGGACGACACGCTGCGCCACGCGATCGACGCGGCCGTCGACTACGTCTACCTGGGCGCGGCGGGGGCGGCGGCACTGGCCCTGGTGGTCCTGCTGGTCCTGGCCCCGCGCCGCTTCCCCATCCTGAGGGAGGAGGGGGAACGGGCCGGCGAGGGGTGAGCGGGAAGGAGAAATACCCAGGTCGCATCCGGTGACCGGCGGCGCTCCGGAGACCGGCGAGTGGGCCCATCTGCTGGGTCTCTACGACACCGAGACCGGCCGCGCCAAGCTCTACGTCAACGGTCATGAGTGGTGGCGCAGGTCGCGGGCTACCACGGCGTCAACAGCGATCGCTACGAACTGGCCGTGGTCTACGACGACGCGACCGACACGACCGACACGATCAAGCTCTACATGAACGGGTACACCAACGCGGCGGCGACCGCGGACCTCCCCAACGGCTGGCACAGCAACGGCCCGCTCCAGGTGGGGCGTTCCCAGACCGCCGACGGCTGGGGCGAGTACCTGCACGGCGACCTCGACGATTTCCAGGCGTACGCCGGCGCCCTGCGGGACAGGGACATCAACGGCCTGGGCGGGAGCACCAATCCCTGCCTGTGCGGCTGACCCACAGCCCGCTCTCCCCGGCCGCCCGCCCCGCCGATCGACATGATCACGGAGCGGGCGGCTCGTGCTCCTCGGCCTCCGGCGTCTCGTCCTTCGCCCTCTCGTCGTTCGGCGGGGCCGTGCGGCCCGTGAGGGTCGCGAGGGAGGTGCGGATGTGGTCCATGTGGGCGTGGATCTCGTCCCGCGCCTCCGCGTGCTCGCCCAGCACGCGCTCCGTCGTCCGCTCGATCCGCTCCCGCTGCGACCGCGCCTCGGCCAGCAGCTCATCCGCCCGGGCCTCCGCGTCCTCCTGGCCGTGCCGGGCCTGCTCCCCCGTCGCCGCGAGGGCGCGCCGGGCGTCCGCGAGGCGGGTCTCCGCGGCGGTGAGGAGTTCCTCGTGGTGGGCGTCCAGTTCGGCCGCCCGAGCCGTCGCGGCCCGCTCGGCCTCCTCCCGTACCGCCGTCTGCTCCTCCCGCTGGGCCGCCACCAGCGCCGCCGCCCCGCGGGCCGCCTCCTCGAACGCCTCCCGGGCCTCGGCCCGCTGCCCCTCCGCCGCGCGACGGACCGCCGCCAGCATGCTCTCGGCCTCCTCGCCCGCAGCGCCGAGCGTCGCCGTGGCCACGGCCTCCGCCTCCGCCCGCACCTGCTCCGCATACGCCCGCGCCGCCTCCGTCACGGACCGCGCCGCCTCCTCCGCCGCTGCCGCGAACGCCTGCGCTTCTGACTCGGCGGCCCGCACCAGGCTCTCGTCCTCCGCCTCGGCGAGTTCGAGCAACTGCCCCGCCCGTTCGCCCAGCGACTCGTACCGCTGCGGGACCAGCGCGGCGATCTCCGTGCGCAGCCGGTCCGCCTCCTCCCCCATCTCCCTCGCGAGGACGGTCAGCCGGGCCGCCCGCTCCCAGGCGGCGTCGCGTTCCTCGGAGAGCGCGGCGAGACGACGGTCGACCTGCTTCGGGCGGTAGCCGCGACCGCGTCCGACGGCGAAACTCATCCCTGACGCCCCTTCCGTAATGGCCTTGATGACTTGAATGCCAGGATGCGTCATCAGACACGACAAAGGCGCCCGACGTGTCGTACACGTCGGGCGCCTTCGGTCACGGACGGCGTAATGCCTGCCTGGAGCCGTACTAGAGCAGTCCGTCCCACATCTGCTCCAGGAGCACCGACCACCAGTTCTCCGGCGACGCCAGCGCCGCCGGGTCCAGCATCGCCAGCTGCGCCTGGAAGTCGACCGTCCAGCGGCCCGCCTGCTCGGGGTTCAGCCCGAACCGCAGTCGCCACATCCGGCCGAGCAGCGCCATGGACCGGGTGAACTCCGGCAGCCCGCTGTTCACGAACTGCGGCGGCACCGGCTGCCCGCCAGGACCGGCCTCGACCGGTACGGCGACGATGTGCGCGGTCCCGTACTGGACGCAGATCGCCCGCCCGAAGTCCGAGCCGACCACAAGGTACGAGCCCGCGTCGGACGCCGGCTGGACCTGCCGCTGCGCGGCGAGCTCCGCCAGCGTCGGCACCACCGGCTGGGCCGGCTGCGCCCAGAAGAACGGCCCGAAGTCGGCCGGCAGACCCGCCCAGACGAGGGTCAGCGCCACGACCTCCGGCACGCCCTGCCGGGACACGGCCCGCTGGTCGAACCGGCAGATGCCGGGGCCGAAGGCACCGGCCAGCTCCTGCGCGACGCCGTCCGGGGGGATCGGCGGGGCCGGCTGCACCTGCGGCAGCGGGGCACGGATCGGCGCCGGACGCGCCGGACCGTCCGCCACCTGATGCAACTCGCCCTGGTGGGTGAGGAGTTGCCGCATCCCCTGCTGACGGCCCGCGTGATCCTTGCCGTACGGCGCGATGTTGGTGATCCGCGCCTGCGGCCAGGTCTCCCGGATCATCCGGGCGCAGTAACCGCCCGGCAGCTCACAGGACTCCAACTCCGTGTGCAGCTCCAGCACCTGCTGCGGCGGCACGTTCATGGCGCGCAGCTCGTGCAGGATCTGCCACTCGGGGTGCGGGGTGCCCGGGGCGGACCGCCGGATGATCTGGGCCTCGGAGCCGTCGGGCGCGCGGTAGCGCAGCACGGCCTGGTAGCCGGGTCCGACGGTCGGCTGACCGGCGGGCTGCTGCGGGTAGCCGTACGCCGGAGGCGGGGTGCCCGGCGCGGACGGCGGCGGCACCGGCGGTCCCGGCGGACCGCCGGGACCGGGCTGCGCCAGCATCGTCGCCGCGTGGTGCACACCACCGGGCGGGGTCCCGGGAGCAGCCGGAGCGCCCGGAGCACCGGGAGGTCCGGGCGGGGCCACGAGACCGCCGGGACCGGGGTGGGCCAGCATCGTCGCGGCGTGTGCCACACCCGCACCGTCGGACCCACCGGGCGCACCCGGAGGCGCGGGCGGGGGCGGCGGCGCACCGGGGCCGCCCTGGTTCGGGTGCGCCAGCATGGTCGCCGCGTGCGCCACACCCGCACCGTCGGACCCACCGGGCACGCCCGGAGGCGCGGGCGGGGGCGGCGCGCCGGGCCCACCCTGACTCGGGTGCGCCAGCATCGTCGCGGCCTGGTGCACGGGCTGCGGAGGCGTGGGCGGCCCGGGAGGCTGAGGCCCGTCGGGCCCGAGCTGCGCCACGAGCTGCGTCGGTACGTATCCACCCGCGGGCACACCGGGAACCCCCGGCGCCTGCGGCGGCGGAGGCGGATTCCCCCCACCCCCCCGCGCACCCCGCGGGGGCAGCACGGCCTTGCTGGTGGCGGCATCCGCGATGTCCCCGGACGTGGGCGACGGAACACGCACGCCAGGAGCGGGCGTACCACCGGGCACACCAGGAGCACTGGGAGCCGGAGGAACACCGGGACCACCGGCGGCCGCTGGAGCACCGGGAGCCGGAGGAACACCAGGAGCACCAGGCTGCGTCGGTCCACCGATCGAGCCCGGAGCCCCCGGAGCCGAAAAGCCACCAGGAGCACCCGGGGCGCCAGGTGCCGAAGGCGTACCGGAACCGCTGGCAGACGCCGGACCGCCCGGCGCACCGGAACCGTCGAACGGACCCGCACCCGCCGGCGGCGGGGCGTGCGGGTCCAGGGCCGGGGTGGCGATCGCCGTCGGCGGGAGCGCGCTGCCGGCCGACATCAAGGCCGTCGGGGCGTCCGCGCCCACCACCGGAGGCGGCGTGTCATCGTCGTCCGCACCCGAGAGCGGCGGGGCGAAGACCGTGGCCGGCAGCGGCACCGAACCCTCCGCACCGCCCGAGCTCGCGTTCGCGTCCACCCACGGGCTGCTCGCCGGCACCCCGTCCGAGGCCGTCGGCTCGTAGTCGATCGGACGGCCCACCGCAGCGCCCTCCGAAGAGCCCTCCGAAGCCGAAGCCGAAGCAGGAGCCGGAGCAGGCACCGAGGCCGGCGCCACCGCACCCGTCGTCTCCGCGGCCGACGAACTCCCGCCCGCCTGCGAAGCGTTCGGACCCCTCGGCGGAGCAGACGGCAGGCCGAGCTTGTCCGCCGCGTCCTGCAGCCACTCCGGCGGGCTCAACAGGAACGACGTCGCGTTCAGATCGATCCGCTCCGGCGGCGCGGGCGCCGCAGCACCCGCGTCGGCATCCTCCGAGGCCCCGTACTCCTCCTCGTACCGCCGGATCACCTCACCCACCGGCAGCCCGGGCCACAGCGTCGCATCGCCGCTGTCCCTCGCGATGACCAGCCGCTGCCGGCCACCGTCCGAGGTCGGACCCTCCTCACGGTCCTCCGCCCACACGACGAAGCCCAGCTCGAACTCCCGTACCCGCACCTCACGTTGCTGGTACGCCGGCACGTCACCGTTGATCCATTCCTCGGCGCGCTCCTGCGCCTGCGCGAACGTCACCACAGCCAGCTCACTCCCCCACCGGGACCACGGGCACGGCGCGCGCGAAGCCGCCGTCCACCATCAGGTTCGCCACCGTCTCCAGCTCCGGCGGATTGCCGGCCAACCGCTGCAGGAACCCGTCGAAATCCTCACCGCACGGCAGCAGCAACCGCTCCACACGCTCGTTCACATTCCAACCGTCCTGATCCCGCGCGTCGTCGTACGCGCAGAACCACACCGACCCGATCCCCTCGCCCCTCACCTTCAGCGCGAGAATCCCGCCCTGCACGAACGCGATACCCAGGAAGTCCTTCGTCAGGTGATCACGCAGGCACTTGTTGACGTAGACGAGGTCATTGACGCCCGCCTCCTCACGCACCGTGAAGAACGGCTGGTCCACCAGCAGACCCAGCTCCGCGTCGAGCGCCGCGCCCACCGGCGCGCAACCGCCCCCCGCCTTCAGGAACGCGCGGTACCCGCCCGGCAGGCGGTAACCCAGGTCCTCCTCCACACCGAGCAGTTGCTGCTCGGTCACCGACACCAGACCCTTCGGCAGCCCGAAATGCGCCGGCCGGGTCTCCTGCAACGGACGCGTACCCCGCTTGCCATGATCGACGGCAGCCGTCGCCACCCCGCCGTGGTGACGCAACAACGCCTTCACCTCGACCGGTACGAGCTCCATCCGCCGACCACCCGCCACGTGGTGCCAGGTCCAGCCGTGCGGAGTCGCCACGGCCGGGATCGTGCCCCACAGCTCATGGCCGGTCGCGGCCAGCGCCGCGTTCGCCGACACGTAGTCCGTCAACCGCAGCTCGTCGACACCGAACCCCTCAGGCGGATCGGCAATCTCCGCCGCCGCCCGGGCATACGGCGAAAAGTCCGGATACCCCTGCTCATCCACCCGTACCCCTCTCGGGTGACGGGAAGCACGAACCGGGTCCGGGAAGTGCACGACCTGCCCGGCGTAAGCCGCGTTCGGTGGCGCGGCGTGCTGCCCGAGCCGACCTGTCGTCATGGCGGTTGCCCCCTGCGCTGGCTGCTGGCTGATTCCGCACAGCCTATGCGCTGCCACAACCCCGCGACCCGGCCCGATACGGCCACCACCACAGCCCGTGACCAAGTGTCACGGCCAGATGACACACCGGCGATAGTTCCGACACGCCGACACCCCGTTTGTGTACCCCGCTTCCACATGAGGCGTCCCATTTGGCAGTCTGTTCCCGCAACTCGGGGGATTGCAGGAGGGGAAGACACGCACCATGTACGCAGCACAAACGCCCACTCAGGGTGACCCACGCCTCAACTGGAGCAGCGCCGAGCCCACCCGCGCCCCGTTACTGCGCTTCCGCCGCGACGGCATCCTCCCCACCGTCGGCGCCGCGCTCTCCGTACGCGGCGAAACCCTCACCTGCACCGCAGGCCGCGGCGACCGGCCACCCGCCCTGCACGCACTCGTCCAGGACTTCCTGGACACCCTCACCAGCGGGCAGCGCGAACGCTTCACCGGCCGCTGCCCCGAAGCGATCCTGCTCTCCCGCCACCTCACCGCCGCCGAGACCGGCCGCTCCAAGCGCGCCCAGCGCAAACCCCTCACCCACGGCGAAGCCCGCCGCTCGCTCAAGCACGCCAAACTGACCGCGCGCCGCATCCGCGAGGACGGCGACCCACTCCACGGCAGCTACGCCGCCCCCTGCCGCTCCTGCACGGCGATGCTCGCCCACTTCGGGGTACGCCCCGTCGACCCCACCTCGACTGTCGAGAACGGCTGACCGCACCTTCATGCCCGACCACCTGAGCACCACCCGATTCCCGGTCAACGTCGACGCCGCCCTCCGCGAAGCGGGATGGCAACCCGGCCGCTGGGACATCAAACTCGCCGAACAATGGGCCGACACCCTGCGCGCCCACGTCTCCCCGGGCGGCCACCGACACAGCGTCTTCCCGGCGGCCGTCGAGGCATGGGCGGAATTCGGGGGCCTGCGCGTCACGGCGCCCGGCAGCGGCCGCCAGATCGCCCCGGCGACCGTACGCTTCGACCCACTGGCCGGCCTCCACCTGGCCCGCACCCTCGCGGACCTCGGACGCGCCCTCGACACCGAGATCGCCCCCCTCGCCGAGGAGGGCGAACACCAGGCGGTGCTCGCGATCGACCAGGAAGGCCGCGTGTACAGCCTGGACCACACAGGAGACTGGTTCCTGGGCCAGGACATCGACGCGGCGCTGTCGACACTGATCACGGGAACGCAGCCGACACGGCTGGTCACGGGCTGAGCCTGGGGCAGCAGATCGGACATTGGACATTGGATCCGATATCCAGGATCCAATGTCAGGGATCCCACGCACTGGACCCCATGCAATGGATCCAACAACCGGGATCCGGCATCAGAAATCCGACTACGCCGCCGACTCCCCCACCGGCAGCACCGCCGACACCCGGAAACCACCCGCATCCGTCGGACCCGAGACGAACACACCACCCAACCGGCTCACACGCTCCCGCATACCGACCAGACCATTCCCACCACTCGGCAGATGAGCATCCGTCGCAGCCGCGTCCGACGGGCCGTTCTCGACCTGCATCGCGACCTCGGCGTCCCGGTGCGCGAGCCGAACCACGACCTTGGCACCGGCCGCGTGCTTGTGGACATTGGTCAGCGCCTCCTGCACCACCCGGTACGCAGTCCGCTCCACCTCCGCCGCATACGCCCGCACCTCACCGAGCACCGTCAGCTCGACGACCGCACCGGCCAGCCGCGACTGCTCGACCAGATCCTCCAAGGCATCCAGACACGGCCCATCCTCCGACGCCGCCTCCGCGGCCGCCGCAGCCGCCCGACCGACCGCCGCCAGCGGCACCGGAGAAGCCACGACCGGAGCCGCGTCCTCCCGCAGAACACCCAACATCTCCCGCAACTCCGTCAACGCCTGCCGACCCATGTCACCGACCAGCGCCGCGTTCTTCACAGCCTTCTGCGGATCCTTCAACGCCACCGCCTGCAACGCCGCCGCATGCACCACCATCAGCGACACCCGATGCGCCACCACGTCGTGCATCTCCCGCGCGATCCGCGTCCGCTCCTCCTGCCGCGCCCACTGAGCCCGCTGCTCCGCCCGATCGGCAAGCAGCGACAACTCCTGCTCCAGACTGTCGGCCCGCTCCCTCAGGCTCTCCATGAGCCGCCGCCGGGCACCTATGTAGAGGCCGAAGAGAACCGGCGGCGCGTTGAGACCCAACGTCATGAAGACCGCGACGGTCGGGACGTACCAGCCGCTCGGATCGAAGTCCGGCTGACCGACATCCGCCTGCGCGACGTCCTGACGCACCCGCACCACCGTCACGACGAACACCGCGACCGTCGACATACCGGCAAGAGCGGCCGTGATCCGCCGGGGCACCTCCGAGGCGGCGAGCGAATACAGCCCGACGACCCCCATCAGATAGCCCATCTCGGCCGGCGTGACGGCGATCGAGACCAGAACCACCGCGATCGGCCACCGCCGCCGCACGAGCAGCGCGGACCCCACGATCAGCCCGAACAACACCCCCACGGGCACAGGCAGCCCCGCCTTGTCGGCAAAGCCGACCCCTTCCAGCCCGCACTCCAGCGCGGACACCACGGCCAGCCCGACATCGAGCGCCGCACTACGCCGTCTCCCCCACCACCACCAGCCCCGGGCGGCCAAAGCCGCCGCGTCCTGATGCGCCCCCGTTGCGGTCATGCCCTCCAGCGTACGGGCGAGCGCGAGTCATTTTCCGGAGACGGCCGGACGCGGGAGCGCCGCACGTCAACGGCGTGCACACACCAGTCCCTCGAACTAATGAATCGCCCAGACTTTCGACCCGGACGTCCGCATTCCGGACGACGGTGTTCATATGACACCCGAGACGAGCCGGTATGCGGACTTCGAGAACCTGCGCGAGCAGGCCGTCGCCCTACGCCGCGAGGGACTCAGCCTGCGCCAGATCCGAGACCGCCTGCAGGTCTACAACAACGACATCCTCCACCGCCTCGTGAAGGGCGAGCCGCCTCCGCAATGGACGAAGCACCCGAACGCGAAGGACGACCTCCGAGCCCGGGCGCGCGATCTCCGCCTGGAGGGCAGGACGTACGACCAGATCCAGCTGGAGCTGGGCTGCTCGAAGAGCTCGGAGACCGTCCGGAAGAACGTCGGGGAGGACTACCGAGGCTGCCTGGTCATCGACGTCGCGGGGAGTGCTGAGCTGTACTGCCGCATCGAAGGATGGTGGGCTGGGATCAATGCCGCACGCGGGCGGGTCTCCGGTATGGTCTGAGGCGCTGTCCCCCGTGGTGTAACAGGCAGCACACTGGTTTTTGGTACCAGCAGGACAAGGTTCGAATCCTTGCGGGGGAGCCACGGTGCACAAGACCTCGGTTCGGGTCCTGACCTCCACGGTCAGGACCCGCACTCATTTCCGCCCCGAAACCCCCCGGTATCCTGCGGTTGTCCACCACCCGAAGCCGAAGGGCATTCCCGTGAGCGCCAACCGCCCGGCCGCCGTCGTCGTCCTCGCAGCGGGTGAGGGCACCCGCATGAAGTCGAAGACCCCCAAGGTCCTGCACGAAATCGCCGGACGTTCCCTCGTCGGACACGTCGTGTCCGCCGCGCGGGAGCTGGAGCCCGAGCACCTCGTCGTGGTCGTCGGGCACGCCCGTGAGCAGGTCACCGCGCATCTCGACGCGCACTACGCCGGGACTCGTACCGCCGTGCAGTACGAGCAGAACGGCACCGGTCATGCCGTCCGCATGGGCCTCGAGGAGCTGGGGCAGGCCCCCGAGGGGACCGTCGTCGTCGTGTGCGGCGACACTCCGCTGCTGTCCGGGGAGACCCTGAAGGCGCTCGCCGGCACCCACGCCGCCGACGGCAACGCCGTCACCGTGCTGACCGCCGAGGTGCCGGACTCCACCGGCTACGGGCGCATCGTCCGTGACGCCTCCGGTGCGGTCACCGCGATCGTCGAGCACAAGGACGCCTCCGAGGAGCAGCGCGCCATCAAGGAGATCAACTCCGGCGTGTTCGCGTTCGACGGCCGGCTGCTGGCCGACGCTCTGGGCAAGGTCCGTACGGACAACAGTCAGGGTGAGGAGTACCTCACCGATGTGCTGTCCATCCTGCGTGAGGCGGGTCACCGTGTGGGCGCGTCGGTGGCCGGTGATCACCGCGAGATTCTCGGTATCAACAACCGGGTGCAGCTGGCCGAGGCTCGTGCGCTGCTGAATCGGCGTCTGCTGGAGCGGGCGATGACGGCCGGCGTGACGGTGGTCGACCCGTCGTCGGTTCTTGTCGATGTCATGGTGACGTTCGAGCCGGACTCCGTGATCCACCCGGGTACGCAGCTGCTCGGTGCGACGCACATCGGGGAGGACGCCGAGGTCGGCCCGAATTCGCGTCTGAAGGACACGAGGGTCGGCAAGGGCGCTCGGGTGGACAACACGGTCGCGGATTCCGCTGTGATCGGCGAGGGCGCGTCCGTGGGCCCGTACGCGTATCTCCGTCCGGGTACGAACCTGGGTGTGAGGGCGAAGGCCGGTACGTATGTGGAGATGAAGAACGCGACGATCGGCGAGGGCACGAAGGTTCCTCATCTGTCGTACGTGGGTGACGCGACGATCGGTGAGTACACGAACATCGGCGCGGCGAGTGTCTTCGTGAACTACGACGGTGAGGCGAAGCACCACACGACGGTGGGGTCGCACTGCAAGACCGGTTCGGACAACATGTTTGTGGCTCCTGTCACCATCGGGGACGGTGCTTACACCGCTGCGGGGTCGGTCATCACGAAGGATGTGCCGTCGGGTGCGCTGGCTGTGGCCCGGGGCCAGCAGCGGAATATCGAGGGTTGGGTGGCTCGGAAGCGGCCCGGCAGCGCTGCGGCGCAGGCCGCTCAGGCGGTCACGGAGGAGCCCGCCGGCGAAAGCTGACCGGAAACGGGTACGTCGAACTCGGCGTACCGTGATACGTGCACATAAATTCGGCTGGCTCGCACACGCGCACGGGAGCGCGGAGTTCGCGGCCAGAAGACACGTCTGAGGAGACAGTGCTGTGACCGGGATCAAGACGACCGGCGAGAAGAAGCTGATGCTCTTCTCCGGCCGCGCCCACCCCGAGCTGGCCGAGGAGGTCGCGCACCAGCTGGGTGTCGGTCTCGTGCCGACCAAGGCTTTCGACTTCGCGAACGGTGAGATCTATGTCCGTTTCCAGGAGTCGGCTCGTGGCGCGGACTGCTTCCTGATCCAGAGCCACACGGCTCCGATCAATAAGTGGATCATGGAGCAGTTGATCATGATCGATGCGCTGAAGCGGGCTTCCGCTCGGAGCATCACTGTGATCATCCCGTCGTACGGCTATGCCCGTCAGGACAAGAAGCACCGTGGTCGTGAGCCGATTTCGGCCCGTCTGGTCGCGGATCTGCTGAAGACGGCGGGTGCGCACCGCATTCTGACGGTGGACCTGCACACGGACCAGATCCAGGGCTTCTTCGACGGTCCGGTGGACCACCTGTCGGCTCTCCCGGTCCTGGCGGACTACGTGGGCAACAAGGTGGACCGTTCGAAGCTGACGATCGTCTCCCCCGACGCGGGCCGTGTGCGTGTGGCCGACCGCTGGTGCGACCGTCTGGACGCGCCGCTGGCGATCGTGCACAAGCGTCGTGACAAGGACGTCGCCAACCAGGTGACGGTCCACGAGGTCGTCGGTGACGTGAAGGGCCGGGTCTGTGTCCTGGTCGACGACATGGTGGACACGGGTGGCACGATCTGCGCCGCTGCCGACGCGTTGTTCGCGCACGGCGCGGAGGACGTCATCGTGACGGCGACGCACGGCATCCTGTCGGGGCCGGCTGCGGACCGTCTGAAGAACTCGAAGGTGAGCGAGTTCGTGTTCACGGACACGCTGCCGGTGCCGAGCTCGCTGGAGCTCGACAAGATCACGGTTCTGTCGATCGCTCCGACAATCGCGCGCGCCGTGCGCGAGGTGTTCGAGGACGGCTCGGTGACGAGCCTCTTCGAGGAGCACTGAGCAGTCCCCAGAAGTCTCTGAGCAAGGCCCGCTTCCCTTTCGGGAGGCGGGCCTTCCTCATGTCCTCGGCGTCATGCCCTCAGCGCGTCCACCGCGATCCGTGCCGCCCTGCCGATGGCGGCGTCCGCCGCCGGGAGTGTGACCGTGGTCGCGGCGGCCCGGGTGAAGACGGCGATGGCGTAGCGGCCGCCGTCGGGGTATTCGACGACTCCGGCTTCGTGGCGCAGGGTGGGCAGGGAGCCGGTCTTGCCGCTGACGCGGACGTCGTCGAAGGGGAATCCGGCGGCGAGGCGGTGGCTCCAGGCTTGGAGTCCGAGGACGGTGCGGAGTTCTTGCGCGTACTCGCCCGTGCAGAGCTCGTCGCGCCAGATGGCGGCGAGGAGGGCGGCGATCTCGCGGGCTGTGGAGCGGTTGGTGCGGGTGGGGTCGAGGGCGCGGAGGCGGGTGACGACGGTGGGGTCGGTGAGGGCGGTGGGTGCGCCGCCGGCGTCCTCGCGGAGGGTGGCGTAGAGCTCACGCATGGTGTGGACGGCGATGGTGCGGGTGAGGCCGAGGTCGGTCATGGTGCGGTTGACGGTGTCGAGGCCGATGGCGTCGATGAGGAGGTCGGCGGCGGTGTTGTCGCTGACGGCGACGGCGAGGCCGGCGAGGTCGCGCAGGGAGAGGCGGGCGGCGTCGCGCATGGCGGCGAGGCCGGTGGCGCCGGGTGAGCGGCCTTCGGCGGGGATGTCGACGGGGTGGCGCAGGTCGATGTGGCCGTGGGCTGCGTGTCGGTAGAGGGCGGCGATGACGCAGAGTTTGTGGACGCTGGCGGTGGGGGTTTCGAGGTCGGCGCCGATGGTGATGGTGGTGCCGGTGTCGATGTCGGTGGCGTGGAGCTGTCCGGTGACGCCCGCGTCGGTGAAGGCCGAGGTGATGCGCGTACGGGCTGCGGCGGTCACAGGGGGAACTCCGATGCGGGGCGGGGGAAGAGCATCCTCGCGGATGCGCCGGTGGGGGTGTCGGTGATCATGCCCGCGTGGTCGCGGAGGGTTTCGTGGGCGGTGTCGGCGAAGAGGCGTACGGCGGGTCCGTCGCGGCCTTGGGGCCAGGCGGCGGAGGTGCGCCAGGTGACGGGGTTGTCGCGCAGGGGGCGCCAGACGGTGCCGGGTTCGGCCGGGGAGCGGGGTTGGAGGGCGACGGCGCCTCCGGAGAGGACGAGTCCGCGGGTGAAGTCGGGTGCTGCGGCTTCGTGGACGGTGGCGGGGGTGCAGCCGTGTCGGGCGCAGGCGGTGAGGGTTTCGTCGTGGAGGGCGGGGGCTTCGGCGCGGGGGAAGAGGACGAGGTCGCGGCCGGTGAGTGCGGCTGCGGGGATGTCGGGGTGGGCGGCGAGGGGGTCGGTGTCGGGGAGGAGGACGCCGAGGGGTTGGTGCAGGAGGGGGCCGAAGGCGAGGCCGGGGGCGGGGCAGGGGTGGCGGACGACGCCGACGTCGAGGGTGCCGGCGGTGAGTTCGGCGGTCTGTTGGGCGCTGGGGAGTTCGCGGAGGTCGAGGTCGCCGCCTGGGGAGCGGTCGCGGTACGTGATGAGGAGGGCTCCGACGGCGGCGGCGCCGAGGCGGGGTGGGACGGCGGCGCGGAGGGTGCCGGCCTGGCCGTTGCGGAGGCGGGCGACGGCGGCGGTGAGCCGGTCGGCGGCGGTGAGGAGGTGTTCGGCTTCGGTGAGGACGAGGCGGCCGGCGGGGGTGAGGGTGGTGCCGCGGCTGGTGCGGTCGAGGAGGCGGACGCCGAGTTCGCGTTCGAGGCGTTGGATGCGTTGGGAGAGGGAGGGCTGGGCCATGTGCAGGCGTTCGGCGGCGCGTCCGAAGTGTTGTTCTTCGGCGACGGTCCGGAAGTACCGCAGGTGCAGCAGCAGGTCCATGAGCGGCAAGGATAGGTAGACGGCTATCTGCTTTCCGGCGATCTGGGTTCGGGGCGGGGTCGGGTGGTCCCCGGGGGTGTGGGCGGAGTCGGCGGGGGGCCGGGTGATCCAATTGGGTGGGGCGGCGCGGGGCGAGTAGACTGCCGTAGTTGCTCGGCGAGGGAGGCCGTACCGGTGAGGTGCGGCGGTCCGTTATCGACGCGCTCTTCGTAGCAGGCCAGTCGTGGCCGGGTAGCCACACTGTTCTGTTTCTGCTTACGAGGAGTGCATATGTCCGAGGTGAAGATCTCCGCCGAGGTTCGTTCCGAGTTCGGCAAGGGTGCGGCCCGTTCGATCCGTCGTGAGAACAAGGTTCCCGGCGTCGTCTACGGTCACGGCACCGAGCCGGTCCACGTGACGCTTCCGGGCCACGAGCTGCTGCTCGCCCTGCGTACCCCGAACGTTCTGCTGTCCCTGGACATCGACGGCAAGAACGAGCTGGCGATCCCGAAGGCCGTTCAGCGTGACGCCATCAAGGGTTACCTGGTGCACGTCGACCTGATCCTCGTCAAGCGTGGCGAGAAGGTCACCGTCGAGATCCCGGTCCAGGCCGAGGGTGAGCTCGCCGCCGGTGGCAACCTGCTGGAGCACGTGCTGAACACGCTCTCCGTCGAGGCCGAGGCCACCCACATCCCCGAGGCCGTCACGGTCTCCGTGGAGGGCCTGGAGGCCGGTGCCTCCATCCTCGCCAAGGACATCACGCTCCCGAACGGTGTGACCCTGTCCACCGACGCCGACGCGGTCGTCCTGCAGGTCCTGGCCGCGCAGGCCGAGGAGCCGGCTGCCGAGGCCGAGGGCGAGGCCGTCGCGGCCGAGGGCGCCGAGGCCTGAGCCGTAGGCTCTGTCTGACGCGGACGGGGTGGTGGGCTGCGGCCTGCCACCCCGTTCCCCTGTTCCCCGCCCAGTAGTACGCAGACGAGGAGACGTCCCACGATGACGGACGACGCGAACGCCCCCTGGCTGATCGTCGGTCTCGGCAACCCGGGCCCCGAGTACGCCGCGAATCGCCACAATGTGGGCTTCATGGTCGTGGATCTGCTCGCGGACCGTATCGGCGGGAAGTTCAAGCGGGCGCAGAAGGCGCAGGCGCAGGTGGTCGAGGGCCGGATGGGTCCTCCCGGGCCCGCGAACCGCCGGGTGATCCTTGCGAAGCCGATGTCGTACATGAATCTCTCGGGCGGTCCGGTGACGGCGCTGCGGGACTTCTACAAGGTGCCGACGGCGCACGTGGTGGCGATCCATGACGAGTTGGACATCGACTACGGGGTGCTGCGGCTGAAGATCGGTGGTGGCGACAACGGCCACAACGGTCTGAAGTCGATGACGAAGGCGATGAGTGCCGAGTATCACCGGGTGCGGTTCGGGATCGGTCGTCCGCCGGGTCGGATGCAGGTCGCGGATTTCGTTCTGAAGGACTTCTCGTCGACGGAGCGCAAGGAGTTGGACTTCTTCGTGGACCGGGCGGCGGATTCCGTCGAGTGTCTGGTGGCGGAGGGTCTGGAGAGCGCGCAGTCCGCGTACAACTCCTGAGCGACGCGGCAGCCCGTGTGCAACTCCTGATCGACGCGCCGGAACAGTACGACTGTACGATCGCGGGTCATGACGCACGCCCGTAACGCCGCCATGGCCCTGGTCGCCCTGCTGCTCCTCGTCGCGGGAGCGTGGTCGTCCTGGGGTTCGGCGCAGCACATCCTGCTTTCCAAGGGCCGTGAGCACGGCACGTTGACGGTGACCGGCTGCAACGAGGAGACGTGCAGCGGCCGTTATGTCCCGGACGGTCCGCCTTCGCCGCACAACACGCTGACGATCGACCGCTCGGTGGCGGCCGGCAAGGGCCAGACGGTGCCGGTGGTCGTGAAGCCGGGCACGGCGGAGGCCGTACGGACGGGGTGGGGTGGTGGCCTGCACGCCTGGCTGCCGTTGGGCGGGGCGCTGCTGCTCGCGGCGCCGCTCGTCGGGGGTGGGCTGCGGCTGACGCGGACGGCGTGGTCGCTGGCGGGGGCGGGTGGACTGCTACTGGTTGGGACGTTCTTCGCGTTGTGATCCATAACGGGAGGGGCTGGCGGGATTGTTATCAAGCCGTGGGTTAAGGATGACTTAAAGAGGCAGCTAGGCTGCCCCCGCCGCCCCCCACGGCATCCCTCATCCCAGATGGACGACTGCACATGCGACGATCTCTCCTTCCCGCAGGCGCGCTGGTCGCGGCTCTCGCGGGCTCTCTGCTGCTGGCCCCCGCGGCCTCGGCCTCGGGCAAGCCCCAGGGCGACAACGGCACCGTGAAGATCCACGACTCGAAGACCGGCGAGGAGCTCCGTAAGAACGAGCCCAAGGTCTGCTCCTTCTACCTCGACGCCTTCGGCTTCGACGCCGGCCAGAAGGTGAACTGGCACATCGAGGCGTGGGCGAACAACGAGCAGGACAAGGGCACCACGGTCAAGACCGGCCTGATCACGCTCGACGCCGACGGCCACGAGCGCACCGAGGACATGACCCTCCCGAACGGCCAGTACAAGCTGTTCTGGAACTTCGAGGGCGAGAACGGCCGCGCGAAGCAGAAGGTCTTCAAGACCGACTGCCCGCCCGCCGAGACCCCCGGCACGGAAACCCCCGGCACCGAGACGCCCGGTACGGAGACCCCCGGTACGGAGACCCCGGAGACTCCCGGCAGCGAGACGCCGGGCGCCTCCGAGTCGCCCTCCGCCACCGCCCCGGGTGAGCCGGGCGACACCACCGGCGGCACCGGTGGTGACCTGGCCGAGACCGGCTCCAGCGCCCCCGTCGGCATCATGGCCGCCGTCGCCGTCGCCCTCGCGGGTGCCGGTGCGTTCATGGTGACGCGTCGCCGCAAGGCCCAGCAGCACTGATTCCCGCTACAGCGAAGTGCCCCCGCCGGAAGGGATTCCGGCGGGGGCACTGTCGTACGCGCGGCAGGTCAGCCGGTGTTGCGCAGGCCGGCCGCGACACCGTTCACCGTGAGCAGGAGGGCTCGGGCGAGCAGCGGGTCCGGGTCCTCGCCGCGCTCGGCCGCGGCGCGCTGGCGGGCCAGCAGGGCGACCTGGAGGTAGGAGATCGGGTCCAGGTAGGCGTCGCGGATGGCGAAGGTCTGCTGGAGCACCGGGTTGGAGTCGAGCAGCTTCTGGCCGCCCGTCACCTTCAGGACCTCGGCGACGGTGAGCGCGTGCTCCGCCTCGATGGTGGCGAAGACGTGCTTCAGCTCGTCCGGCACCAGCGTGTCGACGTAGTGGCGGGAGATCCGCAGGTCCGTCTTGGCCAGCGTCATCTCGACGTTGGCGAGGAAGTTGCGGAAGAAGTGCCACTGCTCGTACATCTCGCCGAGGACCGCGTCGAGGCCGGCCTCGCGCAGCGCCTTGAGGCCGGAGCCGACGCCGTACCAGCCGGGGACGATCTGGCGGGACTGGGTCCAGCCGAACACCCACGGGATGGCCCGCAGTCCGTCGAGGCCGGCGCCGGAGTCGGGGCGGCGCGAGGGCCGGGACCCCAGGTGCAGGTCGGCGAGCTGGTCGACCGGGGTCGCCGCGAAGAAGTACGAGGGCAGGTCCGGGTCCTCGACCAGCGTGCGGTACGCGGTGTGGGCGGCGTCCGAGACGGTGTCCATGGCCGCGTCCCAGCGGGCCAGGGCCTCGTCGGACTGGCGCGGCGCGGTGTGCAGGGCGGAGGCCTGCAGCGTGGCGGCGACGGTCAGTTCGAGGTTCTCGCGGGCCAGGGACGGGATGAGGTACTTGTCGGAGATGACCTCGCCCTGCTCGGTCACCTTGATCTCGCCCTCCAGGGTGCCCCAGGGCTGGGCGAGGATCGCGTCGTGCGAGGGGCCGCCGCCTCGGCCGACGGTGCCGCCGCGGCCGTGGAAGAGCCGGAGCCGTACGCCGTAGCGGTGGGCGACGTCGCGCAGTCGGCGCTGGGCGCGGTGGATCTCCCACTGTGAGGTGGTGATGCCGCCGAACTTGGAGGAGTCGGAGTAGCCGAGCATGACCTCCTGCACGTCGCCGCGGAGCGAGACGAGGCGGCGGTAGGAGGGGTCGGCCAGCATGTCGTTGAGGATGACGTCGGCGGCCTTGAGCTCGTCGGTGGTCTCCAGGAGCGGCACGATGCCGATCTTGGCCCAGCCGGCGTGCAGGTCGAGGAGTCCGGCCTCGCGGGCGAGGACGGTGGCGGCGAAGACGTCGTCGGCGCCCTGGCACATCGAGATGATGTACGACTCGATGACTTCGGGGCCGAAGCGCTCGAAGGCCTCCTTGACGGTGTGGAAGACACCGAGGGTCTTCTCGCCGGCCGCGTCCAGCGGGGCCGGAGTGGGCGCGAGCGGGCGGCGGGAGCGCAGCTCCTTGGCGAGCAGCTTCTGCCGGTAGTCGCGGGGCATGTCGGCGTACCGCCAGGACTCCTCGCCGAGCCGGTCGAAGAGCTGGCCGAGTGCGTGGTGGTGGGCGTCGGCGTGCTCGCGGACGTCCATGGTGGCGAGCTGGAGGCCGAACGCGGACAGGGTGCGGATGGTGCGGTCCATCCGGCCGTCGGCGAACAGGGCGCCGCGGTGCTCGCGCAGCGAGGTCTGGATCAGGGCGAGGTCGTGGACCAGCTCGGCGGTGCCGAGGTAGTCGCGGCCGTCCTGGTGCGGGGTGCCCTGGGCGAGACGCTCGCGGGTGTTGAGGAGCTTCTGGCGGATGCACGTGGCCTTGAGCCGGTACGGCTCCTCCGCGTTGAGGCGCTTGTAGCGGGGGCTGATCTCGGGCAGCCGCTCCAGGTCGGCCTGGAGGGAGGTGAGCAGCTCCTCCGTCGCGCCCGCGTACCGGATGGAGTTGGAGAGGAAGCCGCGCAGCTCGTCGATCATGTCGAGCGCGTCGGTGATGCCGTGCTCGTGCTGGAGGATCAGCACGTCCCGGGTGACGGCGGGGGTGACGTTGGGGTTGCCGTCGCGGTCGCCGCCGATCCAGGTGCCGAAGGTCAGCGGGCGGGTCCCGGCGGGCAGCTCGATGCCGACGCGCTCGAGCTCGGCGGCGAGGTCCTCCAGGACGTCGCCGACGGCGCCGGCGTGCAGCTCGTCGAGGTAGTAGATGGCGTTGCGGGCCTCGTCGGCGGGCTCGGGGCGGACGACCCGGAGCTCGTCGGTCTGCCAGACGAGATCGATGTTCTCGGCGAGACGCAGGTCGTGGCGGCGCCGGTCGGCCTCGATGACCGGGGTCTCCAGGAGGGCGGCGATCCGGCGCAGCTTGTTGAGGACCGAGCGGCGGGCGGCCTCGGTGGGGTGCGCGGTGAAGACGGGCCGTACGTTGAGGTTCCGTACCGTCTCGCGGACGTGCTGGGGGTCGCCGTCCTTGAGCATGTCGGCGGTGCGGGCGAGCAGTCCGCCCTCGGCGGCGCGCTTCTCGCGCATCTCGCGGCCGCGGTGGACCTGCTCGGTGACGTTCGCCAGATGGAAGTACGTGGAGAAGGCGCGCACCAGCTTGGTGGCGGTCTCCAGGTCGGTCTCGCCGAGCAGCTCGGCGGCTGCCTCGCCGTTCTCGCGGGTGAGGCTGCGGACCTTCTCGACGAGGTCGAGAAGGTCGTGTCCTTCCTGGCGGACGAGGGTCTCGCCCAGCAGATCGCCCAGTCGGCGGATGTCGGAACGCAGCTCGGCGCTGGCGGTGGGGGTCTGGTCGGCACTGCTCACAGGTGCGGCTCCTTGCAGTGTTTGAGCACGTCTGGAGGGGTACTGGAGGCTTGCGGACCGCGCTGTCCGACGCACACAGGATAGGTGTCCATTCCTTGGACTCCCTGCTAGGGCCTCTTGCGCCCTCTTGCCGCGCGCCACCGCGCTGCCATACTTACGTCGCCGTAGGTTACGGAGGCGTAGCCACGCGCTCTTTTCGTCCCGTTCCGCTCACTTTCATCCCACATCCCTTCATCCCCAGGGGACACCCATGACCACAAGCCCCGAGATGCTCGAAACCGAACAGGACCTGCCCTCCGCCACGCTCGGCGGGGACAAAAAGCGATCGATCGAGCAGATCACGCTGCTGCTGTTCATCACGGTGCCCTTCATCGCCCTGGTCGCGGCCGTGCCGCTGGCCTGGAGCTGGGGCGGCGTGTCCTGGCTCGATCTGGCCCTGCTGGTGACGATGTACTACATCGGCTGTCACGGCATCACGATCGGCTTCCACCGTTACTTCACCCATGGCTCCTTCAAGGCCAAGCGGCCGCTGCGGATCGCGCTCGCGATCATGGGCTCGCTGGCGGTGGAGGGCCCGCTGGTGCGCTGGGTGGCGGACCACCGCAAGCACCACAAGTTCTCCGACGCGGAGGGCGACCCGCACTCGCCGTGGCGCTTCGGGGAGACGGTGCCGGCCCTGATGAAGGGGTTGTGGTGGGCGCACATCGGCTGGATGTTCGACGAGGAGCGCACGCCGCAGGCGAAGTACGCCCCCGATCTGATCAAGGACCCGGCGATCCGGCGGATCTCCCGTGACTTCATCTTCTGGACGGTGCTGTCCCTGGCGATCCCGCCGGTGGTCGGCGGTCTGGTGACGATGTCCTGGTGGGGCGCGTTCACCGCGTTCTTCTGGGGTTCGCTGGTCCGGGTCGCGCTGCTGCACCACGTGACGTGGTCGATCAACTCGATCTGTCACGCGGTCGGCAAGCGCCCCTTCAAGTCCCGGGACCGTTCGGGCAACGTGTGGTGGCTGGCGGTGCTGTCCTGCGGCGAGTCCTGGCACAACCTGCACCACGCGGACCCGACCTCGGCGCGGCACGGGGTGCTGCGGGGCCAGGTCGACTCCAGCGCGCGGCTGATCCGCTGGTTCGAGCAGCTGGGCTGGGCGTACGACGTACGCTGGCCGAACGCCTCCCGGATCGAAGCCCGACGCCGGGGCGAGCCCGTCGACGCGGCATGATGGAGAACGTGGCGATCGACGGCAGTACCAGCAGCAGCGAGAACAAGCCCAGGCGTGGCCGCCGGGTGAGGATGACGGGCGCGGAGCGCCGGGAGCAGCTGCTGGACATCGGTCGGACGCTCTTCGCCGAGAAGGGGTTCGAGGGCACGTCGGTGGAGGAGATCGCGGCGAAGGCCGGGGTTTCCAAGCCGGTGGTGTACGAGCACTTCGGCGGCAAGGAGGGGCTGTACGCGGTCGTGGTCGACCGGGAGATGCGCCAGCTGCTCGACATGGTGACCGGGGCGCTGACCGCGGGCCACCCCCGGGAGCTGCTGGAGCAGGCGGCCTTCGCGCTGCTGGACTACATCGAGCGGTACACGGACGGTTTCCGGATCCTGGTCCGCGATTCGCCGGTGGCGCAGTCGACCGGCACGTTCGCCTCGCTCATCAGCGACATCGCCACGCAGGTCGAGGACATCCTGGGTCTGGAGTTCAAGGCCCGTGGCTTCGACCCGAAACTGGCCCCGCTGTACGCGCAGGCGCTGGTGGGCAGTGTGGCGCTGACGGGCCAGTGGTGGCTGGACGTCCGTAAGCCGAAGAAGGCGGAGGTCGCGGCGCACCTGGTGAATCTGGCGTGGCACGGCCTGGACGGTCTTGAGCAGAAGCCGCGGTTGATAGGGCATCGCAAGAGCTGACGTGACGGTTGGTCGGTTCAGGGCGCCCCGCACCTGGTTCCAGGTGCGGGGCGCCCGTGCGTAACCGGGGCTTGGTCGACCGCGGTTCCGTCATCGTGGCTTCGTCGCGACGGCGAAGATGCGGCGGAAGGGGAAGACCGTGCCGTGCGGCCCGGGGGGGTACGCCTCGCGCAGCAGGTCGCGGTATTGGGCGAGGAAGGCGTCGGTCGCCTCCTGGTCGCCTTCCAGTGCGGTCAGTACGGGGCGCAGGGCGGTGCCCTTGACCCAGTCGAGGACGGGGTCCTCGCCGTGCAGGAGTTGTGAGTAGGTGGTCTCCCAGGTGTCGGTCTCGCAGCCGAGGTCGGCAAGGCGGTTCAGATAGTCGGCCGCGTCGAGGACATGGACGAATCGGCGCCCCTCGCCGTGGAGGCGGTCGCGCCATTGCGGGGCGTCGCAGAGTTCGCCGAGCAGGGCGTGGCTCGGCGAGGTGAAGTTGCCGGGGACCTGGAACGCGAGTGTTCCGCCCGGTTTGAGGCCGCCGATCCAGGGGGCGAAGGACTCGGGGTGGTTGGGGACCCACTGGAGGGCGGCGTTGGAGACGATCAGGTCGTAGGGCTCCTCGGGAGTCCAGTGGGCCGCGTCGGCGCGCCGGAAGTCCAGCCAGCCTCCGCCGGACGTCGTGCCGGCCCAGTCCTTCTCGGCCTGTTCCAGCATGTCCGGTGAGAGGTCGAAGCCGGTGATGTGGGCGTCGGGCCAGCGGTCGGCGAGCAGAACGGTCACATTGCCGGGGCCGCAGCCGAGGTCGGCGATCCGAGCGGGACGGTCACCGATGGGGAGGTGCGGTATTCGGGCGAGCAGGTCGAGGAAGGGTCGGGCGCGGTGGCCGGAGTGCCGGAGGTACTGCTGCGGGTCCCATGTCGGTGCGGCGGACGCCGAGGATGGTGCGGAATGCATGTTCGAGCCCCCTTGCTGGAACGAGTTGCCGAAGCGGAACAGGGTTCCGGCCCGGTCCTTCCCCATAGTCCAGCGGAATATATCTTGACGTCAAGAGACTTTATGTCAACAGACCCTCTACACTGATCGACATGGAGGACGAGGTCGACCGGCTGGTCGCTGCATGGCGCCGCGAGCGCCCGGACCTCGACGTGGAACCGCTCGAGGTGCTGAGCCGCGTCTCACGGCTCGCCCGCCACCTCGACCGCGCCCGTCGGCTCGCTTTCTCCGAGCATCAGCTGGAGCCCTGGGAGTTCGACGTCCTCACGTCGCTGCGCCGCGCCGGCGCCCCGTACCAGCTCTCCCCCGGCCAGCTCCTCACCCAGACGCTGGTCACCTCGGGCACCATGACCAACCGCATCGACCGGCTCACCAAAAAGGGTCTGGTCGAACGGCTGCCCGACCCCAGCGACCGGCGGGGGGTCCTGGTCCGTCTGACCCCCGAGGGCCGCGACCGGGCCGACCAGGCGCTCGCCGGGCTGCTCGCCCAGGAGCGGGCCATCCTGGCCCAGCTCTCCCGCGCCCAGCGGGGCGACCTGGCGGGGCTGCTACGCCAGCTGACCGCCCCGTTCGACAACATCCCCGGCTAGCGGATGCTCGCCCAGCTCGGCGGGACCGACACCGGCCCGGCGCGCCAGGGCGACCGCGGCCAGCGTGGAGTGCACGCCCAGCTTCCCGAGCACGTTCTGCATGTGCGTACGGACGGTGTGCGGGGAGAGGAAGAGCCGCTCGGCCACGGCCTTGCGTCCCAGGCCCGCCACCATGCAGCGCAGCACCTCCCGCTCGCGCGGGGTCAGCGACTCCACCAGCTGTTCGCTCTCGGTCCGGTGCTTCCGGGCCGCCGTCAGCTCCCGCAGAACGCCGGTGAGAAGGGCGGGCGGCAGATGCGTCTCGTCGCGCAGGACACCGCGGATCACGGCGAGCAGCCGCTGCAGCGAGCAGTCCTTGGCGACCCACCCCGCGGCCCCGGCCTGCAGGGCGAGGGCCGCCCGGTGGGCATCGTCCTTCTCCGCGAGCACGACCGTACGGACGGCCGGCTGGGCCGAACGAACCCCGGCGACCAGCGAGATGCCGTCGACGACGCCCTCCCCGTGGTCCGGTACGACCCGGGCCACCGTGACCGACGCCGTCGGCCCGGCCACCGCGCCGAGGTCGGCGTCGACCAGCATCACGTCGTACCGGCGCCCTTCGGCGACCGCGCGGTCCAGACAGCGCAGGGCGGCGGGGCCGCTGCCCGCGGCGGACACGTCGACGTCCGGCTCCGCCGCGAGCGCGGCTGCCAGCGACTCGGCGAAGATGCGGTGGTCGTCCACCACCAGAACCCGGATACGACCCACGGACACCCCCAAGTGTCGAGGAACGGACCGGCGCGGGTACGGCGCCGGGGACGGGGGTCCGTCGACCGCACGGCCGCCGCCGTGCAGTGACTGTTACCCCGTCCCGGACGCCGTACCCGACTGGTCTCGCCCCCTGATCAGCACCGGCCCCCACCGGCGCTGTGCATCAGAGTACGGGCGGGCCGCCGCCGCGGAAGCCGATTCGCAGAAGTGGCCGAACACCTCGGTACAGCTGTGCCGCATGTGTCCGATCACGACAGAAGTCGACAATTGAGGGGCTCTTTCCGGGCATTCAGAGCCGTCGCGCGCCCTCCGACGGCACCGCGGGGAAGATCCTCGGGGCGGTGAACCCGGCCTCGGCGAAAGCCTTCTCCACCGCCGCGGCCACCTGGTCCGCCGCCTGCTCCTCCACCAGCACGACCGCCGAGCCGCCGAAGCCGCCGCCCGTCATCCGCGCCCCGAGCGCCCCGGCCGCGTTCGCCGCCTCGACCGCCAGGTCCAACTCGGGGCAGGAGACCCGCAGATCGTCCCGGAGCGAGGCGTGACCCTCCGTGAGGACCGGGCCGACAGCCCTTGCGTCCCCGGCGTCGAGGAGGGCGATGGTCCGCTCGACCCGGTGGTTGTCCGAAACGACGTGCCGGACATAACGGCGAACCGATTCGTCGCTCAAACGCGCGAGAGCATCGGGCAGTTGCACGTACGGGACTTCGCGCAGCGCGCGCACACCGAGCGCCCGCGCACCGGCCTCGCACCCGGCGCGCCGTTCCGCGTACGCGCCGTCCCCGAGCGCGTGCTTCACCCGGGTGTCCACGACGAGCAGCCGCAGCCCGCGCGCGGCGAGGTCGAAGGGCACCTGGCGGTACGAGAGGTCGCGGGTGTCCAGGAAGAGCGCATGGCCCTCGTCCGCGCACGCGGACGCCATCTGGTCCATCACCCCGCAGGGGACGCCGACGAAGGCGTTCTCCGCGCGCTGGGCGAGAACGGCGAGTTCGGGACCGCTCAGACCGAGCCCGAACAGATCGTTCAGGGCGAGTGCGGTGACGACCTCCAGGGCGGCGGAGGAGGAGAGCCCCGCGCCGGTCGGGACGGTCGAGGCGAGATGGATGTCCGCCCCGGTGACCGGGTGGCCCGCCTCGCGCAGCGCCCAGACGACTCCGGCGGGGTACGCGGCCCAGCCCGCGCCGGAGAGGGGTTCGAGGGCGTCGACATCGAGCTGGACGACCCCGTCCTCGACATCCGCGGAGTGCACCCGCAGCACCCCGTCGTCACGCCGGGACACGGCGGCCACGGCCGCGTGCGGCAGGGCCAGCGGCATCACGAAGCCCTCGTTGAAGTCGGTGTACTCACCGATCAGGTTGACGCGCCCGGGGGCGGCCCAGACGCCCTCCGGCGCCACCCCGTACAGCGCTTCGAACTCGCCCGCCACGCTCATCCGCGTCCCCGCTCCCTCTCTCTCGCGAACGCCCACGCGTCGCGCACGATGTCCGCCAGGTCCGGGCGGGACGGAATCCAGCCGAGCCGCTCGCGCGCGGCCTCCGCCGAGGCGACGAGCACCGCCGGGTCGCCGGCCCGGCGCGCGGCCGTCACCTCGGGAACCGGGTGCCCGGTCACCTTGCGGACCGTCTCGACGACCTCGCGCACGGAGAAGCCGTTGCCGTTGCCGAGGTTGCAGATCAGATGCTCGCCGGGCGTCATGGCGCCGAGCGCCAGCAGATGGGCCTCGGCGAGGTCGGCGACATGGATGTAGTCGCGTACGCAGGTGCCGTCGGGGGTCGGGTAGTCGTCGCCGTAGACGCTGATCGCCTCGCGGCGGCCGAGGGCGACCTCCAGGAGGAGCGGAACGAGGTGCGACTCGGGGTCGTGGCGCTCGCCCAGGTCGCCGTACGCCCCCGCCACGTTGAAGTAGCGCAGCGAGACCGCGGCGAGGCCGTGGGCGGCGCACTCGCCGCCGATCATGTGGTCCACGGCCAGCTTGGAGGCGCCGTAGGGGCTCGTCGGAGCGGTCGCCGCGGACTCGGTGATCGGGACGGACTCCGGCTCGCCGTAGGTGGCGGCCGTGGAGGAGAAGACCAGCTTGCGCACGCCCGCCGCGCGCATGGCGGCCAGCAGGGCCATCGTCCCACCGACGTTGTTCTCCCAGTACTTCTCCGGCTTGGCGACGGACTCGCCGACCTGGGAGAAGGCGGCGAAGTGCAGGACGCCGTCGTACGAGCCGTCGAGCCACTTCGCGGCGTCCTGGATGCGGCCCTCGACGAACTCGGCGCCGACCGGGACGCCTTCGGCGAAGCCGGTGGAGAGGTCGTCGAGGACGGTGACCTCGTGGCCCGCCTCCAGCAGATGCCGGGCGACCGTGCTCCCCACGTATCCCGCGCCGCCCGTCACCAGGTATTTGGATGTCGCAGCCTTCATGTGGTCGCCACCTCTCGGAGTCGCTCGGCCGCCGCCTCCGGCGGCACGTCGTTCATGAACGCGCCCATGCCGGACTCGGTGCCCGCGAGGAACTTCAGTCTGCCGGGCGCCCGCCGGACGGTGAAAAGCTCCAGGTGCAGCCCGAACTCCTCCCGGTCCGCGCCGGCGAACGGCGCCTGGTGCCAGGCGGCGATGTACGGCGTGGGCGGCTCGTCCGGACCGAAGATCCGGTCGAAGCGCCTCAACAGTTCCAGATAGATCTGTGCGAAGTCTGTGCGCGCCGCGTCGTCGAGGGCCCGGAGATCGGGCACCCGGCGTGTCGGGTGGAGGTGGATCTCGTACGGCCAGTGCGCGGCGTACGGCACGAAGGCGATCCAGTGCTCGCTCTCCAGGACGACGCGGACGCCGTCGGCGCGCTCGCGGGCGACGAGGTCGTCGAAGAGGTTGCGTCCGGTACGGGCCCGGTGCTCGGCGGCGTTGCGCAGCTGGAGGGCGGTACGAGGGGTGGTGAACGGGAACGCGTAGATCTGGCCGTGGGGGTGGCCGAGGGTGACGCCGATCTCGGCGCCGCGGTTCTCGAAGCAGTACACCTGCTCGACGCCCGGCCGCTCGGCGAGCTCGGCGGTCCGGTCGGTCCAGGCGTCGAGGACGAGCGCGGCGCGCTCGGGGGTGAGGTCGGCGAAGGACGCGTCGTGGTCGGCGGTGAAGCAGACGACCTCGCACCGCCCGGCGTCCCCGGCGAGGGAGGGGAAGCGGTTCTCGAAGACGGCGACCTCGTAGTCCGCGGCCGGGATCTCGCTCTGCCGCCCGTCGGCGGAGGGACAGAGCGGGCATTCGTCGGCGGGCGGATGGTAGGTCCGCGTCTGCCGGTGCGAGGCGATGACGACGTTGTCCCCGAGGAGCGCGTCGTACCGGATCTCGGAACGGGAGGAGACGGGATCGAGGGGCCGCACGTCGACACCGTCGCGAACGGCGTCGCCCCGCGCGTCGTAGTAGATGAGCTCACGCCCGTCGGCGAGCGTGGTGACGGTCTTCTTCACAAGGTGTCCTCAGCGGGGAACCAAACAGAACCACGCACAAGGAACCACAACCAAACATCGACAGTCAACGCTCAGGGAGCTTTGTACACGTTGGTTCCTACGGGAGCGGCCCGCGCGACCCCTAGGGGTGCTCCCTCCGCGCGCCCGGCACGGGTGCGTGGTCCAGCAACCCTGTTCGCGCGGCGAGCGCCGCCGCCTCCAGGCGGGAGCCGACGCCCAGTTTCATCAGGACCCGCTGGACATGGGTCCGTGCCGTGCTCGGGGCGATGCCCATGCCCGCCGCGATCAGGCGGGTGTCCTCCCCCTCCGCCACCCGGACCAGGACCTCGACCTCCCTCGGCGTCAGCATCCCCAGCAGCCGCTGCCCCTCGTCGTCCGGCTGGACCGCCGGGTTGAGCAGCTCGGCGAAGGCCCCCTGGAGGAGCTGCGGCGCCACCGCCGTCTCCCCCGCCCGCGCCTTGATCAGCGCCCGCTCGACGCCCTCGATGCGCTCGTCGTGTCGTACGTACCCCGACGCGCCGGCCGCGAAGGCGGCCGCGATCCCGCGCGGCGAGGGCACCGGGCCGAGCACGACCACGGCCACCTGCGGCCGCTCGCGCTTGATCCGTACGATCGGGTCGAAGACGCCCGGCTCGGCCGGGGCGGCCGTGCCGAGCAGACACACCTCCGGCGCCCGGCTCACCACCAGCTCCGCGGCGCCCGCCACCGGGGCGGCCGCCGCGAGCACCCGGTGCCCGCGCAATTTCAATGCCGAGGCGAGCGCCTCGGCGAGCAGTCGGTGGTCGTCGACCACCATGAGCCGCACGCCCATCGAGCAACCCCTTATCCCCCCTGGTGCCGTCCCCCGGCCCCAGCACTCCGATGACCCGGCAAACTACACGCTCCTGGGGGCATACGTTCCCGAACTCCGACGGAATGCCACCCACGGGCCGAAATCGCCTTGCCCGGAGACGTCCTGGCGGAGCGTCAGCCTCCGTCCCATGGCCGGATCGGGCCGACCGGATCGCCCAGGGGCGGACGGACGGACGGCCCGGCGCATCGACAGGTCGATGCGCCGGGCCGTCCCGGTCACCGGCGGGGTCAGTTCGTGCTGAACCCCAGGGCCAGGTACTCCTTGAGGTCCGTGGAGGACGACTCACGCGGCTTGCTGACATTCAGCGCGGAGATGAACATCCGGCCGTTCCCGTAGAGGATCTCGGAGTAGTCCTCGCTGAAGGAGTCCTCCGCGTCGCGCACCGACTTGTCCGACGGGTTCTCCATGAGGACCGTCGCCTTCATCGTGCCGCCGTCGATCGAGACGACCTGTCCGCCCTTGTCGTACGGCGGAACCTTGTACGCGATGAGGTTGCCGCCGTCCATCCGCAGCGGCACCAGCGTGTACCGGTCCCCGGCGTCCGCCTTCTCGGCCGTCGTCTTCCCGTCGGCCAGGTCGAACGAGACGATCTCGTTGGTCTCGTCGCCGTACTCCCCGGTGGAGCCCTCGTGCTCCTCGGTCGGCAGGTAGAGCCGGTTGTTGCCGACGAGCACCTTGGAGCACTCCTCGACCGTGGTCGAGCGGCAGCGGGCCGCGAACCGGTCCGCGTTCGCCGCGATCTTGGCCTTCAGCTTGCCGGTCTTCTCGTCGATCGAGAAGAAGTCCGAGATGCCGCTGCCGTCACCGGCGGTGTCGCCGACGTCGGCCGCGACGACCAGCGGCTTGGTCGAGACGATCGACGCGTACTCCACACCCGCGGGCATCTTGTACTGCGAGATCGGCCGGCCCGTCATCGGGTCGAGGTTCTGGATGATGACGTACCGGGCGTCGTACGACCCGCACTTGCGCGCGGCGACGATGCCCTCGCCGCCGCCGTACCCCATGTCGTAGCAGTTGTTGGCGTCGACCGACGGCTTCCACCGCGGGTTGCCGTTGGCCAGGTCGAAGGCGGCGCCGCCGTCCGTGCCGCCGGCGGCGACGGTCGTACCGCTCAGCGTGACCTCGCTGAACCGCGCCTTCTGGTCGCCTGCCGAACCGCCGGTGACCGACGTCGACCACACCAGCTTGCCGCTGGTCAGGTCGACCACGCCGACCTCGGTGCACGGCTGGTAGAACTTCGGCGCGACACGCTTGGTCGCCTCGAAGAGGATCGCGACCTTGTTGTCGGCCGTGACATGGCGCGAGGAGCCGCAGACCTGGCCCGCCAGGGGCAGCGTCCACAGCGGAGTGCCCTTGTCGAGGTCGTAGGCGACGATCGAGTTGACGCCCGTCTTCACGAACGCCTTGTCCGTGATCCAGGAACCGGTCACGTCCGTGAGGTCGGCGACCTTCGGCTTCGGCAGCTGGAAGGACAGCTTGGACTGGGTGTTGGCGGGCACCTTCTCCTTGCCGTTGCCGCCGAGCCCGTTGCCGTTGCCCTTGTCGCCGCTCTGGCCCTGGGTCGAGCCGGAGCCGCCGTTGGCGTTGGGGTTCTCCTCACCGCCACCGGAGTTGGCGTACCAGATGCCGCCGCCGGCGATCAGGGCGACGGCGACCACGGCGGCGATGACGATCTGCATCTGTGTGGACAGCTTCTTGCCGCCGCCGGCCGGCGCGGGCGCCTGCGGGTACTGCGGCTGGGTCGGGTAGCCGTACGGCTGCTGCGGCTGCGGCTGCCCCTGCTGCGGGTACCCGTACTGCGGCTGCGTCGGCGGCTGGGGGTATCCGTACTGCGGCTGCGTCGGCGGCTGCTGGGGGTACCCGTAACCGGGCTGCTCCGGCGGCGGAGTGGGCGCGCCGAACCCGCCGGGCGGGGGGTCCTGGGGCGCGCCGAAGCCCCCCTGGGGCGGGCCGGGCGGCTGGTTCGGCGGGGGCGGTGGTGGCTGCGTCATGGTGTGCGTACCTCTGAAGTGTCGGAAGGAGGGTGGGGAACCGGTGTCACTTGCCGAAGGCCATCAGCGTCTCCTTCTCCCGCTCCTCGTCGTCGGTCGTGCCCACGATGAGACTCTGCACAAGGATGTACCGGCCGTCGACGTACAGCGCCGGGGAGGCGTAGTAGCGCCCCGCGGCGCGCCCCGCGGCGGGCGGAACACGGAGCAGCTCGACGGCCTTGGTCGCGCCCGGCGCGACGGTGGCCAGCGAGCCGGGCTCGTCGAGCAGTGCCGCCATCCGGACGACCAGCGAACCGCCCTCCATCCGCAGCGGCCAGGCCGTGCGGCCCGGGGTCCCGGGAATGTGCCGGACCACCTTGCCGCTGTCGAGGTCGAAGGCGACGATCTCGTTGGGCTTGTCCTTGGACGGCGCGACGGTGGCCATGTAGACGGTGGAGTCGTCCGCGACGACCTGACAGCGCTGCAGGTTGCCGTCGTGGGTGGACTCGTCCGCGCACCCTTCGGCGTACTGGCCGTCCCCCTGGAGCGAGCTGCGCTTCGTTCCGTCCTCGTTGAGGACGACGATGCCGTGGCCGCCCTGGGCGCGGTAGGTGGCCGAGACGACGAGCGGCCGCACGGAGAGGACGTGGTCCACCCGGTAGCCGACCGGGAGCCGGTACTTCCAGCGGGACTTGCCCGTCACCGGATCCACCTCGTGGATCTCCTCCTGCGGCTTCTCCGCGTCGGAGGTCGGGCAGGAGACCGCGGCGACGAGCTTGGGGCCGCCGGCGTACGCGTACGGCTGGCACTCGCTCTTGTCCCACCGGCCGAACAGCTTCTTGCCGTCGCTGAGGCGGTAGCCGGTCGAGAACCCGTGCCGGCCGAAGGTCACCGTCCCGCCGCTCATCGCGAGGGAGTACTGGGTCATGAAGTCGAAGGTGTCCTCCTTCGCGACCTTCTGCTGCCAGCCGAGCTTGCCGGCGCGCAGGTCGACCATCTGGAGCCGACGGCAGTCGTCGCTCTCCGCGTGGAGCTTGTCACCGAGTGCGAGGGCGATCTTCCCGTCCTCGGAGGGAAGATGCGGCGCCTTGCAGATCTCGGTGTCCAGGGTCAGTCGCCACTTCACCGTGCCGTCCTTCACCGAATGAGCGGTGACCGTGCGGTACATGGCGGTGACGACGACGTCCCCTTCGACCCAGGGGCCGAAGACGAAGCCGCCGAGCTGGGGCACGTCGATGTCGTTCTTGCGGACCCAGAGGACGGAGGCGTCGCCGGGGCCGCGGCCCGTGTTGTAGCGGGCCGCGGCGGCGGCGTCCGGCGCGGGGGGACCCGAGGGCTTCGCGGAGGACTTCACCGGGGCGGGGCTCCCGCTCGGGGACGCCTTGTCGTCCTTGCGCTCCCCGGTGCCGGCGAGGGCGTACCAGGTCACGCCGCCGACGGCGAGCAGCGCCGCCACGACGGCCGCGATCACGGCGGTCGTGCGGCGCTTGCGGCCGCCGGGCGGCTCGGCCTGCGGCTGCTGCTCCGTCGGCGGCGGAGCCGACGGGGGCGGTCCGTACGAGCCGGGCTGCCCGCCCCCGTACGGATTGAGCCGTCCGTACGGTCCGTGCGTCGGTGCGGGCGGACCCGGCTGCTGCGGAGTGCTCATCGGTGTCGGACCATCACTTGCTGAAAGCCATCATCGTCTTGACTTCCTTCTCCTGCTTGTCGTTCTGCGCGCTCACCCGGCCGCTGGACACCACGAACGTGCCGTTGCCGTAGGCGTAGCCGGCGTCGTAGAAGGTGTTCTCGATCTGTGCCGTCGACGCCGGGTGCTGGAGCAGCATCTTCGGCGCTCCGCCGGTCGGGGCGAGGGTGGCGACACCGCCGCCGGTGTCGTACGAGGCGTCCAGGTAGAGCAGGACGTCCGCACCCTCCATGCGCAGCGGGGTCATGGTCCGCTCGGCCGGGGCCGAGGCGCGCCACTTGGACTTGCCGGTGTTCAGATCGAAGGCGACGACCGCGTTGGCGGTGCCGTAGGCGGCCTCGGTGGCCATGTAGAACGTGTTGGCGTCGGCGGCCACGCCCATGCAGCCCTGGAGGTTGCGACCGAAGACGACGAACCCGCCGCCGCACTTGGGCGCGTACTTGTCCTTGCCACCCTCGATCTGCGAGCGGAGCTTGCCGTCCGGCGAGACCGCGAAGACGGTCCACTTCTTCTCGTCACGCTGCTGGGCGGAGACGACCAGCGGGTTCACCGAGTAGACCTTGTCGACTTCCCAGTTGGGCTGGAGCTTGAAGGTCCACCGGGGCTTTCCGGTGTTCGGGTCGACCTCGCTGATCTGCTCCTGCTTGTTCTTGTAGTCGCTGGTGGGGCAGCTGGCGGCGGCGATCAGCTTCGAGCCGCCCGCGAAGGCGTAGGGCTTGCAGCCGCTGGTCGGCCCGGTGAAGAGGTCGCGCCCGTCGGCGAGGGAGTAGCCGTGCGAGCTGCCGGTGCCGGCCGCGGTGACCGTGTTGCCGCTGATGGCGAGGGTGGTGTCGGACAGCGAGCTGAAGCCGGTGCCCTTGGGGACGGACTTCTTCCAGCCGACCTTGCCGGTCTTGAGGTCGATCTTCTGCAGCTCGGTGCACTTGGCGCGGTCGCCGGCGCTGTCGTTGACGCCGATGACGAGGCTGCCGTCGGCGGCGGGCTCGGGGGCGGTCGTGCACAGCTCGAAGGGCAGGTCCAGGTGCCACTTGGCGGAGCCGTCGCTGAGGCTGTAGCCGTCGAGGCTCTTGTACATGCCCTTGACGACGATGTCGCCGACGATCCACGGGCCGAAGACGTCGGCGCCGTTGCGGGGCAGGTCGACGTTGTTCTTCAGCAGCCAGTTGATCTTCGCTTCGCCGGACTTGCGGCCGGCGTTGAGGTCGTCCTCGGCGTTACGGCCGTCGCCGCTGCCGTCACCCTGGTCCACGGACTCGGACGCCTTCGGGGTGCCGCTGGTCGCGGGCGGCTTGGCGACCGGCTCCTTCTCGCCGTCACCGCTGAGGGCGAACCAGGTGCCGCCGCCGATGACGAGGAGTCCGGCCACGGCCGCGGCGACGATGACACCCGGCTTGCCCTTGAAGAAGTTGCCGCCACCGGAGGGGGTGGGAGCAGCGGGGTACTGAGGCTGGCCGGGGTAGCCGCCGTAGGGGCCGGGCTGCTGGCCGTACGGACCGGGCTGCTGGTTGTACGGACCCGGCTGCGGCTGCTGGCCGTACGGGCCGGGCTGCGGCTGCTGCTGCTGCTGCGGGTAGCCGTAGCCGGGCTGGGGCGCCTGCTGCGGATAGCCGTAACCGGGCTGCGGCGGCTGGTCGTACGGGCCGGGCGCGGCGGGCGGCGGCGTCTGCGGAGCCGGTGGTGCCTGCGGCGGGACCGGGGGCATCGGCGGGACGCCCTGTCCCGAGCCGTGGTCCTGCGGATCCTTCGATGCGCCGAAGCCCGGCGGCTGGTTGCTGGGCGGCTGGGTCATCAGCGTTCCCCCTTGATGTGAGCGGGTTTTCTTTCTACCACTCCGGGGATGGCGCAAAAGCGACCGGTCCGTCCCTTGTTCCCAAGGGAGGACCGGCCCGTGATGCCCTCGTTACGCGTCCTGCACGGCTTCTCTACGCGTCCTCTGCCAGTTCCAGCCAGCGCATCTCCAACTCCTCGCGCTCCCCGGCCAGTTCCCGCAGCTCCGCGTCCAGCTTTGCGACCTTCTCGAAGTCTGTGGCGTTTTCGGCGATTTGGGTGTGCAGCTTGGCCTCCTTCTCGGAGACCTTGTCGAGCTGCCGCTCGACCTTCTGCAACTCCTTCTTCGCCGCGCGGCCCTCCTTGGACGACACAGTGGCGGCGGAGACACCGGGCTTCTGCTGCGCGGTCTGCGCGGCCGCCGGGGTCGGCACCGACGCCTCGATCATCTTCTGGCGCCGCTCCAGGTACTCGTCGATACCGCGCGGCAGCATCCGCAGCGTCGCGTCGCCGAGCAGCGCGAAGGTCCGGTCGGTGGTGCGCTCGATGAAGAACCGGTCGTGGGAGATGACGACCATCGAGCCGGGCCAGCCGTCGAGGAGGTCCTCCAGCTGGGTCAGGGTCTCGATGTCCAGGTCGTTGGTGGGCTCGTCGAGGAAGAGAACGTTCGGCTCGTCCATGAGGAGGCGCAGCAGCTGGAGCCGGCGGCGCTCGCCGCCGGAGAGGTCGCCGACGGGCGTCCACTGCTTCTCCTTGGAGAAGCCGAACTGCTCGCAGAGCTGACCGGCGGTCATCTCCCGGCCCTTGCCGAGGTCGACCCGGTCGCGGATCTGCTGGACGGCCTCAAGGACGCGCAGCGTCGGGGGCAGCTCGGTGACGTCCTGGGAGAGGTAGGCGAGCCGGACGGTCTTGCCGACGACGATCTTCCCGTCGGCGGGCTGGATGTCGCCCTGGGTCACGGCCGCGTCGGCGAGCGCCCGCAGCAGGGAGGTCTTGCCGGCGCCGTTGACGCCGACCAGGCCGATGCGGTCGCCGGGGCCGAGCTGCCAGGTGAGGTGCTTGAGCAGCGTCTTGGGGCCGGCGGTGACGGTGATGTTCTCCAGGTCGAAGACCGTCCTGCCGAGCCGGGCGTTGGCGAACTTCATCAGCTCGGAGGTGTCGCGCGGCGGCGGCACGTCGGCGATCAGCTCGTTGGCGGCCTCGATGCGGTAGCGGGGCTTGGAGGTACGGGCGGGGGCGCCGCGCCGCAGCCAGGCGAGCTCCTTGCGCATCAGGTTCTGCCGCTTGGTCTCCTCGGTCGCCGCGATGCGCTCGCGCTCGGCGCGGGCGAAGACGTAGTCGGAGTAGCCGCCCTCGTACTCGTGCACGTCTCCGCGCTGCACGTCCCACATGCGGGTGCAGACCTGGTCGAGGAACCAGCGGTCGTGGGTGACGCAGACGAGCGCGGAGCGGCGCTCCTGGAGGTGCTTGGCGAGCCAGGCGATGCCCTCGACGTCGAGGTGGTTGGTGGGCTCGTCGAGGACGAGCAGGTCCTGGTCGTCGATGAGGAGCTTGGCGAGCGCGATCCGGCGGCGCTCGCCTCCGGAGAGCGGGCCGATGACGGTGTCGAGGCCCTGCTCGAACCCGGGCAGGTCGAGCCCGCCGAAGAGCCCGGTGAGCACGTCACGGATCTTGGCGCTGCCGGCCCACTCGTGATCGGCCATGACGCCGATGACCTCGTGCCGGATGGTGGCCTTCGGGTCGAGCGAGTCGTGCTGCGTGAGCACCCCGAGCCGCAGCCCGCCACTGTGCGTGACGCGCCCGGTGTCGGCCTCCTCCAGTTTGGCGATCATCCGGATGAGGGTGGTCTTGCCGTCGCCGTTGCGGCCCACGACGCCGATCCGGTCGCCCTCGGAGACGCCGAGCGAGACACCGTCGAGCAGTGCACGTGTGCCGTACACCTTGCTGACAGCCTCGACATTGACCAGGTTGACGGCCACTTTGACTCCTGTACGGGGGGATGGATCGACGTCCAAGGGTAGACGCCGGGCCGGTACGGCGACGCCCTGCAAGATCCGCCGGGACCCCGCGGCCCCGGCCATGATCCGCCGGACACCCCCTAGCAGCGGGCGAGGGTGCCGCTCCCCCCGGTGGTCTTGTCGGCGAACACCCAGCCCTCGGTCTCCGTGCCCTGGATACGGGCGTAGATCCACTTGTTGCCGTGGGCGTTGGTGACGTAGCAGTGGTAGTAGACCTTCGCGCCGTCCTTGACCGCGGTCACCCAGCCACACTCCGAGAACGGTCCGGTGTAGAGGTGGGAGTTCTGGGCCAGGTATCCGTAGCCGTCACTGCGGTTCGAGTGGGCCCAGCCGGTGCATGCCGTCGAGGCCGGAGTGGGCTCCTTCACCGTGGCCGTGGGCTTCGCGGAGGCGGACGGCTTCGCGTCCGGCGCGTCGGTCCCGGTGCCGGGCGGCGCCGTGGAGCCCTTCCCGCCGTCCTTGCCGTCGGGACCGTCGGTCTCCTTCGAGGGCGTGGCGGAGGGGGTCTCGCCGGGGCTCATGGACGTCAGGTCCCCCGGGGAGGTCGGGCCTGCGCCCGGGCCTGCGCCACCGGACATGTCGCCGTCGGCCGGAGCGCTCGCCGTGGGGCGTGCCGCCTGCGAGCCGCCGCCGGGCTCGCTCTCCGTGTTCATCAGCCCGTAGGCGACACCGCCGCCGACGAGGACGGTGGCGACCGCGGCCGCGGCGACGGTACGGGTACGGCGCCGACGCGCACGGACGGTCGCGGTACGGGTCTCGGCGCGACTGCCGGGTCCGGCGGGGGTGCCGGGGCCGACGGGTGTGCCGGGGTGGGCGGGCTGCTGGGCGGGCTGCTGGAACGTCTGCTGGAAGGGCGCCGCGGCGGGACCGAAGGCACCGGGAGGGGCGACGGGACCAGGGGCCGGAGCAGGTACGGGGGCCGGGGCCTGTACGGGAGCAGGCGCCGAGGTGACGGGACCGAAGGCCGGAGCCGGTACGTACCCCGGCGCGGGGGACGTACCCCCGCCCGCGGCGACCGCCTCCAGCATCTCGCGCGCCTGCCCGGCGTCGGGCCGCCGGTGCGGATCCTTGGCCATCAGCGCCTGGAGCACCGGTGTGAGCGGTCCCGCTCGCCGCGGCTCCGGCAGCGGCTCGGTGACGATCGCCGACAACGTGGACCAGGCCGACGTGCGGCGGAAGGGCGACGTGCCTTCCACCGCCGCGTACAGGGTCATGCCGAGCGACCAGATGTCCGAGGCGGGGCCGGGGTCCTGTCCCTGTGCGCGCTCCGGCGGCAGATAGTCGAGGGACCCGACGAGTTGACCGCTCTGGGTCAACTTGGCCATGGCGTCGTCACCGGAGGTCTCCATGGTGGCGATGCCGAAGTCGGTGAGCACGATCCTCCCCCAGCCTCCGGCCGGGGGGACCCCCGTCTCGCTTCGCTCGCCCCGTTCGAGGAGCACGTTGCCGGGCTTGACGTCCCTGTGCAGGACCCCGGCCCGGTGGGCCGCGTCGAGCGCGTCCATCAGTTTGGCGCCGATGACGGCCGCTTCGCGCGGGTCCAGCGGGCCGCGCTCCGTCAGCACGTCGTCGAGGGAGGGCCCGTCGACGAGCTCCATGACGATGACCGGCAGCCCCCGCTCCTCGACCACGTCGTGCACGGTGACCACCCCGCTGTGCCGGATACGGGCGGCGGCCTGCGCCTCCCGCTGCATCCGTACCCGCAGATCGGCCAGTTCGGCCGCGGAGGCGTCGGTGTAGGCCCGCAGCACCTTGACGGCGACCTCACGGTTCAGCAACTGGTCCACCGCCCGGGCGACCACACCCATGCCACCGCGCCCGATCAACGCGGTCACCCGGTATCGCCCACCCAGAACCTCGCCGACCAGTTCCGCGCCGTTCGCCCCCGTCACCTGTCACACCCCGTCCATCGCACTGCTCGGATCCACCACTGGAAGAGATCCAGCGTAGGGGTACGCCTACGTGCGAGTGCGCACGGTCCGAATCCTCGACGCGCGGATGAGCCCCGGAGCGGACCTGAACCCCGACTGCCCGTGCCACCCTTCAACGACCGCTTCCTGACAACACATCTGACCTGACGTCAGGACATTCGTGCGCTCCGCCCGCGTCCCGCCCGTTCGACCAGGAGCCAGCCCGCCAGGGCCATCGCCACCGCCACCGGGGCGGTGACCTCGACCGCGATCAGCGTCGCCGAGTGGCTTTCCAGGAGGCCCCCGAAGCCGACCATGGACAGGCCCAGGACGCCGAAGAGCGCCAGGGTGATGCCGACGGCGGCGAGAGGGCCGCCGGCGCGGGTCGTGGGGGCCGCGGGGGCAGGGCGCTCGAAGCGGCGGAAGGCGGCGACCAGCAGGCCGGTCAGGACGGCCGCGGCGGCGATACGGAGGGGCAGCTGGGCCCACCAGGCGCCGGTCGCGGGCGCGGGCAGCGTCACGTCGAGCGCCAGGAGCGTGCCGTACACGCCGAGCATCGCGGTCAGGTGCCACAGGAACGCGGTCATCGCGATCCCGTTGGCCGCGACCACCTTGTGCCAGACGCCCGCGCGGGCCGCGAACCGGGCGCCCGGCCCCCGCAGCAGCTCCACCGCGCCGACCAGCCAGAGGCCGTGGGCCAGCAGGGCCAGGGTCGGCGGGGCCATGTTGGAGACCTTCTCGCCGGGCATCCCGACCATGGAGAGCGGGTAGGGCCCGAGGGCGACGAGGAGGCCCGCGCCGAGCAGGCCGCCCGCGGCGAGGACGCCGGGCAGGCGGATCATGCCGTCGGCCCTGAGGAAGCCGAGCTGGTGGACGGCCAGCCAGACGAAGGCGAAGTTCAGGAACTCGACGAAAGGCACGTCGAGCGCGAACCGCAACACATCCACGGCCACCGCCCCACCCGCGAGCGCGGCGAACGCGCCCCATCCCCAGCGCTCGTGGAGCTTCAGGAGCGGCGGGGTGAAGGCCACCATGGCGAGGTAGATGCCGATGAACCACAGCGGCTGGGTGACGAGCCGCAGCGCGACCCCGGTCAGGCCCTTGTCCACACCGAGGAGTTGGATCACCAGGGCGACGGCGCCCCACACCCCGACGAACACCATCGTCGGCCGCAGCAGTCGCTGGAGCCGGGCGCGCAGGAAAGAGGCGTACTGGGGGCGTGAGCGGTGGGCGAGGGCGTGCGAGAACCCGCCCACGAAGAAGAACACCGGCATGACCTGGAGCGCCCAGGTCACCACCTGAAGCTCCGGCACGACGGCCAGCAGATTGCCCACCGACCCGTCGGTGGTCACCGCTGCCATCAGCCAGTGGCCGAGGACGACGACGGCGAGCGAGGCGACCCGCAACAGGTCGACGTACCGGTCCCGCGTCGCGGGCGTGGCGGCGGCGAGCTCCCGAGCACCGACTCCGCCGACTGCGCTGTTTCCCATACGGGCACGGTCCCGCGGGCACCTACCGGCCCGTCAGGGCGCGGATACTCAACCGGCCTCTGAGTACGTACCGGAGCCGGGTCGCACCGCCCGCGCGCCTGCCAACCGGCCCCATGTCGTCGGCCGGGCGGGCGAACCCCCGGCCCTGGCTGCCGCCCGTCCGGGATGACGCATCGTCATGTTCTTCTGGTGCCGCGCACCCCCGGCACCTCCCGCCCGCCCAAGGAGAGGTCCATGCCCCGACTCCCCAGACTGGTCGCCGTCCCCACGGCCGCCGTCGCCCTCATCGTGCTCACGTCAGGCCCCACGTCGGCCGGAGAGCCGACCGTGTCGGACCCGCGCGTCATCGCCCACTTCGACTTCGCCGCCGGGCAGGCCGCGGAGAACATCGCCCTCGAACCCGACGGCTCCGCCGACCTGACCTTCGCCTTCTCCGGGCAGGTCGCCCGCGTCGACAAGCAGGGGACCACCCGGATCCTCGCGACCCTGCCCCCGGTGGCGGACCCGAACACCCCCGCCGTCGGCGTGGCGGTGGCCTCGGGGATCGTGCGCGCCCACGACGGAACCCTGTACGTCAACTACGCCACCGGTACGAGCGAGACCGGCATCTGGCGCATCGACCCCCACGGCGGCGCCCCCGTCCAGATCGCGGAGCTGCCGGTCGACGGGTTCCCCAACGGTCTCGCCCTCGACGAGGAATGCAGCGTGCTCTACGCGGCCGACTCGGTACGCGGAACGGTGTGGAGCGTCCCCCGGGAAGGCGGCACGCCCACGGCCTGGGCCACGGGAACCGCGCTCCAGCCCCTGCCCGCCCCCGACGGCTTCATCGGCGCCAACGGCATCAAGTTCCACAACGGCGCCGTGTGGGTGTCCAACAGCGACCGGCAGACCCTGCTGCGCATCCCCGTACGCCCCGACAAGTCCGCCGGCACCGTCGAGACGCGGGCGACCGGGCTCGCCACGATCGACGACTTCGGTTTCACCGGGCACGACGACACGGTCCTCGCCGCTCTGAACGTGAACAACCAGGTCGCTCTCGTGCGCCCCGACGGCACCCACAAGGTCGTGCTCACGCGGGACGACGGCCTGGCCAACCCGACCTCCGTGGCCGTGCGCGGCAAGACCGTCTACGTGTCCAGCGCGTCCTTCTTCGTCACCCCGCCCGACCCGAACCTGCTGCTGGCCCGGCTCGACAGGGGCCACGGCAGGACGGGCCGCTAGAGGACCGTCGCGCCCGGCGCCGGCGACATGGCCACGTGGGCCGTGCGGCAGGTGCCGGAGGCGATCAGGGCGGCCGCCACGGCGTCCGCGGCCTCCGCGTCCTTCACCAGGAACGCCGTCGTCGGGCCCGAGCCCGAGACGAGGGCCGCCAGGGCTCCCGCCGCCGTGCCGGCCTCCAGGGTGGCGTTCAGGGCGGGCCGCAGGGACACGGCGGCCGGCTGGAGGTCGTTGGCCAGCGCACCGGCCAGGGCGGCCACGTCGCCGGTGCGCAGGGCGTCCAGGAGCGCCGGGGAGGCCGCGGGCTCGGGCACGTCGACGCCCTCGGTGAGCCGGTCGAACTCGCCGAACACCACCGGGGTCGAGAGCCCGCCGTCCGCGACGGCGAACACCCAGTGGAACGTGCCGCCCACCGGAAGCTCCGTCAGCTTCTCGCCGCGTCCGACACCGAGCGCCGCCCCGCCGACCAGGCTGAACGGAACGTCACTGCCGAGCTCGGCGCAGATCTCCAGGAGCTCCGCGCGCGAGGAGTTCAGGCCCCACAGCGCGTCGCAGGCGAGCAGCGCGCCCGCGCCGTCCGCGCTGCCGCCCGCCATGCCGCCGGCGACCGGGATGTCCTTGGCGATGTGCAGGTGCACGTCCGGGGAGATGCCGTGCCGGGCGGCGAGCAGCTCCGCCGCGCGCGCGGCGAGGTTCGTCCGGTCCAGCGGGACCTTGTCCGCGTCCGGTCCCTCGCAGGTGACGGTCAGTTCGGCGGCGGGCGCCGCCGTGACCTCGTCGTACAGGGAGACGGCGAGGAAGACGTTGGCCAGGTCGTGGAAGCCGTCGGGGCGCGCCGCGCCGACCGCCAGCTGGACGTTGACCTTCGCCGGCACCCGTACGGTGACGCCCGGGGCGGCATTCGAGCCCGCACCGCTCGCGGCAGCCGTGGCGCCACCGGTCGCTGTCACCGCGCCGCCGAGGCCGTCCTGGGGCCTCTGACCCGTACCCGTACCGCTCACGCCTTCGCCTCCGCAATCCGCGCGAATTCCTCCACCGTCAGCGCCTCGCCCCGCGCCTGCGGCGAGATCCCGGCCTTCACGAGTGCTTCCTCCGCCGCCGCGGGCGAGCCCGCCCAGCCGGCGAGCGCGGCCCGCAGGGTCTTGCGGCGCTGCGCGAACGCCGCGTCGACGACCGCGAAGACCTCCGCCTTGGAGGCGGTGGTCGCCACCGGCTCCGTACGGCGGACGAGCGAGACGAGACCCGAGTCGACGTTCGGCGCGGGCCAGAAGACGTTGCGGCCGATCGATCCGGCCCGCTTCACCTCGGCGTACCAGTTCGCCTTCACCGACGGCACGCCGTACACCTTGTTCCCGGGCTTCGCCGCGAGCCGGTCGGCGACCTCCGCCTGGACCATGACCAGGGTCCGGTCGATGGTCGGGAAGCGGTCCAGCATGTGCAGCAGGACGGGCACGGCCACGTTGTACGGGAGGTTCGCGACGAGCGCCGTGGGCGGCGGGCCCGGCAGCTCCTGGACGTGCATCGCGTCGGAGTGGACCAGCGCGAAGTGGTCCTTCTTCCCCGGCAGGCGGGCGGCGATCGTCGCCGGCAGCGCCCCTGCCAGGACGTCGTCGATCTCGACGGCCGTCACCCGGTCCGCGGCCTCCAGGAGCGCCAGGGTCAGCGAGCCGAGCCCGGGGCCCACCTCCACGACCACGTCGTCGGGGCGCACCTCGGCCGTGCGGACGATCCGCCGGACCGTGTTGGCGTCGATGACGAAGTTCTGGCCCTTCTGCTTCGTGGGGCGCACGCCGAGGGCTGCGGCCAGTTCACGGATGTCGGCGGGGCCGAGCAGGGCGTCGGGGCCTTCGGGGCCGGTGGTGGTGCTCACCGGTACAGCCTACGGCTCACCGGTACAGCCTTCGGCCGCAATGCGGCCACGGACTCGCGCCGCGCTGCACGTAGAGCTTCTTCGCCCGGAACGTCTGCTCCGAGGCGGACGCGTTCTGGGCGGTCCCGCTGCCGCCGAGCGAGCGCCAGGTGCCGGGGTCGAACTGGTAGAGCCCGCCGTACGTTCCCGAGGGGTCGACCGCGTTCGGCCGGCCGCCGGACTCGCAGGCCGCGAGCGCGCCCCAGTCCAGCCCGTCCGCCCCGTCCACCGACGAGGGCAGCGGCCGGGTGCCGACCTTCACCTTGCGGGTGACCGGCTCCCGCACGATCTCCTCGGCGATCTTCTTCGGCTTCTGCCTGACGCCGTTGACGGTCCGCAGGGCGTACGTGACCCGGCGCACACCCCGTACTCCCTGCCGTTCGACGACCTCCGTGCCCGCGAAGAGCTCGGGGTCGCGGGACCTCTCGACGGTGTACGGGATCGGCTCCTCCCGGACCTCCTTGGTGCCGCTGATCCGCATGACGGTGATCGTCTGGCCGTCGCGCGGGAAGGAGTTCGGCGGTACGGAGGTGGTGTCCTGGCCGGAGAGGGTGATCCCGGCCTCCTCGACGGCCTCGCGCACGGTGGCGGCGTTGGTGCGCAGGGTCCGTGCGCGGCCGTCGGCGAGGAGGGTGACGGTCCGTTCGGTACGGACGTCGAGGGCGAGGCCCTGGCGGGAGATGGGGGCGGAGCGGGAGACCGAGAGGTACGCGCCCTCGGCGCGGACGCCGAGCTGGCGCAGGGCGCCGCCGACGGTCCTGGCCGTGGTCCACACCTGACGGCGCTGTCCGTCGAGGGTGAGGGCGACGGGCCGGCCGTAGCGCACCACGACCTCGTCGCCGCTGGCCAGGTCCTCGCCGGGCGCCGGGGCGACGATGTCGTGGGAGCCGACGGCCAGGCCCTCGTCGGCGAGGAGCTCCTCGACGTCGTCGGCGAAGGTGTGCAGGGTGCGCGGTACGCCGTCGACGGAGAGCCGGATGGCCTTGTCGTTGGCGACGAAGGCGCTGGTGCCGCCGGCGAGGAAGGCGACGACGAGGGCCTGCGGGACGATGCGTCGCAGCCCCTCGCCCGCGCCGGGGAAGGTCCTGCGGCGGCGGGCGGCCCGCCGGGCCTCGGCCCGGGTGCCCCGGCCGGCGGCCTGAACAGAGGCCGGACCGGGGGCCTGGCCCGGAACCTGGCCTGGAACCTGGCCCGGAGTCTGGCCGACGGGCCGGCCCGGGGTCTGGCCTGGCGTCTGGCCGATGGGCCGGCCCGGGGTCTGGCCGATGGGCCGGCCCGGGAGGACGAGCGGGGCCGCCTGGGTGGGCTGCTCGTGGACGGGCAGGTCCGCCGCCCGCCGTCCGGCTCGGTGACTGCCCTGGGAAGTGCTCACGAGGCCGGGACCCTAGCCCCGGCGGTGATCACTCTCCAAAACGACCCGGCTACTACACGTAACCGTTATGCATCAGTAATCGAAGGCGGTGGCCGTGTTCACGGCGATCGCCTCGCAGAGCTCCTCCTCCGCGATCCCCCGCACGGCCGCCATCGCGCGGACGGTGACCGGGATCAGGTACGGCGCGTTCGGCCGTCCGCGGTACGGCGCCGGGGTGAGGAACGGGGCGTCCGTCTCGACGAGGACGAGCTCCAGCGGGGCGACCGCGAGTGCGTCGCGCAGCGGCTGCGCGTTCTTGAACGTCATGTTGCCGGCGAAGGACATGTAGTAGCCCTTCGCTGCGCAGATCTCGGCCATCTCGGCGTCGCCGGAGTAGCAGTGGAAGACGGTCCGCTCCGGCGCGCCCTCCTCGTCCAGGACGCGCAGGACGTCGGCGTGGGCGTCGCGGTCGTGGATCACGAGCGCCTTGCCGTGCCGCTTGGCGATCTCGATGTGGGCGCGGAAGGAGCGCTCCTGGGCGGCCATGCCCTCGGGGCCGGTACGGAAGTAGTCCAGGCCGGTCTCGCCGACGGCCCGTACGTACGGCAGGGCGGCGAGCCGGTCGATCTCGGCGAGCGCCTCGTCGAGGGCGGCGTCCCCTCCCGCCTCACGGGCGCCTTGGCGGGACCACCCGTCCGGATCCCCCAGCACGATCCGGGGGGCCTCGTTGGGGTGGAGGGCGACGGCGGCGTGCACGTGTTCGTGGGCCGCCGCGGTCTCGGCGGCCCACTGGGAGCCCTTGAGGTCGCAGCCCACTTGGACGACCGTGGTGACGCCGACGGCGGCGGCCTTGGTGAGGGCCTCCTCGACGGTGCCGGACTGCATGTCCAGGTGGGTGTGCGAATCCGCCACCGGCACCAGGAGGGGCTCGGGCAGCGGCGGCGGGGCGTCCTTGGAACTCATGACCCCGATCGTACGAGGGGCCATGAGTTCACTCGCGGTGGCCTGCGGGGCGGGTGGCTACGGAGCCGGTGGCCCGCGGTTCGGTGGTTGTCGGTGGTTACGGAGCCGGGCCTACGAAACCGGGCCTTACGACGCGGGGGGCTTGCGATGGAACAGGTCCGACAGATGGCGCCTGCGGGATTCCTTCACGTACACCGGGCCGGGAGCGTCCCCCTCAGGCGCCTCGCCCCGTTCGAGGTCCTGGCCGATCGGCCCCGCCAGGCCGATCGGGCCGGCGGGCGTGACCGGCCGCTTCGCCCCGGTCGCTTCGGCGGCTCCGGCCGCGCGCGGATGGTAGGCCTGTTCCCACGAGTCGAGGACCGAGGAAACCTGGCCCGCACGCATGATGCGGACGACATGGCCGCCGCAGTTCATGCAGGTGGGGCTGGACAGCGGCGAGGGGACCCGTTCGCCGCCGGCCTTGTAGACGATGAATTCCTGGCCGGCCGCGTCGACGTGGTGCTCGATGTCGTACGCCTGCTCCCAGCCGTACCCGCACCTCATGCAGGCGAAGGCGTACGCCTCGTGGGCGACGGGTATGCCGGTGCCGGTGATCTCACTCATGCCAGCTCCTCTCCACCGATCCAGTGGACGCCTTTTCGGGCCGGAGCGCATCAGCGCCGGACGAACAATGGAACACCCTTTGGCGTTCCCTTGCTCTCAGGCCTTCAGGAGGCCCGCCGCGCGGGTTTCGCTTTGCTTTTCACGATAGCTCTTTACCTTTTCCGGGGCCCGTCGCAGCCGCGTTCTTTGCCGCGACGACGGCATCGAACACCTCCCGCTTGGGAAGCCCCGCCTCGGCCGCGACCGCCGCGATCGCCTCCTTGCGCCGCTCCCCCGCCTCCTCGCGCACCCGCACCCTGCGCACCAGCTCCTCGGCGTCCAGTTCGGCGGGCGCGGCCTCCGGGGCGCCCTCGACGACGACGGTGATCTCACCCCGTACGCCGTCCTTCGCCCACTCCGCCAGCTCGCCCAGGGCGCCGCGCTTGACCTCCTCGTACGTCTTGGTGAGCTCGCGGCAGACGGCGGCCCGGCGGTCGGCGCCGAAGACCTCGGCCATCGCGGCGAGGGTGTCGTCGAGCCGGTGCGGGGCCTCGAAGTAGACGAGCGTCCTGCGCTCCTTCTCGACCTCCCGCAGCCGTCCGAGCCGCTCGCCCGCCTTCCTCGGCAGGAAGCCCTCGAAGCAGAAGCGGTCCACGGGCAGCCCGGACAGGGCGAGCGCGGTCAGCACGGCGGAGGGGCCGGGGACGGCGGTGACCTTGATGTCCTGCTCGACGGCGGCGGCGACCAGCCGGTAGCCGGGGTCGGAGACGGACGGCATCCCCGCGTCGGTGACGAGCAGCACCCGCGCGCCGCCGACGAGCGCCTCGACCAGCTCGGGCGTACGGGCGGACTCGTTGCCCTCGAAGTAGGAGACGACCCGGCCCGTGGTGTGCACACCGAGGGCCCTGGTCAGGCCGCGCAGCCGCCGGGTGTCCTCCGCCGCGACGATGTCGGCGGTCTCCAGCTCGGCCGCGAGCCGCGGCGGCGCGTCCCCGATGTCCCCGATGGGCGTCCCTGCAAGTACCAGCGTTCCTGTCACATGGGTCATCCTCCCAGCCCGGACAGGCGACTCGCACAGGCGCGTTCCCTACGATGGCGCGGTGACCAGTACCGCACCCGAGGCCCTGCAGGGTCAGCACGTCGTGGAAGAGCCCCCGTCGTGGCAGCAGCGTCTGCGGCGCTTCGGCTACGCACCGCCCGCATCGAGGGCCGCCGGGCCGGGGCTGCCGGAGCGTCTCGTGCCGTCGTACACACGGCCGTCGCAGCGGCTGTGGTCGCTGCTCGGGGTCACGCACGGGGCCTCGGACGTGATCTGGCGGCTCGCCGCCTGGGGCGGTCCCCTGCTCGTGGCGCTGCTGGCGGGGCTGCTGCGGTTCTGGAACCTGGGCAAGCCGAATGCGGTGATATTCGACGAGACGTACTACGCCAAGGACTCCTGGGCGCTGATCAACCAGGGTTACGAGGGGGCGTGGCCGAAGGACATCGACAAGTCGATCCTCGCCAACCCCGACGCGGTCGCGATCCCCACCGAGCCGGGCTATGTGGTCCATCCGCCGATGGGCAAGTGGGTCATCGGTCTGGGCGAGAAGATCTTCGACTTCACGCCGTTCGGCTGGCGGTTCATGGTGGCGCTGCTCGGCACCCTCTCGGTGCTGATGCTGTGCCGGATCGGGCGGCGGCTGTTCCGCTCCACGTTCCTGGGGTGTCTGGCCGGTCTGCTGCTCGCGGTGGACGGTCTGCACTTCGTGATGAGCCGTACGGCCCTGCTCGACCAGGTGCTGATGTTCTTCGTGCTCGCCGCCTTCGGCTGTCTGGTCGTCGACCGTGACTGGGCTCGGCGGAGGCTGGCGGGTGCCCTGCCCGTGGACGAGGAGGGGGTCCTGCGGCCGGACGCGGACATCGCGGAGACCCTGCGGCTCGGCTGGCGGCCGTGGCGGCTCGCGGCGGGGGTGACGCTGGGGCTCGCGGCGGCGACCAAGTGGAACGGTCTGTACGTGATGGTGGCCTTCGGGCTCCTCACGGTCCTGTGGGACGTGGGCGCCCGGCGTACGGCCGGCGCGTTCCGCCCGTACGTCGCGGTGATCAAGCGCGACCTGATCCCGGCGTTCGTCTCGGTGGTGCCGGTCGCGATCGTCACGTACCTGGTCACGTGGACGGGCTGGATCGTCACGGACAAGGGCTACTTCCGCAACTGGGCGACGGAGCAGGACAGGCTGAACGGCGGCGGAACGTGGGCGTTCCTGCCGGACTGGCTGCGCAGCCTGTGGCACTACGAGACCGAGGTCTACAAGTTCCACGTGGGGCTGAACTCGCCGCACACGTACGAGTCGAACCCGTGGAGCTGGATCGTCCTGGGCCGCCCCGTCTCGTACTTCTACGAGTCCCCGTCACCGGGCACGGCGGGCTGCCCCACGAACGCGACGGAGAAGTGCGCCCAGGAGGTCCTGGCCCTCGGCACACCGCTGCTGTGGTGGGCGGCGTGCTTCGCGATCCTGTACATCCTGTGGCGCTGGGCCTTCCGCCGGGACTGGCGTGCGGGCGCGATCGCGTGCGGAATCGCGGCGGGCTGGCTGCCGTGGTTCCTCTATCAGGAACGCACCATCTTCCTTTTCTACGCGGTGGTGTTCGTGCCGTTCCTGTGCCTCGCGGTGACCATGATGATCGGCGCGATGATCGGCCCACCGGGCTCCTCGGAAAGGCGCCGGACGTTCGGGGCGGTGGGGGCGGGAGTTCTCGTTCTTCTCATCGTCTGGAATTTCATCTACTTCTGGCCGATCTACACGGGCACGTCGATTCCGATGGACCAGTGGCGGAATCGGATGTGGCTGGACACCTGGGTGTAGCTGGGGAATTGCACCGAGAGGGCGCGTCCATCGGCCGCGCCCTCTCGGAGAGGGGGCGTTCCAGTGCCTACCGGCAGGTGGGCAGTAGTCAGTCGCCGAGGATCCGCTCCCACAGCAGCCCGTCCCGCCAGCTCCCGTCGAGAAAGATCGAGGAGTGCGCGACGCCGTACGGGCTGAACCCGTTGCGGCGCAGCACGCGCTGCGACGGCAAATTCTCCAGATTGGTGGACGCCTCGGCGCGGTGCAACCCGAGTTCGTCCGTCATCACCCGGAGTACAAGCCCGACGGCGTGCCCGGCGTGCCCTTGATTCTGGGCGACGCCGGCGATCCAGTATCCGACGGAGCCGCGGCGCAGGTGCGGCTGCGGCAGGATGCCTCCGACGGTGACCTGCCCGATCACCTGGTCGTCGGCGACCACCACGCCCGGCCAGACCGCGCCGGCCCGGTATCCGGCCAGCAGGCTGTCGATCCGCTCAGCCTGGCCCTCCGGGGTGAAGAAGTCGGCCGGCTGGGCCGGTTCCCACGGCCGGAAAGCCTCGAAGTCCCGCACCCGATGCGCGGCTATCGGGGCGGCGTCGCTGGGCTCGATCAGGCGGATCCTGGTGCTGCTGGGCATGGACTGATCCTCGTCGCGGTGCGTCGGATGAGACGGCCAACCTACGCGCGGGTGCCCGCGCCGCGGCACCCTCGACCAGTGGCGGAATCGGATGTGGCTCGACACCTGGGTGTAGCCGGGCAGGAACACGAAGAGGGCGCGGGTCCGCTACGAGAGGTTGTAGGTGACCACGGCGCGGGCCGGCAGTCGGAAGTAGTCGTTGACCGTGGGAGAGCGCTCGACCATGACGTCGACGCTGGTCCCGGTGGCGCTTGTGGAGTGGTAGATCCAGACGGGACCCCGCAGGGAAGAGCCGCACAGACCGTCCGGGAGAGCGATCTCATCGTCGGCGACCCCCTTGGTGCCGTACTTCTCGTCGAACAGGGGCTCGCCCTCCGGGAGGATGCCCGCGCGGTGAAGGTAGTCCGGT